>JBARDN010000095.1:0-9619 GCA_049795175.1 Binataceae bacterium (SeqCode) | reverse complement strand
AGCGCGTAGGCGAGATTGTTGATGTCCTCGCTGGTGCAGGCGAAGTGCACGATCTCGACCGGCAGTTTGGAATCGAGCACGGCGATTTTTTCTTTGACAAAATACTCGACCGCCTTGACGTCGTGATTGGTTTCGGCCTCGAGCGCTTTGACGCGCTCGGCGTCGGCGAGCGAGAAGTCGGCATAAATCGCGCGGAGCTTCGCGATCGACGCGGCCGGAAGCGGCGCGAGTGCGGTGAACGCAGAACTCGCGGCTAGCGACAGGTACCATTCGATTTCGACTCGGACACGATAGCGGATAAGCGCAAATTCGCTGAAGTAATTTTGCAGCGCCACGGTGCGCGCGCGATAGCGTCCGTCGATCGGCGTGACCGCCATCAGGGCTTCTTCCGCAGCATGTTTGACACTGCTCACGGCTTAGTAAGGCCTCGAAAAGCGCTATTTTGGTCAGTCGATTTTTTGCCTAATGAATAGGCAAATGACTCGTAACCTATCGAAATAATTCCTAAATAAAAGCCAGAAAATTCAGAATTAATTGGGTTGGTTTGGTAAATTTCGCAATCTGCGAGACGCACACGATTGCCACAGCCATAGTGAGGCCGCGAGATGATGCTCGTGTTTTTATGGGACGTGGCGGAGAGCGTTGGAAGCAGTTGCTTCACCAGAGCATTTTAGCCCAGTTACGGCCGCCGAGTAAGGGGGCCCGGCAATTGCTCAACGGTGGCGCCAAAATATTTGATACAAAATGACCATAGACTCTTCGCGGAAAATTTTCCGTAACACGCGGGACGAAAGAAACGGTAAGCCCACTATAAAATTGGCGGAAGTCAGCGGCCGGTGTGGCCGAAGCCGCCGGAGCCTCGCGCGGTGCCGGTCAGATCATCAACCTCGACTATCGTGGCGCGGATTACCGGCGCGATGATGAGTTGCGCGATCCGGTCGCCGGGATGAATCTCGATCGTTCGCTCACCCAGGTTAACGATCAGCACCTTCACCTCACCGCGAAAGTCGGCGTCGATCGTGCCGGGAGTGTTGATGAGTGTCAGTCCGTCGGACAGTGCGCGCCCGCTGCGCGGACGCACCTGGCCTTCGTAGCCGGGGGGAATCTCGAGCGCGATTCCGGTCGGGATCGGACGGCGCTCGCGCGGCGCGATAAGAATCGGCGCGGAGAGATCGGCGACGAGATCCATCCCGGCGGCGTGGGCGCTCTGATAGGCGGGAATCGTAGCCGACGGCCGCAACCGCTTCACCTTGATTGTTACGTTGGTCGGCGAGTTTTTCGAGGCGCGCATCGGCAGAAGTTAAGCACAGATCGGCAGCCGGGTGCATCGCGACTGTACGCTCGCGTGCGCGATTGATAAAAACCCATCTCGATACGGAGCGAATCAATATGTCTCAGGCAAACGATCTGCCCATTTCCGATCAGGCGATCATCCGGATCGCAAAGGAACGCGGATGGCCCGACGAGCTGGCGCGCCGAATGATCGAGCTTGGGCTTGCGCCGTCGGCGCTCGACTCGTGGAGCTGGTTTGGACTCTCGCCCGAGCAGGCCGCCTCGCAGCTCAAATGGCACGAACGGCTCAGCACCGGCGATCTGCGCGGACGGGATGCGGGATCAACCGATAACGACGCGTTTATCGCGCTGTGGGCCGACTCGCCCGAGGAAATCGGCGAATGGGAAGTCACCGTCGAACGCGGCCCCGACGCATTTGCGCAATTCAAGTTGCAGGAGAACGTGCATCTGCCGGTGCTGGCGCTGGGAAACGAGATAGTCGCGTGCTGCGGATTTTCGCGGCGCAACGTGCTGATCGGCGGTCATCGCGTATCGGTGGTTTACGGACAAGCGCTCAGGGTCAAGCGTGCTTACCGGCGAATGGGCTACGGCGATCAGGTGCGGCGGCTGGACGGGCCGCCCGGCTCGGGGCGTCCGGCGATCGGCCAGTACGATCTGATGCGGACGCAGAATTTCGCGGTGGTCAATTGGTGGAAGAAGTTCGTGCCGAGTTCCTTTGCCAACGTGCCCGAACGCCAGGGCGCCGTGCCCGGTAAGACGGTATCGATCTCGCAGTTCCCCGCGCAGGCGATTTCGGGCAGCGATCGCCTCCTCCGGCCCGCGCGGCGCGAGGACCTCGCGGCATGTGCCGAGCTTATCAATCGCACGCATGCCGGGATGGATCTGTTCCGGCCGTACAGCGCCGAATGGCTCGCCAATGTGCTCGACGAGGGCTTCTGGAACGAACAGGTATCGAGCGGCGCGAATCCTTCGATCGATTGGTGGAAGAGCGTTTACGGATGGCGCGATTATTTCGTGCTCGAAGACGCCGGGAGAATTCTGGCGTGTGCGGGGCTATGGGACCGCGGCCGCGACATGCGCGAACGATGGCGCCGGCGCGGCTCCGACGAAGAGCGCGTCGTCGCGCTCGCGGCGGTGCTGGATTTCGGATTTGCCGAGGGCGCGGAAGCAGCGATGGCCGCACTGCTGGGCCAATTTATCGGGCGCGCGCACGAGCTCGGCCGCGACTACCTGGCGGCGCCGATCGACCATCTGCCGAAACTCGCACAGGAAATGGAGTCCTCGAAGGCCGAACCGGACACGCGCGCTCTACGCTGGACCCTGAAGGAGCCCGCGATTACGCGGCCATACACCGACCTGCGCTACTGGTGAGCCGCGCGGCAGCGCGGATCCTCGACGCGTTGGGATTGCAGTAGGCCGCCCTCACTCGCGGATGACTTCGCTGTGCGAAGCCATCCGCGGCCTCTCGCGGAGGGAGAGGCGCACACTGGGGAACGGCGCGGGTCAGCTCTTGCGATCGAAGATGAACAGAGGCACCTGATTCGCGTATTTTGGATCTATCGCCAGGACTCGGCGGGCAATCTCGAGTTTCATCGCGCCAGGATCGATTCCAACCTTGCGCAGGGCCGCGGCGACGACATCGAGGTCTTCGGCCTCGAGCCATAGCGCGTACATCCCTTCGCCGCTGGCTGCAATTTGCGCCGCTACCTTTTCTCCGGCGGCCAGGCGAATCTCGGCGTCGCCTACCTTCACCGTCGCGAGGTTGCCGTCCGCATCGCGCGATACTGCGAAGCCGAAGTTCTTCTCATAGATCGACGCCGCGTCGGCCAGGTCCGTGGTCGCGATGTCGAGGCGGTCCAGTCTTTTCATCGTGCTCATACTGATTCTTAGGCAGTGAGTTTAGTTGGAGATTCGCAGGCGCGCAAAGCCGGGATTCCTCGCGCGGCAGCCACGCGCGGGAATAGCAGACAAAAAAGCAGCGGGCCGAATGACTATGCATCCGGCCCGCGCGTGAGTGAAACTATAGTATGCGAATCAGCTCTTCGGCTTCAGCGAGAAATTCGCGTTGGCCGTCGCGCCGTCTTTCACATCGACCTTTTGATCCTGCGTGCCGAGCTTTTCCTGCCACACCTGGACGGTGTAATCGCCCGCCGGCACGTCCTTGATCGTGAAGTTGCCGTTGTCATCGGTCACCGCGTAGTACGGCGTATCAGTCGCAACCCACCATCCCTTCATCCAGCCGTGCGCGTCGCAGGTGACCTTGATCACCTCGGGCTTGTCGACCTTTTCTTCGATTTTCTTCTTGAACTTGGGCTGCGCCATGTTGAAGGAAGGATTCGCGGTCGAGTAGGTATGGATGTTGTGCAGGATCCCGTCGGAGTTGATGATATCGACGGTCGAGCCCGCGGGGAACGCCAGTACGTGCGGCACGTAGTCGCATCCCTTTTGATCGAACTCGATATTCTTTGGCTTGAGCTCGCCCTTGGCGCCCTTGATGATCACGACCGCATTGGCGATTCCGCCGTTGCTGCCGACGATCAGGGATTCGTCGAAATGCGGCTTGAGTCCGCACACGTCCTTGTCCTTGGTGATCTCAACCTTTTTCGCCACCGGCGCGGTGCCGTCATACTTGACGGTTCCGGTGACTGTCCCGCCGGCCGCTGCCGCGGGATAACTGCTCATGCCCACGGCGACGACGGCGGCGCAAGTTGCAATGAAAATTGAGAGCTTGTTCATCCATTTTCCTCCTGAAAAATTTGTCTTGGTTCCTGTCCCTCAGGAACCTTTCCTTTTGGATGCCTTGACCGGTTTCGCAGGCGCGACTTCCGCGACCTGCGCCGGCAGACTCTTGCCCGGATACGTTCCGAACCAGAAAATATAGTCGCGCAGCGCTTTAATCTGCTCGGGCTCGTTACCCTTCAGGATATCGTCCGGACCGCCGGGATAGAATGACGGCATCTTGGTTCCCGGCTGCACTGCCTGCGGGTTCTTGAGCCACAGCAGTATCCACTGCGGATTCAGCCGATCGTGCGCCATCGCGAGATCGGGAGCCCATCCCGAAGGCGGACCCTCGGGCTTCTTGTCGCCCTGCTGATGGCAACTGAAGCAGTTGAAGTAATCTTTGGTCGTGAGCTTCTGGCCCGCCTGCAGCATGTCCGACGGAATCAGGCTCGCGTTCAGATACTCGAACGGCACTTCGACGTCGGAGAGCGAGGTGAAATAGTTCACGACCGTGTCGTCTTCGGCATTGGTGAAGTGGAACGTCGGCATCCGGATCTTCAGCCATGGACGGATCGGTGTCGGCCCCTGCAGGAAGGTGAATAGCCAGTCGGGCTGCACCTTGAGCCCTTCACCATTGAGTATTGGCGGTGCGAAGTTGATTTCGTCTTCTGAGTAAAAGCGCCGGATATATCCGCCGCGGTTTTCGATAATGTGGCATCCGACGCAGTTGTAGTAATTCACCAGATCGCGCCCCGCGACGATATTGTCCTGCGGCTGGGTTCCCGGCGCCCGGTAGCGTTCGGGCACTTTGGTGTCGGTGCGGCTGGCCAGGAACACCCGCAAGGTATCGATATCCGCGTCCTGGAAATCGAAGTTGGGCATCACCTGCTCGACGTCCTTGGTCGCATAGATGCGCGGGTTTTGCAGCTTGTGGAAGGTCCAGTCATTCCAGGTCTGCGGGATATCGGTGCGGTCCCCGAAAAACAGTTCATCGACGTGCTTGGTTCCAAACGAGGTCAACTCGACGCCGATGCGCGATTCCTTGTCCATCCCCTCGACTTCGTGGCATCCGAAGCATCCGTACTTGCGCACCAAAGCTTTCCCGGCCTCGATATTGGCGGGATCCTTGAGCGCGGTCTCGACTCCCGGGTCTTCCTGCTTCTTGCCGTGGGTCATCAGAAACGCGGTCAGCGCCTCGGCCTCGTGGTCGGACAGCCGCAGCGACGGCATCGCGGTGTGCGGAGAGAAATCGCGCGGATTTTTGAGCCACGCGTAAATCCATTGCGGGCTGGTTTTGGCCGCGATTCCGTCGAGGTTCGGAGCGAAATCCTTGGCCGTGCGGGTCGCGGTGGGAATGAAGTGGGCGTCGTCTCCGACCGGAGTGCCGATCTGATTTGGCTCGACCGAATGGCACGCCTTACAACCGACCGACTCGAACAGTCCCTTGCCCTCTTCCACGAACGCCGGGTTCGCGATATCGGTCTCGAGCGTCGGCGGTTCCGGATGCGCGGTCAGCCACGCGGCGGAATTCTTGGCCGAGCTCGACAGGATAAACGACGCGATCTGAGTCGCCTGCTCGCGCGAGAACATGAAGTTAGGCATCCGGGTGTGCGGATGTATCAGATGCGGATTGGTGATCCAGCGCACGGTCCACGACGGGTCGAGCTTCGCCGACGCGAGCTTCAGGTACGGCCCGATCTTCGGCAGATTTTCGTAGCCCAACGCCAGATGACATCCGGTGCATCCCATCTGCTGGAACAGGCGTTCGCCCTGGACCCAGTTGATCGCGATCTGCTTATCGTCCTTGCCGCGCAGCGAGCCGACATCGACGTGGCACTTGACGCATCGCGACTGCATTTCGGCCCCCCGCAGCAGCGGATGGTCCCAGTGCTCGACGTCGCCGTGCGCCATCGCGATCGAATTGACCGCGGGCCCCTGCCCCTCGTGGCACGGAGTGCATCCGGACTTGTCGGGGGGATGCTGGCCGATAATCGCGTCGAAATTGGAATGGGTGCGAAAGGGCTGCCGCGCGTTCTCGAAGCCCTTTTTGTCGATCCCCATGTGGCAGGACTGGCAGCGATCGACGCGCGCGATCGCCTCGTCGAAACCGTTGCGATCGAAATCATCGATCGCGGTCTGCTGAATCTTGGGAATCTTCGGATAGCGCAGGATGACCCGGCCCGCGAATTTGATCGGAATCATGTAGCCGTCCGCTTTATCGAACAGGTCGTCGCGGGTCTTGGTCAGGACCTTGAGCTTTTCGGTGATCGTATCGACCTGCGAATTGATCGCGTCGATCTGATCCTTGACTTTCTGGACCGCCGCCTTGGCCGCGTCGGAAACCTTGGTTTCCGAATCGAGGTCCTTGGTCAACTGGTCGAGCTGATCTTTGTACTTGGTTGGATCCTGCTTGGTCTGGATCGCGTGATTGTAGTCGTACCAACTCTCGGTCATGTACGACTTGGTGAAGCGCGCCGCCTGTTCCTTTTCGTCGGAGGTGACTTTCAGGCCCACCAGCTGGCTCTTGAGCGCAGCGAGCTTGTCGGCGGTGGCGCCGGAGCTGATTTCGCGCTGGTCGGCGGCAAGATCCTTGACCAGCTTTACGTATTCGGGATTCGCGTCGAGCTTCTTCTGCTCAACCGCAGCGTCCTGCATGTACTTGTCGTAGGCGAGCCGGTCGAACTCGACCTGGTACTCTTTCCATGGACGGCGCGAGACATTGTCGTCCCAAATCGACCACACCGCGACCACGAGCAGCAGCGCGACCATCAGGACAAATAACGCGCTGTACGACTTGCCTTCCTCAGTGGGATCAAGCCCCGGTCTGCCAGCCATCTATCCTACCTACCCGCCCTCGAATCAGTTGATCGCGCCGCATGCCGCAGCCGCTTGGTTCATCACACTCAGGAATCCGCTCCGGAATAACTCTCGGCGATATAGCCAACCAGAAAAACCAGAATTCCGATCCCGGTCAGCTTATACTCATTACCCATTCCGTGCGTCTGCGTAATCCCCACGAACAGCGCGAATCCCACATCCGCGCATCCGAGCGCTTCCAGTATCTTGCCCAGCAGATACACGTGGCCACGCCCGCCCTCAGATGTTCAGCCACGGCGTGACGAGGATGTATTTGATATTGAAGGCGTGCCGCAGCATCATCTTGATCAACACCCCGACCATCGCCAACAGCAGAAAACCGGTGATCCCGAAACGCACCGGGCCCCATTTCTGCAGAATCTCGCGTCCACCGCCGGGAAACGCCGACCATCGATCATTCGCCGGCCTCCCGCGAACCCACATATAAAACAGGATGTACCCGACCACGAAGTAGCCGATGATAAGCGAAAGTCCGAACAGCGCCGAAGCCAG
Source organism: Binataceae bacterium (SeqCode) (assembly GCA_049795175.1). Lineage (GTDB taxonomy): Bacteria > Desulfobacterota > Binatia > Binatales > Binataceae > JBARDN01. The sequence goes on along the minus strand of JBARDN010000095.1, from coordinate 2,236 downwards.
GTAGTCGCGGAATCCGAACAGGTACGGCAGATCGACGTTGGTCAGCGACTCGACCAGATGCGGATCCCAGACTTGGCCCGGCCAGAACCAGTTCCATCCCGGTCCGCGGAAGAAGGTCCCGATGATGATGAACGAGACCCACAGCATTTGAAAGCCAACAAAGAACGTCAGGATCTCGAACTTCCGCTCTTTGAATGTGTAGTAGCCATTGCCCTTCGGATTGATGTCGAGATACGGAAACAGCATCAAGCCGACGATAATGAAGCTCGGCAGCACCACCCCCGCGTACCACGGATCGAAAAAGACCAGCATCTCCTGCAGGCCCAGGAAGTACCACGGCGCCTTCGAAGGATTCGGCGTCCGAGTCGGATTGGACGGCTCCTCGAGCGGGGCGTTGATCGTCAGCGCCCAGATAGTCAGCACCACGACGATGACCAGCGTCATCAGGAATTCGCTGCGCACCAAAAACGGCCAGGTGTGGAGTTTTTCCTCGACCCCGCCGCCGGCCTTCTTGATCGGGACTTCGATCCGCTTGCCGCCCGCCGGCGCACCCGCCGCAGGTGCACGCGCGGGAGCACCCGCGCCTCCCGCGGCCGCCATCATCATTGGAGCGTTGGAAGCATTGGGAGCGTTGCCCGGAGATTTTCCTTCGTGGCTCGCCATGATTAAACCCTTGTCGATTCCATCGGCGAAAGTTCGCGCGTCCTGGACCCGCTAAGACTAACTCGCACGCGCTCAGGCCCGATCCGTGTCGGCGTCATCGTCTTCCTTCCATGGAGCAGGCGCCGCGGCGCGCCAGATCAGCAACAGCGCGATCACCATTGCGCCCGGCACCGTGAGGACGCGCACTATCCCAAGATGCGCGATATAGGAAATTACGTCACCCATCCGAGACTCCCGCGCTTCCCTAGAGCGGACCCGACATTCCGTCACGCCGGATGCGCCAGAAATGCACCGCCATGAAGATGGTCGCGACCAGCGGAAAGAAGATGCAATGCAGGATGTAAAACCGCAGCAGCGTATGCGGCCCGATCTCGGCGCCGCCGAATATAAACGCGCGCGCGTCGTAAATCGGGTTGACGCCCAAGACCTCGTGGAACGGGCCGCCATGACCTAACAGCGGAGTGGCGCGCGCCATGTTCGAGCCTACTGTCACCGCCCAGATCGAAAGCTGATCCCACGGCAGCAGGTAGCCGGTGAACGAGAGCAAGAGCGTCAGCACCAGCAGAATAACCCCGACCACCCAGTTGAACTCGCGCGGCGGTTTATACGATCCGGTCATGAACACCCGGAACATATGCAACCACACCGCGATCACCATCCCGTGCGCGGCCCATCGATGCATGTTGCGCATCAGCATCCCGAACGGCATGTCGAATTCGAGATACTTCATGTCCGCGTATGCGTATTCCGCGGTCGGCCGGTAATAGAACATCAGGTACACGCCGGTGATTACCGTGACCAGGAACAACAGGAAGGTGATTCCGCCCATGCACCACGTAAAGCGCAACCGGACGGCATGCTTTTGCACTTTTGACGGATGAAGATGCAGCCAGACGTTGCCCGAAACCATCAGGATACGGTTGCGCGGCGTGTCTTCGTAGCCGTGGCGGAATATCGACTGCCACGCCTGAGAATCGGTAATCTGGCGCCTGACCTCTTTCCAGTCCAACTTCGCCATCTAAGCCACTACCCGGGCATCAACGCCCGCCTCCACATGAACCGATGCTTACCCTAAAATTAACCGCGCTTCCAACCCCTCGATTCCCAAACCCAATCTTCCGCCGCGCGTAAGGCTACCTAATTTTGATGCGACTCTGCAAGAAGAACCGCTGATTTGCGGCGCGATCGTCACTAACTCTCGTCCCCGGACGACTTTCCCGGGCCGCCGCCTCGCGAGAAAAACGGAACTATCAATCCGTACGCGAACATCGCGATCGCGATCCCCACCACCAGAATCCCCATCCCGGTCAGAAGCCCGGTCGCCATCAGGACCAGCCCCACCACCAGCAGCGGAATCGCAAACGCGATCGGATTGAACGGATCGCCGCGCGCCGCCTTCACTTTGGAATCGCGCGCAAGGTCGGCCTGATCGGCTTCCTCGTTGCCGTCTTTCAGCAGCGTGACCGCATAGTCGGTCATCTCCTGCCGATTCGGCATCGCTCGCAGCCGCTCCGATAGCTCGCGCGCGAGATCCTCGACCGCCCGATCGTCAGCGGTGGATTGTCCCGGCAAC
>JBARDN010000094.1:0-25373 GCA_049795175.1 Binataceae bacterium (SeqCode) | reverse complement strand
GGCGACGGTCGAGCCGCTCTCGGCCAGCGGATGCGGCCGGCGCGATTCCGAGTAACGCCGCGCGAGCACCTCGTCGGAGGCGTCGAGAAAAATTATCTCGGGCCGCACGCCCTCGTTTTCCAGCTCGGTGAAAATGCGCGGCCACTGCGGAAAGACCAGCCGTTCGCGCGCGGCGATTCCCAGCGCCACTCCGGCCAGACTCGGATCGAGTCCCGCAGCCAGGCGCAGCACCTCCGGCACAAGCGCCACCGGCAGATTATCGACGCAATAGAAATCCATGTCCTCGAGCACGCGCATCGCGGACGCGCGTCCGGAACCCGAGACTCCGGTTACGATGATCAGCCGCAGTTTTCCGGATGGGTTTTGCGCCATCGTGCTCCGAGCGGACGCGGCGCGCACTTAAGCGCGAGGGTCAGTACTTTGCGTCCTCGTCCCGAATCAGCTTGAAGATCTCAGCCGCGCCCGCCGCCGAAATCAGATGCGTGCGGAAGGTATCGTCCTTGAGCAGGCGCGAAACCCGGGCCAGCGCCTTTAGGTGAAGGCTCGCCGAGTCTTCGGGCGCGACCAGCACGAAAAACAATTGGGTGGGATTGCCGTCGAGCGATTCGAAATCAACCCCGGCGCGATGCCGCCCAAAAGCTCCCAGAATTTTCGTGACCCGCGCAAGCTTGCCGTGCGGGATCGCGATTCCGTCCCCGATCGCGGTCGAACCCAGCCGCTCGCGCTCGAGCAGCACGCCGGTCAGGTCCGCCAGCTTGATCTCCGAGTACTGCGCGGCGAGCGCCGCCGCCAACTCGCCCAGTATGTCGGATTTGGTGTTTCCCTTAAGGTCGGGCAGAACCATCTCGGAGCTAAGAATTTCGGTGATCTTCATCAGGATGTCTTTTTGCCTGGGATCGAACTTTCGATCGACGAACCTTTCCCGCCGCAGTGAGTCTTATGGAGATTCCCGGCGCGCGCTCGCTGCCTTACGGCTTGATCTCTTCCGCGCTTTCTTCGGCCGCGCTCAAGACCTCGCCGGTCGAAGGCGAGCGCATTTTGCGCGTGGTGATTTTTTCGATATGCCGCTTCAACTGGCGCCCCGCGATGTCCGCGAGCTGATCGATTACCGAGTAGAGATCTTTCGATTCCTCTTCGGCGGTCACCGAGATGCGCCCCGATTGGACAGTAACTTCGCCGTGCTGGCGGTATTTGTCAACCGACAGGATCAGATGCGCGGAGCAGGCCTGCTTGGCGTATCTTCCGAGATGCGCCAGCTTGCGCTCGGCGTAGAGCCGCAGCGCGTCGGTCGGTTCGACGTGGCGGAAGGTGACGGTCACAGTCGTCGGTGCGGTTTTGCCGATCCGTGCGGTGCGCCGGGTTTTCCGAACTACCGCACGGCTGCGTTTTCCCTGGGTTTGTTTGTCTGGCATACGGCCTCGCGTTTGGGCGGACATTTATCCGACCTGTTTGCGGTTCGCCGAAGGCAGGATCCCGAGCGCCTGCCGGTACTTGGCGACCGTGCGCCGCGCGATATTGATTTGGCGCACGCGCAGCATCTCGGCGATCGCCTGGTCCGAGAGCGGATTGTTCGGTTCCTCGGCGGAGACCAGTTCGCGAATTTTCTCCTTCACGGTTTCGGCGCTGACGTCTTCTCCGGAGGAACCCTTGACCCCCGAGGTGAAGAAAAACTTGAGCTCGAAAATGCCTTGCGGCGTATGCGCGTATTTGTTCGCGGTCGCCCGGCTGATGGTGGACTCGTGCATCCCGATATCTTCGGCCACATCCTTCAGCACCAGCGGCTTTAGATGGCTCACGCCGTGATCGAAGAACGCGCGCTGGAACTTCACGATCGAGTTGGCGACCTTGAAGATGGTTTGCTGGCGCTGGTAGATCGACTTGACCAGCCACTTGGCCGAGCGCAGCCGCTCCTGCAGGTACTCGCGCGTTTCCGGCGCCGAATTCACGTCGTTCATCACGCGCTGGTAGTAGCCCGCGATCCGCAACCGCGGAACCGCGTCGCGATTTAGCGTCACCATGTAGTCTTCGCCGAGCTTGTGGATGTACACGTCGGGCACCACGTAGGTCGGCTCCGCGCCGCCGTAGTCGCGGCCCGGCTTGGGTTCGAGCAACGCGATAATTTTGTGCGCCTGCCCGATCATCTCGACCGTGACGCCGAGCTGCTTGGCGATTTCGCCGTAGCGATGCTTCTCCAGCAGATCGAGATGCTCGCCGACCATCTTTGCGGACAGCGAATCCTCCATGCCCAGATTCGCGAGCTGGATGAGCAACGATTCGCGCAGATTGCGCGCCGCTACACCCGGCGGATCGAAGCGCTGCACGCGTTTCAGTACACGCTCGACCTCAGCGGCATCGGTTTCGAGTTGCGTGGCCAGCTCCTCGAGCGGAGTTTCCAGGTAGCCGTCGTCGTTCAGGTTGTAGATGATCGTCGCGCCAATTAGCTGGTCGGGCTCGGAGAGGTTCGACATCCGAAGCTGCCACATTAGATGGTCTTCGATCGAGCCGCGGCGCACGGCGGTATTCTCAAGGGCGCTCCGATGGTCGTCGTCGTTGTCGGGCGGCGCGCTTTCCTGCCAGTTGTTGGAATAGGTCTCCAGGTATTCGCGCCAGTCGAGCTTTTCGAGTCCGTCGTTGTCCCGCATCTCGATCGCGGCGTCGTGCGGCTCGGTCTCGAGCGGACGGATCGGCTCTTCCGGAGCGCCCGCACCCGGCTCCCAGTCGTCGATCGGATCGTCGCCGGAAGGCGAGACTTCGGCCTCGGCGCGATCGGGCTCAGGCGGCACGCTGTCTTCGTCGGGAATCGGGGTGTCGCCCGCGGCTTCGGCGGGACTCTGATCGAGCGGCTCGAGCATCGGATTCTGCTCGAGTTCCGATTGCACGATCGTTTCGAGTTCCGGGAGCGAGAGTTGCAGAATCTTGATCGCCTGCTGCAACTGGGGGGTCATCACCAGTTGCTGGCGGAGCTGCAGATTCTGTCCGAGCTTTACCTCGAGCGCCATTAACTCAACATATCACGGCGTCCGGGCTGCGTTGCTCCCGGAATTATCAGCTTGGGTCTGGCCCGGCGACGACGACTTAGGGAAAATCACCGCGCTCGCGCCCTCGACCACGCTCTTGCCCGTGTCGAGATACACCGTTATCCGCCGGCCTGTTATCTGATCGGTGCCGTCGTGCACCACCGGGCTGCCGGTAAGCACCACGGTGTGTTTGGTCTGATCCAGCACCGCATGGTCGCCTGTCGCCCACCGCGTATCCTGGCTGATACGCACGTTGCCGTCGGCGATCATTTCTCGTACATCCTTGAAACCCTGTCCGTAGTTCACGCGCAGCCGGTCGCTGGAGAGATGCCCAGTCGCCTGCGCGGCATTTACATGCCCGGTGAACAGAACCGAGTTGCCCTTGTAGTCCAGCGCCATCGTGTCTGACGTGATATTGATTGGCGACTTGTTGTTCGAGAACTGGAGTCCGCCGAAAGCGCCGCCCTGATCCTGCCCGTTTGCCGGACCCGCCGACGCAACCTGGGTCGCTTCCTTGGCTTTTTTCGCGTTGCTTGATTTAGGCCGGCTCGCCACTGCTGAGACCGCCGGTGTCGCGGCAAATGCGGCCGCAGGCGTTACGGCGGCTTCCGGAGTAGCAGGAATCAGGCTGGTCGAAGGCTCCGTGGGAACTGCTGCAATCGATGCCTCTGCGGCGGGCGAGCTAGCGACCATCGGCGGCGGCATACTGGCGGTTGGAAACGCGTCCGCTACGGGCGCGCTGGCAACTGAAGGCGCAGCTTCCGGAACGGAGACGGCGGCAACGGAAGGCGCGGCTTCCGGAACGGACACGGCCGCAAACGACGGTGCCGCTTCCGGAGACGGTGCGGCTGCAACCGACGGCGCAGCTTCTGGAGAAGCTACCGCAGCGAATGATGGCACCGCTTCAGGCGAAGGCACAGCAGCAACTGACGGCGCGGCTTCTACGGGAGGCGCGCTCGCAACCGAAGGCGCGGCTTCCGGTGACGGTGCGGCGGCGAGCGAGGGTGCGGCTTCCGCGGCCGGTGCGCTCACAACGGCGGGAGCGGAATCTGGCGTGCTCGCCGCGGGCGAGGCGTTCGCGTCGGGAACGCCGCCGACTACCGTGATCGAATCGCCATTGGAGTTGAATTGATCGACCACGTCGGGCGCAACTGACGCCGCTGCGGCCGGAGCCGAAGGCGCGTCGCCGCTGCCAGCGCGAATCGAATCGCCGATCGCGCCACCAGAGCCCGCGCCGCTTTGAGCAAACGCCGGTGCGGCAAGCGCAAGCGCGATCGCCGCAATTGCAGCGGTGAAAAATCCACGCCCCGAAGGTGGCGGCAGATTGAGCTCGCGCATATCGCGTTCAGCTCTTCTTGATCTTCGCACTGCTTTCCTTCTTCGGCTGAATCTCGGTCCGCACCTGCTGATGCAATTGGAATACTCGCGTCTTGGGACTGCCGGTCAGGCCAATGCCGGTGACCTTCACGCCTTCGCCTTCGACGGTTACCAGGCCAGCGGCGTTGACTGTGTCCGCGTCAGGATCGAAGCTGACCGCGTCGGTGCTCAAGACGAAGTCCCCGTAGCGAATCACCGCACCGCCGCTTAAGTCCGCGCGATGAATATGATTCCCGTCCATGTAAAGAAGGGCCTGCGGAGCGGTGACGTGAACTTCCTTGCCGTCACTCGAGGTCATCGCCAGGTTCGCGCCGACAAGCTTGACCCCGCTACGATCGGCGGAGTAGCTGGCGTCGGCGGCGGAGAGAACCCATTGCATCTCGCTGCCCTTCATCTGGGTCCAGTGGAAATTCTTCGCATGAAGCAATGAATCCGGCAGCACGCTGGCGACTTTGGTCAGCGCCTGCGCATCCTCGCGATGCCGTACCACATAGATGGTAACTGCCAGCAGCACTACGATCGCGGCCGTCCCGAATGCCGCAAGTGCCTTGGCAATTAACTTCAGACTCATCGATCATACCCGTAGGCCCAAGGTATCAAGCAGGTTTTTTCAAGTAAACCAAGGTGCCCGTTGGATGCTGCCACGGCATCATTAGAGGCATCTTGCTATGCGTTGCGCTAAGTGATCGGAGCGCGCGCGCATCAGTTGCGCGAGTTGGCCTCGCGAGCGCATTGATCGATCCGTTTGAGATCGCCGAGCAGCGCGGCAAGCTGATCCAGACGGTAGGAGTTGGGACCGTCGCTGAGCGCGCGATCGGGATCCTCGTGCACTTCCATAAAGATGCCGTCGATTCCGACTGCGACCGCGGCGCGCGCGAGAGGAGCTACGAACTCGCGCTGCCCCCCGGATTGCTTGCCGCCCTCGCCTGCTCCCGGAAGCTGCGCGGAGTGAGTCGCGTCAAAAATCACCGGATAGCCGAAGCCGCGCATAATCACGAGCGAGCGCGGATCGGTCACCAGGTTGTTGTAGCCGAAGCTGAAGCCCCGCTCGGTCAGCATCACGCGCCGATTCCCGCACTCGGTGACTTTCAAAAGCGCGGCGCGCATATCCCGGGGAGCAAGGAACTGACCCTTTTTGATATTCACCGCGCATCCGGTCTCGGCGGCGGCATGAATGAGATCGGTCTGGCGCGAGAGCAGCGCGGGAATCTGGAGAATATCGACGACCTCGGCAGCGGGCTTCGCCTGTGCGGCCTCGTGGATATCGGTAAGGACCGCAACTCCCGCCTCGCGCTTCACCCGCGACAGAATCTCGAGTCCGGCGTCCAGGCCCGGACCGCGAAAGGATTTGTGGCTGGTGCGATTGGCCTTGTCGAACGAGGCTTTGAACACGTAGGGAAATCCTGCGCGGCGCGCGATCTCCGAAATCGCCGAGGCATGGTGGAGGCAGGACTCGGCGCTCTCGATCACGCACGGTCCCGCGATCAAAACCAGCGCGTCGCCGCCGAAAATCGCATCACCCACTCTGACCGGTGTGACGTTCACAACACGGACCGAAGCTCCCTGACGGTCGCGCGCTTGCGTCCGCTCTGAGTGCGGCGCTGCACCGCGGCGCGAATCAGTCCGCGAAACAGAGGATGGCAATCCAGCGGGCGCGACTTCAGCTCTGGATGAAACTGGCATCCAAGGAACCACGGATGCCCCTTAAGCTCCATGATCTCGACGAGCTGACCGTCGGGTGAGGTTCCGGTCGCGATCAGACCAATCTGTTCAAGCTGCTCGCGATAGGCGTTGTTGACTTCATAGCGATGCCGATGGCGCTCGGAGATCTTGCTGCGGCGATAGAGTCCGTAGGCAAGCGAGTCTTGCTTGACGATACAGGGCCACGCGCCCAGGCGCATCGTGCCGCCCTTTTTTTCGAGATCTCGCTGCGACTCCATGATGTCGATAACCGCATCGGGCGTGTCTTCCGAAATCTCGCGCGAGTTGGCGCGCCTGAGGCCGAGCAGATTGCGCGCCGCCTCGATCACCATCATGTGCAAGCCGTAGCAGATGCCCAGGATCGGCACCTGGTTCTCGCGCGCGAAGCGCACCGCGCGCATCTTGCCGTCGGTGCCGCGCGCGCCGAATCCGCCGGGCACGATGATCGCGTCGGCGCCGGCCAGGCGCTCTTCGGGCGATTGCTTTTCGAGTTCTTCGGAATCGACGTAATCGATCGTGACTTTGGCTTCGTTTGCGATTGCGCCGTGCGCGATCGCCTCGTGCAGGCTCTTGTAGGAATCGGCAAGGTTGACGTACTTGCCGACGATCGCGACGGTCACCTGGGTCTTGGGATTTTGCGCGGTCTTTACGATGCGCCGCCATTTGGAGAGATTCGGCGCACCGGTCCAGATGTTGAGCTTCTCGCACACGCGCGCGTCGAAGCCCTCTTCATGAAACCGCAGCGGAACTTCGTAGATCGTCGTCGGTACGTCTGGCGCCGCGATCACGCATCCTTCCTCGACGTTGCAGAAGTGCGCGATCTTGGCTTTGACTTTTTTGTCGAGCGGCCGATCGCATCGGCAGAGCAGGATGTCCGGCTGAATCCCGAGTCCGGTCAGTTCTTTGACACTGTGCTGCGTCGGCTTGGTCTTCACCTCGCCCGCGGTTGGAATATACGGCACCAGCGTCAGATGGACATTGAGCACGTGCTCGCGGCCGAGGTCCCATCGGAATTCTCGGACCGCTTCCAGAAACGGCAGGCTTTCGATATCGCCAACCGTGCCGCCGATCTCGACGATACACAGGTCCGCGCCTTCCGACGCGGCCAGAATGCGCCGCTTGATCTCGTCGGTGATATGCGGAATCACCTGCACGGTCGCGCCCAGGTAGTCGCCGCGCCGTTCCTTCTGGATGACCGTGTCGTAGATCTGGCCGGTGGTGCAGTTGTTGCGCCGGCTCATCGTGGTCTGCACGAAGCGCTCGTAATGGCCGAGGTCGAGATCGGTTTCGGCGCCGTCGTCGGTAACGAAAACCTCGCCATGCTGCGTGGGGCTCATGGTGCCGGGATCGACGTTGATGTAGGGATCCATTTTGAGCAGCGTGACCTTGAGGCCGCGTGCCTCGAGCAGCGCGCCCAATGACGACGCCGCGAGTCCCTTGCCCAGTCCGGAGATCACGCCGCCGGTGACAAAAATGAATTTGGTCTTGCCGCGTTCCACATTTCCTCTCCTCTACGTCCGCCTGGTGGACGACGCAAAAGCCCGGGCCTTCGCAAGGTCCTCGGCTGTGTCAACTTCCAGCGATGGCGCCACGGAGGCGACCACGCGAATCGCATGTCCATTTTCGAGCGCGCGCAACTGCTCGAGTTTTTCGATCCGTTCGAGCACTCCTTGCGGCATCGAGGCGAACTTCATTAAGAAACCGCGCCGGTACGCGTACACGCCAATATGGCGCAACGCGACGGCGGGAACCTCATCGCGATCGCGCGGATAAGGAATCGGCGCGCGCGAGAAATACAGCGCATCACCATTGGCTGCGCACACCAGCTTCACCACGTTGGGGTTGGTCCACTCTTGCGCGTCTGTAATCGGCGTTGCCAGCGTCGCCATCGCAAGCGACACATCCGCGCGCATCGGCGCCGCCAGCGCGTCGAGATCGGCAGGGCTGATGAACGGCAGATCGCCCTGCACGTTGATATAAATCTCCGCTTCGATTTTGGCAGCGACCTCCGCGATACGATCGGTGCCGCTCGGATGCGTGGGCGAGGTCATGATCGCGTCGCCACCGGCCGCGCGCACCGCCGCCGCAATCCGCTCGTCGTCGGTCGCGACGACCGCGCGCCCGATCTGCCGCGCCATCGTGGTCTGCCGCCATACGCGCACAATCATCGGCACCGCGTCGATCTCCGCCAGAGCCTTGGCGGGCAGGCGCGTCGAAGCATAACGCGCCGGGATAACGGCGATCACCGATGCGTCGCGCAGATGGATTCTCCGATGTAAGGAATTAAACGGTGCACGATCAAAGCTATCTGTCGCAGCAGGTGCGTGTCAATTTACCACCCCCGCAAATTCCCACAGCCGCAGTGATCGCGATCCGCCGAAAGGCCAATGGGGGCGGATGGGCCATCCGCCCCGCTGGCGGATTTTTATGTCAGCGGTGGCCGACGGCTCGGCGGCTAGCTTGGCAATCAGAAGCGACGCAGAAGATAGGGATTCCTCGGGACATACGCTTTAGCCTCGGATTCCCACACCGGCCATGCTCGGGATAAATTCTTCTTCACTATTTGCCGCGGATTCGGGTGCGGCGCATCTTGCGCAGACGCGACTTGGCCTGGACCGGGTTGATGCGCCGCTTGCGGGCGAGTTTGCGATTGCGGCGATTGCGTATTTTGGAAGCTACTTTCATTGGGACTCCTGGATTCCAGCCGGCTCATTGTATGCGGTCGGACGCGGCGGATTCCAGCCGTCGGAGTCCTGCGCCGCCTGTGCCGCGCCCACCGCGATCGGGCTGATCGCCGCGGTCTCTGAGATTTCCTCGCCGCGATCCCGAGCGATGACCCGCCCCAAAGTCGCGCCGCTCTTCACCGGGCCGCTGACCGCACTCGGAACCTGATACGTCACCTTGAGCGATCCGACGTCGCCCTTGGGCAGCACGACTTTGAGATCGGTCGCCGCTATCGGCTGGATCATTTTTCCCGACTCGGCCCGCACCTCGACCGGCAGCGGCTGCCCGGATTTCAAGAGCGATACCGCCGTGTAGTGATCAAAACCCCACTCGAGCAGCTTTGCCGCCTGCGCGAAGCGCTGCGGATTGGACGGCGCGCCCAGCACCACCGCAATCAGGCGCATATTGCCGCGTCGCGCGGTCGCGGTCACGTTGAAGCCCGCTTGAAACGTAAATCCGGTCTTGAGTCCGTCGCATCCTTCGAAGTGTCCGATCAAATGGTTGGTAGTATGCAGCATGCAGACACCGCCATCGAAATCGGTTTGTTCGAGGCTCGACCACTGGAGAAGATTGGTGCTGCGAATAATCGCGCGAGCGACGGTTGCCAGGTCGCGCGCACTGGTGCGGTCAACGTCGTGGGCCGGACGCGGCGGCAACCCATCAACCGTGTGATATTCCGTGTGATCCATCCCGAGGCTTTTGGCCCGCAGATTCATCATCCGCACCGTCGCCTCGACCGAGCCGCCGATTTTCTCCGCGACCGCTACGGCAGCATCATTGGCCGACTTGATCAGCGCCGCCTTCATCAGTTCGCCGAGCGGATAAACCTGTCCTTCGACCAACCCCAGCCGCGAGCCCATCGTATGCGCCGAGCGCTCGGAGATTCGCACCGGATCGGTCAGATGTACGCGGCCGGCCTTGATCTGATCTTCGGCGACGAGCAGCAGTGTCATCTTGGCCATCGAGGCCGGCGGCCATTCCATGTCCGGGTTGTCTTGGTAGAGGATCTTGCCGCTGTCGGCGTCCTCCAGAAGCGCGCCTTTGTAAGGCTCGACGGCAGTATGCGCTGGCGCGCGCCTGGTAACCGTGTGCTTATGATGATGCCGCACCGACGCGCGCGCGCGTCTCGCAGATACCGCCGCCAGCGCGATCACGCATATAGCGACAACCGCTACGCGAAAAATTTTCTTCTCCCGATCCGATTCCACCACCTGTTCCACCACCTGCCTCTTCTTTCGTGGGAGCGCAATTTCGTGTTGCTGAGGAGGGCTAGCGCCCACCGGCAAAACCGTCAGGCGCCGAGGTATCGCGAATCTGGCCGCGTTCGACGCGCTCCAGAATATTCAGATTTGCGCGCGCGGGCGCGTAGTCCGGATTGGCCCGCACGATCTCGTTCCATTCCTGGCTGGCGCGCATGTACTTGCCCTCTTCGGCATAGATTGCACCAAGAGTGTTGTGCGCGTCCACCTGATCAGGATCGATTTCGAGCGACAGCAGCACCTGCTGCTCCGCCGGTTCGAGCATCCCGCGCTTCTCATAGGCCAGTCCGAGATTGAAATGCGGCTCCGGATGATCGGGGCCGAGCAGCGTTGCCAAGCGCAGCACCGCAGTCGCGTCGCGCAACTGCCCGTTGTCCAGATAGAGCAGGCCGAGATTCAGAAACAACTGCCAGTCATCGAGTCCGAGACTGATCGCTTTCTGATATTCGCTGAGCTCGAGCTGATGCTCGCCCATCAGGCCGTAAGCGAAACCGAGATGATAGTGCGCCAGCGCATTCCCCGGATGCTGATGAAGCACGACACGATGACGGCGAATCGCCTCGGGATAATCTTCCATGCCGAGAAAATAATCGGCGAGTGGATCGCAGACTTGGGGGTCGGAGGATGGTTGCGAAATGCTCGCGCGGGCGACCGTTCGCCCCTGGATGACCAGCGCGATCAGCAAGCTAAAAATCAAAGCCCAGCCGCGGCGATTTGGCAACACGCAAGCGCCCGCTCCCTTATGAATTCAGGCGCAGTAATGAATTTAGCAGGAAAATTGAGGTGATAAAACGCGCGAAAAGCTTTTGACGCGTTATTGTGCGGCGAATCACCGCCCCGCAGCCGCGAAACGAACCCATCCGCTGGCCCGTCAAAGCAAACCGGAGGACGGTCGGCCGTCCTCCGGTGCTTTAAGATCGAATCCTTGTAATCGATTAATTTGCCACAGGGCTGGCTGACGAGGCAGGAGCGCTCATACTGCCCATTCCGGAATCCGAGCTCGAGCCGGTGCTGCTCTTCTTCGCCTTGTGATGATGAGAATGGCGATGCTTCGTCGCAGACGAAGTCGATACCGCCGCAGGGGCGCCGGAGTCTGCGGAGCCGGCCGCAGCCGCATTGCCCGAAGGGGCTTGGGCGAACGCAGGAACCGCCATCGAGGCGGCAAATACGGCGGCCGAAAGAATCGAAAGGGTACGCTTCATTGTACTGTGGTCTCCTTGAACCTTTGTGGCCCTTAATTGGGCCGACATTTCGCAGAGCATATAGCCATTGCCATGCCACAGGTGCAATAGGGTAAAGCGCTTGAAAATCGCGGGTATTTTCCGGGATCGCGCGGTTCGGCTTGACGAATCGGGCTATCACGATACCCCGTTTAGGGTCCGTGTATGCACTAAGGCTGACGCCTGCGCTCGGCGCGAAGCTCCGCGTACAATACCAGCAGCTCTCGAAACGCGCGCATCACCACGCGCAGATTCGCCCCACTCTGCGCACCCGCAGTCCGCGGCAAATGCTGTACGTCGACCTCTTTAATCCGCGCGCCGCGCCCCATAAGCCGCGCCATCAACTCGGTCGAGATCATCGCGCCATGCGCCCGCAGCTCCATCCCGTCGAGCAACTCGCGCTTGAACATCTTGAAGCCGCAGTCGATATCGCTGATCGTGACGCCCAGCACGACGCGGACCAGAATCGTCCATGCCTTGCCGTTGATCCTGCGCATCAGATGGTCGGCGCGATGCGCTCGGCGGCCGACAACTACGTCGTATTCGGGCATGAACACTGCCAGCTTTTCGACGTCTTTCGGGTCGAACTGGCCGTCGCCGTCCGACAGCATCACGTAGGGCATCGAGGCCGCGCGGATTCCCGAGATGACCGCGCCGCCATAGCCGCGGTTGACCTCGTGATTGACAACCTTGACATGAGAATTTTCGGCTGCAAGGCGCGCAGCGACTTCGCCGGTGCGGTCACGGCTGCCGTCGTTGACGACGATCACCTCGTAGTCGCGGGCGACGTTCGGCAGTTCGGCAAGGTAGCCGCGGACCACGCGGTCGATGTTGCCCTCCTCGTTGTGCGAGGGCAGGAAGACGCTCAGTCCTGGAAGTCGTGCCGGGGTTGCCACTACAGATGCTTCAGCGCGCGCCGGGCCGTGGCGGCGTCGGCAAGCGATCAGTCGCCGAGTTCACGATAGCCGCCCCGGAAGAACAGCAGCGGCTTCGCCTCGTGCGTCTCGGCTTGTTCGATCTCGCCCAGATAGACTGTATGATCGCCGGCATCCATGCTCCCCGAGAGCCTGCATTCGAGGTACGCGATCGAGCCGTCGAGAATCGGCACGCCATTGGCGCCGATCCGATAGCTGACGCCCTCGAACTTGTTGCCGCCGCTGACCGCGAACTTACGCGACAGCGCCTCTTGTTCCGCCGACAGGATATTGACGGTGAAGACTTTGCTCTCCTCGAAACACGGATAGCTTTCGGCCTTCTTGTCCACGCAAATCAGCAGCAGTGGCGGGACCAGCGAGACCGAGGAGAAGGCATTGGCGGTCAGGCCATGCATCTCGCCGGAGCTGCGTAGCGAAGTGATAACGGTAACGCCGGTGGCGAAATGACCCATCACGCGGCGCAATTCATTTTTTTCAATCGGCATCGCAAAAGCTCTCCGCGCGCGGATGCTATCAGACGATTTCCAAGCAGGTCAATTTAGTCCCGACGAGTGAATCACAAGGTCACAGCACAGGAGATAGTGGCGCGGGCGTCTCGCCCGTGGGAGACCGGGTGCGCCGCAGGCGCGCCCCACCAATGAATTCCTCTTATCGGCGCCGGAAGGGTGGATTGGATTGGTTCCCGCGCGTGCGCGCCTGCGGCGCATTCATTGGTGGGCGGGCCGCTGGCCCGCCGTCATCCAAGAGCGGTTCAACCCGCGTGTTTTGCCGTACTGGTCGATGAACCGGGCCTGCGAGTTAGTCAGTGAGATTAGAAACTTTGCCACGATCAAACCTTGCGCGAATCTGAAGAACTGGCGAGATCAATCCCAGCCGGTGCGATCGCGAGCGATAACCTGCTGGCCGCCGACGTACACGTAGTCGAGATCGAGCGAGGTCATCGGACGATCGCCGGCGGCGATTCGCACTCCGACCGGCTGCGCGATGTGCAGCGTGTGGTCGCCCGCCACGACACTCTGGACGACGCGCGCTTCGAGCGAAATCATCGCGAGGCCGAGCCACGGAACACCGAGCGTCGGCGAGAGCGAGTAATCAAGATCTTCCAGATTTTCGGGGCGGTGCGCACGGGCCGAGTAGAAGTAATCCTCGAGCGCGCGTCCGCGGGCACCGACGACGTTCAGGCCGAAAGCTTCGGTGCTCGCGATTATCCCGGCGGTGAAATGATTAGTGTCAACCGACACCATCAGCAGCGGCGGCTCGCCCGAGACCTGCGTCACCCACGACGACGACATCCCGTGGCGCCGCGCGCCGTCGGCCACCGTTAGCACGTAGATTCCGGTCGTCAGCGCCGCCATCGCGCGCGCAAGCTTGGTCTCCATCGTGTATTGTCTCCTATCGCCGCTGAGCCGCGAGGAATTCGCGCTTCGTGAATGATAAATTGACCCGGAGCGACGGCACTTTCAAAATGGATCTCGAAAGCCTATGCATAATAAACCGCGGGTGAGCCGAATCGCGATACCGATGAGCGCACGCGCAGTTGCGATCGCAATCCTGATGCTCGCGGCCAGCGCGATATCGCCAATTCCCCTTTTCGCCCAAATTTCATCGAGCGCGGCGCAGAGTGCCGCGTCGTCGCCATTGCCGTCACCCACGGCGGCAGGGTCGCCCGCGATCTCATCCGGATGGGCTCCGCAACCTGGCACCGGCGCTTTCAAAGCGGAGCGCGCCGCTGAAGCATCGCCGGCCGCGGGCGAATCTCCGGCGGCGAATCCCTCCTCCGCGGCTGCGTCGGCGGGTGCGTCCGCGCAGAACCATCATGCTTCCGCCCAAGCGCTAACCGCGGGCGAGCGCGCCTACTATCACACGCGCGACGGATCATATCTAAATCCAGCCAACTGGGCGGTGATGATCTTCAAGTCGCGCCACCAGCTTGACGTGTACTACAAGGGCGAACCGTTCGAGGATTACCATGCCGTGTTCGGCCGCTCGCACGAGCATGGGACCAAGCTCTATGAGGGCGATCGGCGCACGCCCGAGGGCGTTTACATTATCAGCGGAAAGCATCCGAGCGCGCGCTGGCGCTGGTTTCTGACGCTCGACTATCCGAGCGCGATCGATCGATTGCGTTACGCCGCCCTGCGCCCTGACGACCTGGCTCCGGGCGCGCGCGACGGCCGCGTAGTCGGCGAGGGCGGATCGATCGGAATCCACGGCACCGACGTGCCGCTGCTCAACGCCGGGGATATCAACTGGACCACGGGATGCATCTCGATCGACAACCGCGACGTCGCGCAACTTCACCGGATGTTGCCAATTGGAACAGTTGTTATTATCAATCCGTAGCCATCGCGCGGGCCGACAGTGCGAGCGGAACCAAGGGGGACCACCAATGGATCAAACCGCAGGCGTCTATCGGTTCGGCAATCTTGAAAGCGTGATCTTCGGCGCGGGCAAGATCGCGGCGCTTGGTGAGGAGCTTTCGCGCCGGGGCGCGCGGCGCGCGCTGGTCGTGACCGGCAAGTCTTTGGGCGCATCGCGGCTGCTCGAAAGCGTCAAACGCGCCGCGGGCAGCGCACTTGCCGGGGTTTTCACCGGAGCCGCGCAGCACGTGCCGTCGAAAACCGTGGACGCGCTGGTCGCCGACGCGGTTCGGCTCGAGGCCGACGCCTTCATCAGCTTCGGCGGCGGCAGCCCGATCGACATGGCGAAGCTTGCGGGCGTGCGGCTGCTTAAGCGCAGTCCCGCGCGCGAGACGGTGCATATCGCGATTCCAACTACGCTTTCGGCGGCGGAGTTCACGGCATTCGGCGGAATGACCGACGAGGCGACGCGCCACAAGGGCGGCGCCGGAGATCCCCGGGTCCAGCCGCGAACCGTGATTCTCGATCCGGACCTGACCGCGGAAACCCCCGCGTGGCTATGGGCCTCGACAGGAATGCGCGCGCTCGATCATGCGGTCGAATCTTCATACTCGACGCGGCGCCAAGTGGTGACCGACACGCTGTGCGCGAAAGCGATCGCGATGCTGGTAGAGCATCTGCGGCCCTCGATGGCGACGGTGGGCGCCGAACAGACGGAGCATCGGATGCAGTGCCAGCTTGCGGCGTGGCTGTCGATTTTCGGGATGACGAATACGCGCGCAGGGATTTCGCACGCGCTCGGCCATCAGATCGGACCCTACTGGAACGTGCCGCACGGGATTACTTCATGCATCGCGCTGCCGCATGTGATGCGCTTCATGGCAGGCATCGCACCCGAGCGTTTTGACGCGATCGCGCAAGGCTTCGGACTGCGTTTCGACGCCGCCAATCCGCGCTCCGCGGCGCTCGAGTGCGCGGAGCGGGCGGCGCATTTCATCAAACAGTTCGAGGTGCCAACGCGCCTGCGCGACGTCGGCGTGGCGCACGAGGAGCTCGGCCGGATCGCGGCTCCCGTGCTGGCGGAGGTTGCGGCCTCGAACGTGGTCGGACGCGATGTCACCGATCGCGAGTTGGTAGCATTGCTCGAAGCGGCGTACTGATCCGCGGAGGTTCGCGGCGGAGTGGGAGGGTGGATAGCGATGCGGCCTCTTGAGTGCAGGCTACTCGGGTTCGTGCTGGCGCTGCTGATTGCAGGATGCGTTGGAATGGTGCCTGCGGAGTCCGGCGATATCGTCAGCGGAGGACCTTTCCCGATCATCGAACGCCAGGTTTACAAGGCGGACGCGCCGAGCGCGGTGATGACGCTGGCGGACTCGAGCACCGGAGCCAAGCGCGGAACGATTCGCGGGATCATACATGGATGGCCGTTCGCGCACACAGATCCGAGCGGCGATTTCGGCGAGGGTCTGTTCAGCTACCAAATCGATTTTGTGGCGACCTCGAAGGCCCCGGAAAATCCGCGCCTGCCCGGTCATGCGCGAGGCAAGCGGACGGTTTATTTCCATCCGGATCGCGAGCCGATTTCTCTTGGCGACGCGGCTGCGTTCTCGGCGGGGCAGCCGATCATCACCGACTCGGTCGAGATTTCATTCTCGTTCGATTCCACCGGCAGCAACGTTGAGCTGACCACGATCATGCGCCAGACCAGTGCGCAACCATTCACCTGGAACGATCAGACGGTGACCCCGCCACAAACCGGCGAGCAATCCGCCGAGGCGTCTGGAGCCTACTCGGCGCAACTCGGAGGCTACGTCTTCACCTCTGCGATGTAGGCCGCAGAAGTAGTTGTTTGGATTGGTTACGTTCAAGGAAGGCGAAGGAACATCTCGTGCGAAATGTTCGGGAAGTCTCTATTGCGGTCCCATCGTGCCGCCGCCGACGCTATTGGGCTGCTCGCTGTCGGTGCTCCAATTCTGGCCAGGCTGCGCGTTGTCCTGCTGATCGGGGCCGGGACCGTCAGCGGTAACCTCGCCGCCGCCTGGAATCGGCACGCGCACGCTCTGGCCGTCGTCATCCGGGTTGGGAGCTGACATATCGGTGTTCGGAGCGCTTTGGCCGTCTTGATAACCGGAACTCGAACTCTGCGAAGAATCGTTCTGCGCTCGCGCCGGTGCTGGGGCGATTCCCAGCGCGATCGAGAGCATCAGTATCGGCGCGGCGGCCGATACGGACTTTAGCGCAACTTTGCGAAAATGCCCCGGATGCATGAGTCGTCTAACTCCGGAGGAATTATGGCATCTGTCCGCGCCGGTGTCAGCGGCGGCGGCTCCGCGATTTTTTCGCGGGCGCATCCTGATAGCCTCGCCCGGGCAAAACGCGATATTCATTGGATGCGATTTGATCGGCGGAATTTCCGGACAAGGAGCATCAGCGATGAACGCGGAGCAAAATAAGGAACTCGTCAAGCAGACTTGGGCGGCGTTCGGCAAGGGCGACCTTAAGGCTGCCTTCGCAAACATGGCCGACAACGTGAGCTGGCTGGTCCCCGGAAATATGCCGGAAACTTCCGGACTAAAGAAGGGCAAGGACGAGATCGTGGGTTTCATGTCGGGAATCGGCAGCGTCTTTCCGCAGGGACTCAAGAGCGAGTTTAAGAAAATCTACTGCGACGGCGACACGGTCATCGTCGAGATGACGAATCGCGGCAAGGTCAACAACGGAAAGGACTACGAGAACGAGTACTGCTTCATCTTCGAGCTCGAGGCGGGAAAGATTCGCCGCGTGCGCGAGTATGTGGACACGCAGCGGTTCCTCGACGCGGTGAAATAGGTGGGACTGGAAATATCGTGACCAACCGAACGGCGAATTTGCGGGTCATATTGACTTTGATATCCCGCGAGGTAGCTTTCTTGGATACTGTACTGTCGAGCCGGAGCCTGCTGAAAGCATGAGCGCACAACATGATCGCGGCGGCGTCCCTGCCCGCGGGTGAACGATACGGCCTCGCAACCGCCACAACGCAAAGGAATCGAGCTCATCCCGTGGAGCGAGCTTTCGCCCGGCCAGAAGGCTGGGCGCGGTGCGGTGGTTGTGGTGATTGTGATCGTCGTGCTGGCCGCGCTGCGCGGAGTCGCCGGGATGTTCTCGAGCGGGGGCGGCGTAACGCAGGGGCCCTCGGCTCCGACCCAGGAGGCAGCGGCGCTGAGCGCATCCGATCGCAGCGACGGGCTGCAGTCGCTATGCCGGGTGTTTCAGATTTATGGGATTCCGAAAACCGATTCCGACGCCGACGCAGCGGCGAAAAACGCGGCCGAGCTGTTCAAGCTGGGGGGCAATCAGTCGCCCGCGCGCAGCGCGGTAATTCTCGAGCAAATCGCGCACGAGTTCAGCGCCAAGAAACTCACCGCCAGCGATTGTGCGGCCGCCGGGCAACCGGTCCAGGCGGTCTCGACCGACGAAAGCTCCGGCCCGGCGCCGGGAGTTACCAGCGGATCAACCGGCAAGACTCCGTAGCGCGACGCGATCCTATGCGCCGGCTGTCCGCCGCCGCATCACTGAATAAACAATCGCGCCCGCGACTACGATCCCGAGCCCCGGCCACGTAAACCTTGGCTTGACCACCAGCAGATCCAGCATCAGCGCGACCGCCGCAACGATGTAAGCGGCGGGAACCAGCGGATATCCCCACGCGCGGTACGGCCGCGGCGCGTCGGGACGCGTTCTGCGCAGCACGAACACTGCGGCCACGGTCAGCACATAGAACAAGAGCTGCGCAAAGATCACATAGTCGAGAAGATCGGAGTAGGTGCCGCTGAGCGTCAGGACCGCAGCCCAAATTCCCTGGATTATCAGAGCGAACGCCGGAACACGATTGCGATTGAGCCGGCGCGCGGCCGCAAAGAATACCCCGTCGTTGGCCATCGCATAGATCACGCGCGCGCCGGTCAGGATAAGCCCGTTGGCGCATCCGAACGCCGAGATCATCACGAGGATCGCGGTCAGCGTGGCGCCCGCGCGCCCCCATACCACCTGCATCGCGGCCGAGGCGACCCGGTCGCTGGCGGCGTGCGAGATTCCGCGCGCGACCACGGTGGACGCTCCCGCCACTCCGGCCGCGGGCAGCTCGCACAGATAGGCGATGTTGGTCAGGACGTAGAGGACGATCACGACGCCGGTGCCGAGCGCGAGTGCGAGCGGCAGATCGCGGCGCGGGTTGCGGACCTCGGCCGCGGTGAAGGTGACCGAGGCCCAGGCGTCGGCGGAAAAAAGGCTCCCGACCATCGCGGCGCCAAACGCCGCGATGAAACCGGCGTGCATCACCGGGGAAAGGAATGCGCGTGCGCTGCCGAAGTTCGCTTTCACGGCAACCGGATTCGGAAACAGGATGCATCCGACGACGACGATCAGCAACAGCGACATGATCTTCGCGGTCGTGAACGAATTCTGCACCATCTTGCCCAGATCGAGGCCGCGCAGATTCGCCGCGGTGAGCAGCGCGATAACCGCGATCGCGCCGAAGCGCTCGCCGGAGATCCCAAAGCTGCCCGCGCCGATCCAGAGCTCAGAACCTAGCGCCGGCCACATCACCCCGCCGAAGCGCGCAAACGCGACCGCGACCGCCGCGATAGTGCCGGTCTGGATCACCAGCAAGAGCGTCCATCCGAACAAAAAGGCCCAAAGCTGGCCGTAGGCCTCGCGCAGATAGACGTACTGTCCACCAGCCTGCGGCATCATCGCCGCCAGCTCCCCATAGGCAAGCGCGCCCGCAATCGTCATCAGGCCCGCGACGATCCAGGCTGCCAGCAGTGCGGCCGGTGATCCGACGTGGCGGACGATATCGGCCGAGACGATGAAAATTCCCGAGCCGATCATCGAGCCCGCGACCAAGGTCGCGGAATCGAACAGCGACAATCCGGCTTTCAGCTCTCTGGATTTGGGAACGGATGAATCAGGCGCGGCGGATGACATGACGCAGGCATCGTACCAGTCCGCGAGGGCAAGCGCGCGTCGAGCGCGGCCAAAAAGGCGCGGTTAAAGGAATCGAGTAAACAACCGACCGCAACGGGCTACGCGACGGCGCAGGCTGTCGCTCGCCGCATAGCAGGTATTGCCGATGGACTGGGCGCCGCGCGCCGACTGGATGGCCGGCGCGCGGCGATCGCCATAAGCAATCGAGAGAATTACGGCGCGGCTGGGCTGGCCATTCCCGCGGGGCTGGCCATATCGGCCGGGCTCGCCGCAGCGCTGGCCGCATCGGACGCAGCCGTGGACGCAGCCGCCGAAGCCGCTGCGTCGGGAGCAGACGGAGCCGATTCGTCAGACTTGTTGCAGGCCGCAGCACCCATGAAAACCGTGACTAGTGCTAGAAGCAGGACTTTGCGCATCGCTTCCTCCTTAAAATTCCTTACTCAACCATAGCGCAATAACTGAAAGCGCCGCAAAGGATATGATACGCGCAACGCAACTTCAAGCGATGGGCGGATATTGCGGCCCATAAACGTCGCGTGCGGCACCGGCTGCGCCGGTTTTCGGGGCGCATATTTTGACAGTTTGTTTTGTTTCTGTATTATCAAGTGGGGATGCGGCCACGGCAGACCGTGGGTCTCGAGGGAATACCTGGGAGGATGGGTTTGTGGAGGAGAAGCGTTTTTCTTTCGCTTCGGGCGCGACGGGGGCAAACGCGCGCGGCAGAATCGTCGAGCCCGAGCTCGACATGAATCGCGAGCGGCGCCAGCCGCCAACACTGATCTCGCGCATTTCCGCAATCGTACGATGGCTCGTGCCGGAATCGCATCAGGTCGGGCCGCCGATGCGCTCGATTGCGCGCGAGCTTGAAGAGAGCTTTCCTTCGCGCGATAACTGAGCGCGTGCCCCGCCCGGCTCGCGGCGGGCGCATGGAGGACTTGAGCGATGGGCCAACTCGCGCGAATTTCGAGCGGCACGACGTGGGAACCGATCGTCGGATATTCGCGTGCGGTCCGTTTCGGTGATCTGGTTGCGGTCTCCGGCACCACCGCGACCGACGCGCACGGCACAATCGTCGGCGCCGGCCAGATGTACGTGCAGGCGCGCCAGGCGCTGGCGAATATCCGCACCGCGCTCGAACGGATGGGGCTCAAGATCGAAAACGTGGTGCGCACGCGGATGTTCGTGACCGACATCGGACGTTTTGGCGAGGCCGCGCGAGCGCATCATGAAGTCTTTGCCGCGTCACCGCCGGCGACCACGATGGTCGAAGTGCGGCGGCTGGCGGATCCGCGGATGTTGATCGAGATCGAGGCGGACGCCTATGCGCCGGAAGCTGCGCGAACCGTTGCTCTAACATCCGCGAAAGCATCGGCTGCGCCTGCGCCCAAAGCAGCCGCGAAAAAGACTCCCGCTCCATCGCGCAAGGTGGCGAAGCATCCCGCGTCGAAGAAGTCCAAGCGGCGGTAGATAGCGCGTCCGGCGCTCTGCCGCTGTCTGATCCTTCGCCCTGAAAGGGAGAGGATTAAAACCAGACGGCGTGCGACACGATCACGGGAGCAGTGCGGCGGTGTGGATGGTGCTGGTACTCATCGCGGATTGATAGGCATTGGCGGCGGCGCTCATGTACGGCTCGGGATAGACCCCGACTAAAATCGTTGCGATTAGCGCCAAGCCGATCGCGGCGACCAGAGCTGGTTTTGCGGATACCCGAGCGACCTCGAGGCCGCCACCCTCTTCCATGTACATCGTTACGGTCACATAGAAGTAGTAATATGCGGACATCACGCTGTTCAGAACCGCGATTACCACCAGCCAGACATAGCCCGCGCTGAGCGCGGCGCTGAAAACGTAAAACTTACCTATGAAGCCAGCCAGCGGAGGCACGCCCGTCAGTGAGAGCAGGAAGATCGTCATCGCACCGGCAAGCGCAGGCGCGCGACGCGAGAGCCCGCGATAGTCCGAGATCTCGTCGCTGATACTGGCGCGATGCTCCAGCGCCACGACCACGGCAAACGCTCCCAGGTTGGTGAACGCGTAGGCGAGCAGATAGTAAAGCACCGCCGAGCCCGCTTGCGGTCCGGCCGCGGTCATTCCGACCAGCAGGTAGCCCGCATGCGCGATCGCCGAGTACGCAAGCATCCGCTTGATATTCGTCTGCACAATCGCGATCAGATTGCCGACGGTCATCGTAAGCGCGGCCAGCACCCACAAGGCAATCGCCCAGTGCGAGCTCACCGGCCCGAAATTGATCAGGAAGACCCGCACGAAAGCGGCGAACGCTCCGAGCTTTACTCCAACCGCCATGAAGGCCGTTATCGGCGTGGGCGCGCCCTCGTACACGTCGGGCGTCCACATATGAAATGGGACCGCGGCGATCTTGAAGCCGAACCCTATGAGCAGCATCGCCAGCCCGAGCATCAGCAGATGATTCGAGGCCATATTGCTCGCCAGCGCCGCGTGGATCGGTCCGAGCTTGATCGTCCCGGTCGCGCCGTAGATGAGCGCGATCCCGTAGAGCAGGAAGCCGGTCGAAAATGCGCCGAGCAGGAAATATTTCATCGCCGCTTCGTTCGAGCGCGGGTCGCGCCGGCGCATCCCGACCAGCACATAGACCGCGAGCGACATGGTTTCGAGTCCGAGGAAGATGATGATCAAATCGCCGGCCGTCGCCATCAGCATCATCCCGAGCGTCGAGAACAGGACCAGCGAGTAGTATTCGGCGCCGGGCAGACGATTCTCGCCGGCATAGTCCAGCGACATCAGCACCACAAAGGCCGCGGTGATCAGGATCAAGAGCTGGAAGAAGGCCGAGAAGCCGTCGATCGAAATCGCGCCGGCGAATGCGACTCCAGTCCGGCCCACCAGGCCGAGCGCGAAGATAAACGCGATCCCGAGCGACGCGAGCGTGAGCCATCCGAGTCCTTCGCTCTCTTCTTCATCGACGCGCAGGCCCGCCAGCAGCACCACCATCGCGGCGATCGCGATAATCATCACCGGCAGGATCGGCAGCCATGCGAAATTGATAGCGGCAAGATTGAGCGGCGTCATTCTGCAGCCACCGTCAGCGCGGAGGTTTTGGGCGCATGTAGCGGAGCGATGCGCTGGGCGAGCGCGCGATCACGATCGATGCGCTTTTGTTCGAGCCGAACTTCGGCGATATGCACGGGCGCGAGCATTTTTTCGACCGACGGCTCCATCCGATCGATGAGCGGCTTCGGATAGAGCCCCATGAAGAGCATCAGTGCGAGAATCGGGATCATCACGGCGATTTCGCGCGGGGTAAGGTCGCGGATGGTTTCGTTGACGGCCTTGGTAATCGGCCCGAACATCACGCGCTCATAAGTCCACAGAAGATACAGCGCGCCGAGCACGATACCGCTGACCGCGAACGCGGCGGCGATCCAGTTACGCAAAAATGTTCCGAGCAGAATCAGGAACTCGCCGACGAATCCGTTGAGTCCCGGAAGGCCGACCGACGAGAGCATCACAACCATGAAGATTGCGGCGTAAACCGGCACGCTCTTCCACAGGCCGCCAAACTCGCTGATCTCGCGCGTATGGCGGCGCATGTAGAGCATCCCGACCAGCAGGAACAATCCTCCGGTGGAAACGCCGTGATTGAGCATCTGGTAGATCGAGCCGGTGACGCCCTGCGGATCGAGCGCGAACATCCCGAGCATCACGAAACCCAAATGACTGACCGAGGAATACGCGACCAGGCGCTTCAAGTCCGGCTGGACCATCGCGACCAGCGCGCCATAGATGATCCCGATCACCGCGAGTGTGAGAAACAGCGGCACCGCTTCGACCGCGACGGTCGGGAACAGCGGAATCGCAAAGCGCAGAAAGCCGTAAGCGCCCATCTTGAGCATCACGCCCGCGAGAATCACCGAACCCGCCGTCGGCGCCTCGGTATGCGCATCAGGCAGCCACGTGTGTAGCGGCCACATCGGCACCTTGATTGCGAACGCGAGCGCGAAGGCCGCGAACAGCCATCGCGCCTGGGTCTCTGTAAGCGGCACCTGGTAGAGCAGTTGCAAATCGAAGCTCAGGCGCCCGAATGCGTGCCGGGCCTGGAGCACCAGGTAGATAATCGCGGCCAGCATCAGGAGCGAGCCGGTCATCGTGAACAGCACGAACTTGATCGCGGCGTAAACCTTGCGCCCGTGCCCCCAAATCCCGATAAGGAAGTACATCGGGATCAGCATCACTTCCCAGAAGACGTAGAACAGGAAAAGATCGATCGATAGCAGCGTGCCCAGAAGCCCAGTCTCGAGCACCAGCATGAAAAAGCAGAATTCGCGCGGACGCTCCTCGATATCGCCGCCGCCCGAGTAGAGCAGCGACAACGAGATGAGGATCGTGGTCAGCAGGACCAGGAGCAGACTGATCCCGTCAACCCCGAGATGGTACGAGATTCCGAATTTCGGAATCCAGTCGTATTGCTCGACGAATTGAAATTCCGCCGAATGCACGTCGAACTTGGCGAACAGCACGAAACTGAGCGCAAGCGGAATCAGCGAAAAGATGAACGCGGAATTCCACGCCGCACGATCCTCGCGCTGCATCAGTACGAACAACGCCCCGAGCAGCGGCACGAACACGATCGCGGTAAGGATTCCGCCGCTCATCAATGCCTCACCAGGTAGAGGTAGTAAGCCACCACGCCCAGCACGCCGAGCACGTAAACGAATGCGTAATGCTGGACGTTGCCGGTTTCAGAACGCCGCGCGAGCCGGCTTCCCGACTCGACCGAGGTCCCGACGCCATTTACCGTGCCGTCAATCAGGAAGCGGTCGATCGCGCGGTTCAGTACCACATTCGAGACCCAGAACAGCGGACGCGTGATGATCAGATTGTAAAATTCGTCGATCTCGTACTTGTCGAGCAGCACCTGGTAGAGCGCCTTCGCGCGCCACGCCACGATCATCGGCAGCCCCGGCATTCGGATGTAACAGACGTACGCGAGCAGGATTCCGAGTAACCCTACGCCCGTCGCCACCGCCGAGAGGCCCAGTGCGGAAGCCTCGACCGCGGGATGGAAATTCCCGACGACCGGAGAAAGGAAGCGCGCGAATGCGTCGCCCCACAGAAGTCCCTTGGGCAGGCCGACCCATCCGCCGATTGCCGATGCGATCGCCAACACCACCAGCGGAATCGTCATCGAGGGCGGCGATTCATGCAGATGCGGCAGCTTGTCCGGCCCGACGCGCGAGTCGCCGAAAAATGTCAGGAAGATCAGCCGGAACATATAGAAGCCTGTTATTCCGGCGGTCAGCACGCCGAGCCCCCACAGCCATACGTGGCCCGACTCGTACGCGCCTTCGAGGATCAGATCTTTCGAGAAATAGCCGGAGAAGCCGGGCACCGCCGAGATCGCGAGCGTCGCAATCAGCATCGTCCAGAAGGTGATCGGCAGATGCTTTCTGAGCGCGCCCATCTTGGTCATGTCCTGTTCCCCGCTCATCGCGTGAATCACAGAACCCGCGCACAGGAACAGAAGGCCCTTGAAGAACGCATGCGTCATCACGTGAAAGATGCCGGCGGCAAACGCGCCCGAGCCCACGCCCAGGAACATGTAGCCGAGCTGGCTAATGGTCGAGTAGGCGAGGACTTTCTTGATATCGGGCTGCACGATCGCGATGGTTCCGGCAAAGAACGCGGTGAGCGCGCCAATCGTCGCGACTACCGTCATCGCGTCGGGCGAGAGCATGTAGAGAAAATTGAGCCGCGCGATCATGTACACGCCGGCCGTGACCATGGTGGCCGCGTGGATCAGCGCACTGACCGGAGTTGGGCCGACCATCGCGTC
>JBARDN010000093.1:0-6755 GCA_049795175.1 Binataceae bacterium (SeqCode) | reverse complement strand
GTTCATCCATGTGTTCAATTGTGCACAAATTGTCAAAAAAACAAGGCTGAACAGTTCAGCCTTGTTTTTTTGCCCGAAGTGTGTTGTCGGTCCGACTCTCTTGGTCCCCCGTACGGATACGTCATGCGCAGATTTCTCGCAGTTCGTCTGGCGCCTTCCAGCATGGCTGGTGCGTGTCGCTCTAAGCCGCCCGTCCACCGAACAGCTCGTGCTGTTTAGGAGAATGCGTCATCGTCGGCAGAAGCTCGGCAATAGCATCCGCAGGCACATTGGCCAGCTCTTTCGGTTCCATCTTGTAGAGCCCGCCCCCATAGATTCGTCCCTCGCCCAGAAGGGTTCCGGGTGGAATGGAATCCAAAAAATTCCAGACGAGTAGTCCTAGCTTCGGATCGCTTTCCAGTGACTTCGCGACGGGCGGACGGGGATAGAGCAGCAGATACACATTTGCCGCCGTGGCCTGAGATTGGTTGAAAATAAATCGGAAGGGCTTATCGCGCTTCACTAGATTGCGACCCATGTATGTGCAAAGGAATGGCGCCGGCGGGCGGTTTTCTTGGGCATACCAAGGTTTTCGGCGGCTGCACAGATAAGTGTCGGAGACCCTCGGCTTGCCTGTTTTCAGATAAGACCAGAGTTTCGGAAAACGCTTTCTAACCACGTCTTCGGGCAACCGACAATCAAGGATGAACAGTTGCCGGTCGATCTTAGGTGTTCCGTCCTTTTCGGCTTCAATCACGTCTGTTGGCAGATGACGAGGCCCGGGCAAAATCGGTTTAAAGAATTCGCGCGGCAGCCCACGCTGTTCGATTTCGACGCGAGACAGAATAAAGAAACGGTTCTCGCCGGTCGCGAGACCACGTTTGATCAAAAAGAAGTCACCGAGCCGAAGACCGTCCTTAGGTTCCTGGACTCCATTTGCCGCCAAGCCGGTCCATTTCCGCATGTTCTGTAATGTCGTTGCCGACACAAACCTCGTGTGCGTTGGCCTCGAAAGCTTACCGCCGTAGCTCAATTCTACTTGGTGGTCAGGGTCCCGCCGCCGCATTCTAAAGCAGACAACCGTAGACGATACGAGCGCATCGCCGAACTGCAGGTCGTTTGGATCAAATCGATGAATACGCAGTAACTGCACTTGGCTTAGTAGGTATCGTTTGACTGGGCCGCCATAGTTCACATCCATGAACTCGCTGGGAATCAGCCATAATGCGATTCCTTCGTCCGCCATCCAGGGATGCGCCAGTCCGAGGAAGTGACAATAGAGACCCGCCAGGCCTGCCATGCGTACTCCGCACGCGGCGGCTGTCGCCTCTTGAAGGCGACCTTTTTCCTCCACGCCCATGTGGTGGTGGCGCACATAGGGCGGATTGCAAACAATGAGGTTGAAGAGATTCGGAGGCTTTGGCGGCTTCATCGCCGTGAAGTCTCCGAGCTCGATTTTGAGTGCTCGACCGCGCCACAGCTCGCGCGCGGGATTGCCATAGTGAGGGTCGATCTCGATCCCCGCAGCGGCTTTAATCCGCGCGGAAGGGAAATGGCGCAACAGCGCGGTATAGAAAGAGCCAGTGCCGATCGCGGGATCTAGGAATCGCACGGGAACATTTTCCGCAAGCAGCGTACGCGCGTACGTCAGCACGTCAGAAGCAAGCAGTGTCGGCGTAGCGAACTGCCCAAGGCGGTTGCGCTCCTTCTGAGTCTTGTCGCCGTCCAGCTCTTTCTGGAGAGCCACGCGACGTGCCTCGATCGCTGTGATCGCATCCATTCCTACAATCCAAACTCGGCGAGCTCGTCGATCCGGTGTTCCCACACCCAGTCGATGCCTTCTGCCGCTTCGTACCCGAGATAGCCGCTATCGAAATACCCACACAGGAACAGGATGAAACGAACCCTCGTGCCGTAAGTAACCCGCAGTTGACTCATCTTGACGGCCTCTTCCTTGCGCCTCTTGTTTACGTTGGTATAATCGCCCGCCGATTTTGCTTCGATCAGAAGCGGCAGGTTGCCCGCCTTCGCGCTCTTCGGCATGGCGACAGCGTCGACAGGGATGTTAATCGTCGTCGTCAGGCCTTCGAGCTTCACAGGGACGTTAAGGCGGAAACTGAATGTTCCAGGCGGCATCGCATCGAATTTGGTCTTGGGCGGAAGAGGCTGGTAACCGCGCGTCTTTAACCACGTTCCAATCGCCGCCAACTGGCGCTGCTCCTGGGCATTGCGAATAATTGGGTTGGCAATGGCACCGCACAGACGGTCAGCGACGATCGTCGCTGCTCGATGGATCTCCGGTTCTGTTGGATCCGCACCACGGCCGAGCCAGACGAAAATATCCGGGTCGGCCATTCGTTCAATGATGGTTCCAATCTTCGTGAGGTCGTTTTCAAGTGCGACCGGGCTCATGCGCGGCGGAAAATTCCCCTCTTCCATACGTCCGACCAGATTCTTTGATACGCCCGCGAGCCCAATCAATCGATCCACCGCAAGTGGCGGACAGGTTGACATCCGCAGGGTTGGCAGGACACCGGATTCTCGCCGCAAAAGGTTTGGGCTTACATCCGTAAGGTTTGCCGTTTTCGCCAGAGTCGATTCAACGTCCTTGGTTGTCTTGATTCGCGTTTTCCGGTAGGCGGAGGGCGCAAACTTCATAAACCATTCATTGTACATATCGACCGACTGAACGATATCCGCCTTCCAGCGATCGGGTCTCGTCCTGTTGACACTTTGTCTCTTTTTGTTAGACGGCACGTTTGCTTTCTTGATGGAATTTCGAGAAGACGGCATTGAGCGGAATTCGGCGCCGCGCCGTCTCAATCTTCACCGCCTTGGCAATCGGAACCGGCAAGCGGAAGCGTGATCCTCACTTAGCGCAGTCGTCAGTGGTTTGTTTCCCGCCGCGACGATTTCCTCTTCGAGATCGACATGTTGGCTCGAAGCTTAGTACAACCGGCTTCGGGCATAAAGATAGTTCTCTATCTTCGTGTGACGTGCAGCGACATTCGTCGCCAGAAATCCTCAATCTTGTTTCTCGTAGCTCGAGCGCCGCGCGATTCCGGGTCGCGAGCGGTGCTGCTCAGATCACCGGGAATCCGGCAGGGAGCCCCAACAGCCCCCACTCCAAAGTGGGCGGTGTTTAGTAGCACGTGTTGCGAGGCGGTGTGCGCGTCGCGGCAGCATCGCTCGATCGGACAGGCGGTCTGCGCCGAGCTCATCCCGGCCGCATCGGCGACCAGATCGACCGCTTGCAGCTCGAGCTTGACTGCGGTCACCACGCCGAGCCCGGTGTGCGCAAAGTCCTTTACGTGAAGCTTTCGCGGGCGATGCTCCTGCGCCAGACCTCGTCATTGCACTGGTAGAAGTATGCGCGCGCCGCGTTCGGCAGGCCGTCGGCCAGAGAGACCTCTCTCCACCGAGAGGGGCCACTGGCGACCGAGTGCGCGGACGGGCGGAGAAGAACACAGGCTAAAGCCTGTGCCACTGATCCTTTATCATGTTTCTTAGGAGGGATGGCTTAGATGCCGTTCGGTTCCGTCCGGGACGATGCGCGGAGATTTCAGGGCTTTGCGGGAAATAGGGGATTGATTCGGGGGATTCGACACTAATACTTTCGTTCAGGGCTCTTTATAAGGGGGGAATCATGCGCAGATTTATCGAAGCTGCGGCTATCGTTGCCGCTATCCTGACTGTCCAGCTCTTTTGTGTTGCACCGACGTTGGCCTCGCCGGCGGGTTCGGCGCCCGACGCCACGACGCCGTTCGTGGTGTGCAGCAATCAGCGATACGCGCTGTGCGCCGAGGCCAGTTGTTTCGTTTATAACTCGGTCGCCTATTGCAAGTGCGACCTTAAGAACGGCGACAGCATCAGCCTGCAGCTCAGCTACTCGAGTCCGGCCGGCAACAAAAATGTCTGCGACGTGATCCGGCAAGGAAAAAATAATGGCTACCGGGTCAGTACCTTCAGCCTTCCGGAAAATGTGAACAAGGGCGGCAGCGCCGCAGTCTATACCTGTCCCGGTTCGGATAATGCCGGAAGCGGGGTGAGCGCACCTGTCGCCTATGGGCAATGCGACGGCGCTATCTGCTCGAACAGCAGCCGGGGAAAGAGATTTCCCGGCTTCGAGCAGAAGCTGAAGCCTAACGAGGATATCTGCTCGTGCCCGGTCTCGACCGACGCGACTGCGGGCAGCTCGGACAGCGCGGGATATCAAATCTTCGGGCCATATCATCCGGAGGCGGCCGCGGGGAGCCGATGCGACGCGAGCGCATGCGCGCCGTGCAGCGTACCGAATCCGACTGCGAATGGAGCGACGATTCCGGTGGGTGCTCCAAGCGGGACGGGAGAATTTCTGGCGCTCAACCTCGACGGACCGCCGCCTCCGGATCTGAATCAGTGTCTGTGTACGTGCACGACGGGTGCGAGCGGCAGCGTAAGTTGTACGGTGGGAGCGGACACCACCAGTCCTTAGGCGATCGCGGGAAGGGGGAAGAGCGGCTGTAGGGAACAGGCGACGCGAGTGGTGCAGCCTGTGTCGAGCGGGCATTTGTGGCGCGCGGGATCGTAGGTGGTCATCGCGAATGCTCCTTTCCTTCGACGGGCTGGCATTGAGGGCGGCGGCCTCGGCGCGGGAGAATCGCCGCGCGGCGCGGCGAGGGATTTCTCGCCCTAGGGGCTCG
Source organism: Binataceae bacterium (SeqCode) (assembly GCA_049795175.1). Taxonomy (GTDB): domain Bacteria; phylum Desulfobacterota; class Binatia; order Binatales; family Binataceae; genus JBARDN01. Next base: position 2,094 of record JBARDN010000093.1, on the reverse strand, counting down.
GAATGACAGCGCTCGCGCACAGGCAGGGGAACCTATGTCCGGATCCTGCCGCTGGTTCGCCCGCGGCTAGCGCGTCACGATGCTTGCTAAACAAGCGAGCCAGCGTCGCGAAGGCCGGAGCCTGCCTGCGGTCGCGATGCTCATCCAGGTCCGGCAAGCCTGAATAGCTCGCAGGCGTCGCCGAGGCCCTTGAGCTGATGGATACCTGCGGATTCGAACGCGAGCCCCGAGCCGGCAAGCAAAAGCTTGGTGGTCGAGGAGACCAGGACTTCGTCTGCGGTCGCTGCCCCTGCGACGCGCGCGGCTTCATGGACCGCAAGACCGCGAACGTCGTCGCCGATCAATTCGACCTCGCCGGTGTGAATTCCGGCGCGGATGGCGATGCCGAGGTTGCCGACTGACGCACTGATTGCCTGCGCGCATCGAACTGCCCGCGCAGGTCCGTCGAATAAGGCCAGGAAGCCATCGCCGGTGGTGTGGATCTCGCGTCCGCGAAACCGGTTAAGTTCCTCACGCGTCTGCCGGTTGTGCTGCGTCAGCAGTTCACGCCAGGCGGAGTCGCCAAGCCGCCGCAGATGCGAGGTTGAATCGACTATATCGGTGCAGAGTACGGCTGCGAGTACGCGATCACCGTCGGTCGGTACGGCGAAAAATCCAGCGGAGGCGAACTCGATCGCCTCAAAGGTTTCGTCGCCGAGGACCGCCGCATCGTGGCCCGGCGGAATATCGTAAACGTCGTCAACACCGAATTCGCACATTTCGCCGTCGACAGTCTCGATCCGGATGCGGCCCTTGAAAACCACGCCGAGGTGATGGCTTTGGCAGAAATGGGTGTGAGCGATCGGTCCTACGTCGCGCGACCATCGCCAGCCGGGCTCCAATGAGAACCGCCCGATGGTCGTTTCGCGATGGGAAACGGTCTCAACCCGCCCGTTAGGGAAACGCCGGACCTGTTCCGGGTGGCGAAGATTCTTTGCTTCAGGACGCGCCATGTTCTTCTTGAGAGATCGCGCTGGAAAATTCTGACGCTTCGATCCCAAGGCTTGTATAGGCCGGAGGATCGCCTCTCTGCAAGCGGTTGCGCCCGCGCAAACCGGCGCGTCGCGACGCGCCGCTACGAATTAAATTTGTATTTGCAGGGGCGGATCGGGGCCGCCCGTCCCCGATCCGAATGCCACACTGGTTACGTATGTGTAATATGAAGTATAAGCAGGGTCGCTTGAATCGTGATGCGATTGGACAATGGTTTGCTGCGGGTAGGCACCTGCTACCTCGAGTTGGTTCTGACAAGATTAGTGTGAGGCGCTGTGAGATGCATATTCATCTGATTCCTTCATCGCTGGTTTTTGGGTTTGCGATTCTGGTTTTCGCCGGAGTCGCGTACGCGGCAACCAAGTCGCCAATTCCGGCGCCCAAGCTCGATGCGCCGCTGGCCGCCGCTTCGGGGAAACAAACCGCGGTCTTTGCCGGCGGATGTTTCTGGGGAACGCAAGCGGTTTATGAACGGGTCAAGGGAGTGCTCGATACTACGGCAGGGTACGCCGGCGGCTCGGCGGCGACGGCGACCTACTCCCATGTGATCACGGAGACGACGGGGCATGCGGAATCGGTCGAGGTGACGTACGACCCGTCGAAGATTACATACGGCGAGCTGCTGCGGATTTTCTTTTCGGTCGCGCACGATCCGACGCAGCTCAATCGGCAGGGGCCGGACGTCGGCACGTCGTATCGCTCGGCGATCTTCTATAGCGACGCGGAGCAGAAAAAGATTGCGGACGCGTATATCGCGCAGCTCGATGATGCGAAAGTGTTCCCGCGGAAAATCGTCACGCAGGTGACGCCGCTCAAGGGGTTCTATCGGGCCGAGGATTATCATCAGGACTACGCGCTGAAGAATCCGGGGAATCCGTATATCGAAGTTTGTGATCTGCCGAAGATCGCGGCGTTGGAGCAGCAATTTCCGGATTTGTTCGTCGATTACAAAGGGAAGTAGGGGAGCGACGCAGCCCCTGACCTCTTCCCGCACGGGAACGGGAACTATGCCTCGACGTAACCGGCGCTTCCACAGCAGCTTGTCAGATGCGGAATCGCGGG
>JBARDN010000092.1:0-14390 GCA_049795175.1 Binataceae bacterium (SeqCode) | reverse complement strand
TCCATATACTAAGTTAGGCAGTGATAGCACGAATTGAGCTGGAGAAGGTGGGAGACTGAAAGATGAACCGCGCCCGGGAGTGAGCCTTATGACGCTAGTGAGTATAGTTGTTGTTCTGGTTGTGATCGGATTGGTTATGTGGCTGATCAATACCTACAGTCCGATGGCGGCCGGGATCAAGAGTGTTCTCAACATAGTAGTGTTCATCGTCGTTGTCGTCTGGCTCCTACAGGGCTTCGGGCTGATAGGAAATATACCAGGAGTGCGCATGCCGCCGCTTAGGTAGGCTTGGTGCATCTCCAAGGGCCTCGCGAGCGGCGCGCTTACCAGGTCAGCTTGCTGTTGACACCTTTGACTCCCTGCACTGCGGATGCGATTTCGACCGCCTGATGCGCGGCCGATGCGGAAGCGACCGCGCCCGCGAGCGTCACTGTGCCATGGTCGCAATCCACTACTACGGCCTGGTTAGCGGTAACACCGGAATTCGCCAAGGCGGATTTAACTTCGGTGATGAGCAGGGCATCATTTGCGCGAGCGGTTTCTGATGAATAGGTGTGCGTAGTCGCGGAGTGAACATGCTCCTCTTGTGATGTTTTGCGGGTTGCGGCCGGTGTGCCTGCCGCTTCAGGAGAAGATATACCCGGCTGCTGAGCGCTGGCGGTTGCCGTCGCGATCGCCAGGCACGCCGCAGCTATACCGAGAATTCCTATTGCACCACGCATTGGTGACTTGAACTGAGTTGTCATGCGGTTCACTCTACCTTTGCTCTGTGGTTGCCGTAGTGTGAGCGGGAAGGTCAAAGACCTTCCCGCTCTCGAACCTTTTAACCTCAGCTATGTCGGGCCAAAGCTGCCCTCTAAGCTGAAGATCACTTTTCTCGAATGTTATTGAGGGCCAGTTGTCGAGGTTTCGCTGTGGTATACGGAACTGGAGTCGCCCGTATTGCCCATCGGCATTTGTTCCGTGGTATTCGACTGACTACGCTTCTCAACCGTTGTCGACGAAGTAGTGACAGGTGGCGGCGCCATCACGACCGGCGCAGGAGTTACGACCACCGGTGGGGGAGCCTCGGGCACATAGGTTGTAGTGCGACTTGTTTCTTCCTTGGTGGTTGAGCCGCAAGCCGCTACGAACGACACCGCAACAAGGCTGAGAGTGGAAATGGCAAGTAATCCCATAAGTTTTTTCATGTTCTAAAACCTCCGTTTGGGTAAAAGCACAGCCCATGCCAGAAAGAGTGACGGCTGCGCGAGGTTTATCTGAAATAGCCGTGTGCGATCGGTAAAAATGACCTACTTGCCAGTTTGGCGCAGAGTCTTCGAGGCCGGTTTTCGAATTCGCTCGCCCAGGTCTGCCGTGCCGAGGTGCTGCGATTGCAGCGCTATCCGCGCCTTGCGAATCGATCGGTTGCGCGAACCAGTTGGTCGCTCATACCGCTGGCAGAGGCGTCGTGACCGGCATCGTCCACGATCACGTATTCTGCGGATGACCATGCGCGGTTTAAGGCCCACGCCCAGCCGATAGGTGCTTGGAAATCAAAGCGCCCATTGACCATGACAGCAGGAATTTCTGCAAGCGCGCCGGCTCCGCGAAGCAAACTTTCGTCTTCGAGCCACGCGTTGTGGCGCACATAGTGAGTTACTATGCGCGCATAGGCCATCGCGAACGCCGGATCCGCGAAACGCCGCGAGAGTCCTTGAACAGGAGGCCACGCTGGCGTTGCCGACTCCCACGTGCACCACGCCGTGGCTGCTTGCTCGCGAACCCGGGGATCCGGACCATTGAGCAATTGGTAGTATGCCTCGAGAACCTCGCGATCTTGCTCGACCTTCGGCACGCCGGCGCGCAGTCGCGCCCACTGCTCCGGAAAGAGGATCGCTATGCCGCCCCGGAATAGCCAGTCGAATTCCTTGTGCCGTCCGGTGGCGACGCCCCACAATATCATTTCGGTGACGCGGTCAGGATGCGTTTCGGCGTACGCCAGAGCCAGAATACTGCCCCACGAGCCACCCGCGACCAGCCAGCGGCCGATTTGCAGATGCTGCCGCAATAGTTCAATGTCTGCGATCAGGTTTGAGGTGTGTTGTTGCTCGCCAGAAGCGTGTCGGGCGCGCTCGCATGGGGCGTGCTCCGTCCGCAGTTACGTTGGTCGAATAGGACCAGCCGGTAGGCGGCTGGATCGAAGAGTCGGCGATGCCACGGCGTGCAGCCAGAGCCGGGGCCACCGTGCAACATTACGGCCGGCTTCCCGCGCGGATTCCCGCATGTCTCCCAGTACACGAGGTTGCCATCCCCAACTTCCAGCTTGCCGTGTTCGTAGGGCGTGATCTGTGAATATATCCCACTCATGACCGATAGCTTGCTTATCTTGCAAGCTTCCGAAAAACGGGGCGGAACGGATTCCGATAATTTAGAGACCCCAAACCATATCGGTATACAATTCGCTCGCCGCCTGCGTCATCAACTGCTGTCTGGCGGAGGCTTGCTGAGTGGCGGCAACCTGCAGGTCCGGCATGTTGACCAAATCTCCACCGCGCAAGTTCTGACGAAGGAACTGGGGCGTGGTAGGAATGATCGCCTGGCTGACGACGGGCGCCGTCACGTTGCTGCTGATGGAGTTGCTGCTCCAAAGTATTTTTCCTGTATCGTTGCTGACCAGCTTCGCTTCAACCGACACCGTGTCTGCATAGTCCAGTGGTTCCGCAACCGAGTTGGAAGTCCTCGCGGAAGTACCGAAATAGAGCACCCGCCCGCTCAAGACCAAGTCGGCACCTGAACGATCGTCAACGATGATCAGGCGATGATGCGACGCGATCTCCTGTTTGAGGGCGATCATATAGTTGTTATTTACCCCGGGCACGCGAGTGGCGTTGGCGAAATGGTCGACATAAATCGTTTTCGCCGAATCAGGTAACGTACCATTGGCGGCAAAACGGATGCTGCAGCTCTGGGTAGATATCGCGCCGAGCAAAGCCAACAATAGTGACAATGAAAAAACGAACCCAGCTCGAGAATCGCGAGTCATGGCGTGGTCGGTTCCGGTTGCATCGGCGGTATCTGCGGAAATCTGCCGGCTTGCTGCGGCAGCAAGCCGGCACTCTGAAACGGATTGAGGCCGAATGGCGCTTCGCCGATCGAGCCGAGACCTCCCAGCGTGACCTGCAACGTGATCGAGGTGTTATTCGGGTTGTATGTCTGATCGAACCCAGCATCGATAAACCAGCAGTCGCAGGCTGATTTCAGACGTACGCCGATGACGTCGGTGAGCAACCGGCTCGCAGCCAGATCATAGTCCGGCGCGAAATATAATCCCATGTAATTGCTCACATTCAGGTATGCGCGCAAGGTCGCCATGGAAATGGCGTTGGTCGACGAACTCGGCGATTGCAGCACCGCGTTGGGAGCGGCGTAAGCATACGACAGCTGCACGTATGTCCCGATTGATTCCTTGCCGCTATATACCGTCGGCAGCTTTTGGCCCGGAGGCTGGAATTGAACTCCGAAGCTCGCGCTGTCGAGCCGCTGCTGCGAGCGCGGACTCCAATCCGCAGAAGTGACTCCCGATATGACGCGGTTAGGAAATATAGTTCCGCCGAACGCTACATCCGAGAGCCGCGAACCGTTCGGCGCAATCGCATTGCTGGTGTCATAAGCTTCCTGAACGCTCAGGCGCAGAACTTCTTCAGTAAATCCACTCGCGGTGCTGAAACTGGGGCCGACCTTGCCTCGGGCGATATTGTATCCGTAGTTGCCGGCGTTGGGGTTGACATTCCCCGATTGCAAGAAGAGCCGCGATGAAAAACCGTAGAAGATCAAGCTGCGAGAGTTTATCCGATCGGTTTCATCGAACAGCGGAAATCGATTTTGGTTTACCGTCGGAACGTAAGCGTATTCCAGGGTTGGCACGATCAAGTCTGTCGCCTGGCCCAGACCCATCCAGCTCAAGTCTGATTTTCCTAACAGCGCTGTTCGCACGCCGATGTCGACGTCTGGCACGATCCGATGCATCAATCCTTCCTGCTCAGACGGACCCAGCGTCAGGTTGTTATTGTAAATTCGCCCCTTGGTGCCGACCGGAATCACATTTACCCGGCGCCCTGATACGTCGTAAGCCGCGTAATCGAAACCTGCCGTCATCCATCCGTTCAGGTAACGGCTCCACAACCACGGAATGGTAAATTGCGGGTTAACATCGAGGCGGGATCCATCCACGCCGTCCTGGCGCCAGTAGTTTACTCCGGAGACGTTGTAGGTGAGAAATCCGAACCCATTGCCCACCCCCTGGTAACCGCTCCACGACAGACTCGGCAAGGTCTGCAGGGCATACCTCTGCGGTTGAATAAGGTCCTGGTTCCAGATGCTGTTGAGCTGCACGAAACTGTTTTCGAATTCCTGCAGCAGTCCCAGGTCTGAATCCGCATTGCGGCTGACCTGCCAGTTCCCGCCATTCAAGCCATACCGCGGGGACAACACCACGTTGCTCATTTCACGGAAGAACAAACTGTCGCTGGCCGAGGTTGCAGTTCCATAAGCGAATAGACTCGGCGTCAGATGCTGTTCCATCAAACCCACTATACCCCAGCGATTGACTGGAATGTTTGGATCGGCGATCTGGTCATCTACCGTGTCACTCAGCCGGTTAGCATTGGTGCGAAAGCTCTCATTGTAATAACTCATGGTGAACTGCACGAAATCTTCGTCGCTCTCCACCCTGCGATATTCGGCCAGCCCTCCGACGCGGGCCGAGCTTTCGAAATCGCCCGCGACCGTGAGGTCCTGGTTGGGTGCGATATCAAGAAAGTATGGCTGCAGCAGATAAAAGCCGCGCAAACTCGAGTAACCAACCTGCGGGCTCAGAAAGCCGCTGTGGCGCTCTGGGTCGGTGTTGTATTGCAGGTACGGAAGCGGTGCGACGGAATGTCCAAGAATGTCGAAATAACCGTCTTGCGCTTTCATTTCTCCGTTCAGCGCAAGATCGATATGCTTCGCCTTAAAACTCCAATCCGGAGTATCACTGTTGCAGGTGCAGGTGGTCAACGTGGCATCTTCTGCATGATAGTTTTGCCCCGTCGTTTTCTGCAACTTACTACCGGTTAGATAGTAACTTTGATCGAGGGCGTGCACTTTGGCGTGCGTCAGAGTCGCTTCCTCGGTCGTCAAATCCAGGGTTCCCTCATCCGCGAAAATGTTGGAATCCGGGTCGGTCAGATGCACATTCCCAGTTGCATGGATTAGCGTGCGGTTGCGCAAAGTGATCACGTCGGCCTTGAGCGTGGTCGGCCCTTCCGTCACTTTCGCGTCGCCGGTAATGGTCAGCAGGTTTTGCTTGTTATCGTACGACAGGTCGCGGCCGCTCAAGAAAATGGGTTCGCGAGCCTTCAGGCTCGACTCCAGGGGCTTGAGTTTCTCGCGGACCGTTTCGGCGGCGGTTGGCAGACGCGTCCGGCTGCTCGAACCACCCGGTGCGGCGTCCGCCTTTGATCCCATAAACATCGCGATCACGGCTGCAAGGAGCAGCGCGATCAGACCGGGGACCAATCGATGACGGCCAGCGCAAGCAGGTTGCGCCGCACGGGCGATCGCGGTTTTGCACGGGTCGATATCCATGTCTAGCCGCCTTTAGCCGGCGCAAAATCCCGCAACTCGCTCCCGTTTTTCGATAGAATCAGTCGCCTCGAACTCGCGTTCGATACCGCGCCCTCAAAAGCGCGGCCCGATACTACTTGATCTGCTTTCGATTGGAAACAAACCCAACCGCCTGACCAGAGCCTTCTTTAAAGTCTCGGCAGCGCAAAGCGATATCGCCAACTGCGAGCGCTCCGCTCGCCATACGCATCGCAAACAAAGGCGCTGCTGCTCCGCACAGGCGAAGCTCAGCACGGATTGTGGCCTCTGATTCTTCGGCGAAATGACGAGAACGCCCCTGGTCAAAGGTCGCCGTCGGCGAGTAGAAACCCTGGAGCGAGCTTTTCGAACCAATCCGCTTCAGGTTTTGTTATTGGTACTGGCCGATTGCTTGAAGTAGCTGCGTAACTTCTACCGGTTTGCGCAGAAAACCTTCAATTCCTTCGGTCGCTGCCGTTGGCGGAGCGGAGCCGGAGACCACAAGAACCGGAATATCTTTCAGGATCGGATCCTGGGCGCGTACTCGAAGAAATGCCGGGCCGTCCATTGTTGGCATCGCCATGTCGAGCAATACCAGGGAAGGCAACCGCGCGGTTTTTGTCAGAACTTCCATAGCTTCAAGGCCGTTGCCCGCCTGGAGCACGACATATCCCCGGGCCATGAGGATTTCACTCATCACCTCGCGAACGTCTATATCGTCATCGACCAACATAACGATCCGGCGGGGTGCTTCGTCAAAGGTAGCCATTCTACAGACCTCGAAGAATTCAACGAAGAAAAGATTCAGCAATTGTCATGCCTTGAGGTTTACTGGGGCGCGATGTGACCGAAATCGCCCGAGTGTTTGCGTCGTCTGACGGATGCCGAATCATGGCTTCGTTCCTGCGATCCTGGTGAGAGATCGCTTCGCCGAGACGGCTAACAATTACCGTTTTCCGGATCCAGGCTTCGAGCGAACTATACTGCCGGAAATCAAGAAACGGATTTCCTCAAAGATAAAGCAACATTCGACTTGGTTAGTTCGCCGCGTATGTTCTGAGCGATGGCTACGCTCCCATGGCATAACCGTTGCAATTTTCCAATCCGGCAGGTTGAGAATTTTTTTCAAAAAACATCCTCGCGCACGTCACGCGAAACAAACAAGAGGCAGTTCAAAATGGAAAAGCAAGACGCTATCGCCTTGTTGAAGGCTGATCACACGGCCGTCAAAAAACTATTCGGACAGGAAGAAAAGGAAGAAAAGAAGGCCAAGCACGACGGTCAGATGAAGCAGGAGATTTTCGATCAGATAAAAACCGCGCTGGAAGTACATGCCACCATCGAGGAGGAAATTTTTTACCCGGCGGTCAAGAAAGCCCGGTCGGAAAACGTCAAAGACGAAGTGCGCGAGGGCTACGAAGAGCACAAGCAGATAAAAGATCTGCTCGCGAAGCTCTCGGGCGTTACCCCGGCCGACGAGACCTGGGACATGAAAATCAAAGTCCTCAAAGAGGACGTGGAGCATCACGTCAAGGAAGAGGAAGGCGAAATGTTCCCCGACGCCAAGAAGTTCCTCGGCGAGAAGCGCCTGATGGAATTGGGCAAGCAGCTTGAAGAGCGCAAGCAACAGCTCACGAAGAATCCGCCGTCCAAGCCGTCGACGGAGCGCTACACCGCGGCTCACACCGCAAAGTAACTATCGGAGGTAAAGGAATCGTCTGATGAAATATGGAATCGCGTGGCTACTCGGTGTTCCTGTGAACGGATCTGGTCATCTGGATCGTAGTTAGTCACGTACTCTAAAAGACGATCTGAGAAAACGGTTTGAGGAGGATTTATCTTTGAAACGACTCGCACTAACCCTTATATTGTCATCGGCATTATTGGGAATGGGCACCGTGACGATGGCGCAAGACGCGCCACCTGCCGCTCCCAGCGCAACGACTGCCGGCCAGCAATCAAACTCTAAAACTGACCTCGCTCTCACCCGTAGAATCCGCAGGGCGGTAATCAAAGATCAGTCGCTTTCGATGCTCGCGCACAACGTGAAGATTGTCAGTGTGAATGGCAGCGTCACCCTGCTCGGATCGGTCAAGACCGAAGACGAAAAAGACGCTATCGCGAGCAAAGCTCAAGCGATCGCAGGTGCGGACAAAGTGGACAATCAGATTCAGGTCAAAAATCAATAGTCAGGAGACAACATGGCAAAGAAATCAGTAATAGGCATTGCAAAGAGCCAGCCTCAGGCGATCACAATCGCCGACAATTTGAAGGCGGCAGGATTCAGCCAGGATGACGTGTCGGTGCTGTTCCCCGACAAACAGGGCACCAAAGACTTCGCCCACGAACAGCACACCAAGGCTCCCGAAGGTGCGGCGACCGGCGCCGGCGGCGGCGCAATTCTGGGCGGCGCACTGGGTTGGATGGTCGGCATCGGAGCGCTCGCAATCCCAGGACTTGGAGTATTCATCGCGGCCGGACCGATCATGGCGGCGCTTGCAGGCGCGGCCGGGGTCGCAGCGGTCGGAGGACTCACGGGAGCGCTCGTAGGAATGGGGATTCCCGAATATGAGGCCAAACGCTACGAAGGAAAGGTCAAGGACGGGAACATCCTGCTGTCGGTTCATACAGAGGATGCCAAGGAGCGCGACCGCGCCAAGAAAATCCTTGTGGACGGTGGCGCGGAAGATATTTCGTACACCGGAGAAACTTCAGTTCCCAAGGATCAAAGAGCACCCGATATGCACTAATAGGCCAATGGAGTTGGAGGTGGGCGTCCCACCTCCAGTTTCTACAGCATCGTGCTGTATCTGGTGCGAAACGCATTCATTGCATGCACTCGGGATCGGATACTAAACGCAAAAACAAATTTGCTGGTGAGTGCGAAAGAATCACAAATCTCGTGGCCTGCCGCGACCTCCGCGCTGCCGCCAAACGCTGCCTCACTCGACGTTCTGCTTTGCCACGAAACCCGATTGCCCTTTCATCGGACCGTCGGTGATCTCCACCTGAGCGCCGTTGTCATCCGTCGAGATCACCTTGACCGGGGTCTGGTCGTCGATCTGCTTGGCCGCCAGTCCCTGACCGACGCTGCCGAGCATTCCTTGCACTCCGCCTTGCTGCTTGAGTGACGAAATCTTGGTGTAGGTCTGCTCGTCCGGATACATCGGCACCGATTTCTCGCCCTGCAATGCGACCAGCTTATGACCGCATCCCGCGAGCACGATCGTCATCGCGATTGCGCCGCCCGCCGCCAGAGTCTTCCAAGTCTTCATGATTCCTCCTGCAAGAGCGCCGATTCCTGCCCCCCGGCGAATCCGCGCCTGACCGATGCATGTGTGCGCTTTTAGCACGCCCTGCCGCGCGCTGCGAATTCGACAAAATTGCCGACGCCGCCAGCCCATGATAGCCTTTACGCTTCGCGTTTCGGAGATTTCCACTCCGGACGTATCGAGATGCGAATCGGCCTGATTTCCGACACTCATATCCCCGAAGCCTGCGAGCATCTGCCCGCCCAGGTCTTCGAGGTATTTCGCGGCGTCGATCTGGTGATGCACGCCGGCGACGTCTATGTGAATCGCGTGCTCGACGAGCTCGCCAAAATCGCGCCGGTCATCGCCGCGATGGGCAACGGCGACGAGGGCCTTGACGGCCACCGCTTCAGGCTCGATCCCGACGACCGCGTGTGCGAGGCTCATCTGCTCGTGCTCGAGGGCGTGCGAATCGGTCTCGTCCATGCGGTCCCGACGCCCGACGAAACCTCGGATGAGGTCTTCGCCCGCGCGATCGAGCGCAACTTCGGCGGCCCGGTTGACGTGATCGTGCAGGGGCACAGCCACGTCGAGGGTATCGTGCGCTACGGATCGACCCTGGTCGTAAATCCCGGCAGCGCAACTTTGCCGCACAACCTGGTCGACGTTCCCGGCACCGTAGCGATCCTTGAAGTCGCAGACGGCAAAGTCATAAGCGCGGAAATAATCACGCTCGGACCGGACGCTGCCGCGAAAATCTGATCACAACATGATCAACTTGGGAGTTTAGTTGTGTCTGACGAAAATCCGCCGCGGAACAATGCGGTCACGATGGAAAAGCTGGTCAACCTGTGCAAGCGGCGGGGACTGGTCTTTCCCACCAGCGACATCTACGGCGGCCTCGGCTCGACCTTCGACTACGGCCCTCTGGGCACCGAGCTCAAGCGCAACGTCAAGGAAGCGTGGTGGCGCGAGATGGTCCAATACCGCGGCGACGTGCTCGGGCTGGACTCCGCGATTTTTCAGCATCCGAAAACCTGGGAAGCGTCGCAGCATCTACAGAACTTCACCGACCCCCTGGTCGATTGCAAAGTCTGCAGGCATCGCTTTCGCGCCGACAAGATCGCGGGCGATAAATGTCCCGATTGCGGCGGAGAGCTGACCGAGGCGCGCAACTTCAACCTGATGTTCAAGACCTTCATGGGTCCGGTCGAGGACACCGCCTCGGTGGTCTATCTGCGTCCGGAAACCGCGCAGGGAATTTTCGCGAACTTCCAGAACATGGTCGATACCCAGCGCGTCAAGCTGCCGTTTGGCGTCGCGCAGATCGGAAAATCGTTTCGCAACGAAATCACCACTGAGAATTTCATCTTCCGCACCCGCGAATTCGAGCAGATGGAGATGGAATTTTTCATCCGGCCCGATAGCGCCGAGGAAGCGAAGTGGTACGCCTATTGGTCCGATTTCCGCTTCAACTGGCACCTCAAGTACGGCCTCAAGCCAGATCATTTGCGCCGACGCGAGCACGCGAGCGGCGAGCTCTCGCATTATTCGAGCGGCACCACCGATATCGAGTTTCTGTACCCGTTCGGATGGGGCGAGCTCGAAGGTGTCGCCAAGCGCGGCAGCTTCGATCTCGATCAGCACGCAAAGTTCAGCGGCAAGGACCTGACCTATTTCGACGAAGACGCCAAGACGCGCTACCGCCCGTGGGTGATCGAGCCCGCGCTCGGCGTTGACCGAGCGATGCTGGCGTTCATGCTCGACGCTTACGATGAAGACATCGTCGAGAACGAGGCGCGTATCGTGATGCGCTTGGACCCGCGCCTCGCGCCGATCAAGGTCGCGATCTATCCGTTGTTGCGCAAAAACGGGCAGCCCGAAAAGGCCAACGCGGTGCGCGAGATTTTGCAGCGCCACTTCACTACCGCGTACGATCAGGCGGGCTCGATCGGCCGCCGCTACCGCCGCCAGGACGAAGTCGGTACCCCTTACGGCGTGACGATCGACCATCAGACGATGCAAGATGACACCGTCACGCTGCGCGATCGCGACTCGACGATGCAAGAGCGGGTGCCGATCGCGCGGCTGGTGGAAGTGGTGAGCGACAAAATCGGATGGACCAAATAATAATCAAACTGCCGCAACAACTGAGTTTGTAATATCGAAACCGCATCAAGCGGCAACTGGAAACTGGAGACAATACCTGAAATGGCTCGAGTGCATCCTGAAATTTTCTTTTTCGGCGCGGGCGCTGCGGAAGGCCGCGCCGCGATGCGTGATCTTCTTGGTGGAAAGGGCGCGAACCTGGCCGAGATGGCCTCGCTCAAGCTGCCGGTCCCTCCCGGCTTCACAATTTCCACTCAAGTCTGCAACTACTTCTACGCGCACAAGGACACCTACCCGAAGGGCCTCGCAGAGGGCGTCAAGAAAAGCGTCGCGCGAGTTGAAAAAGCGCTCGGGCGCAAGTTCGGCGACGCGAAGAATCCGCTCCTGGTCTCCGTGCGCTCGGGCGCCCGCGTTTCGATGCCCGGAATGATGGACACGGTCCTGAACCTCGGCCTCACCGATGAAACGGTCAAGGGACTCGAAGCGGTTTCCGGTAACCCGCGCTTCGCGTGGGACTCCTATCGGCGCTTTTGCCAGATGTACGGCGATGTCGTTTTAAAGCTCAAGCCCGAGAACAAGAACGACGCCGATCCGTTCGAGGAATTGATCGATAAAAAGAAAACCGCGCGCGGCGTCAAGCAGGACGTCGATCTCTCGGTCGATGATCTGCGCGAGCTGGTCGCCGAGTTCCGCGATCTGATCCGCCGCCGCGTCGGCCGCGACCTTCCGCAGGATCCGAACGAGCAGCTCTGGGAGGCGATCGGCGCGGTGTTCGGATCGTGGAACAACGATCGCGCGATCACCTACCGGCGCATCAACAATATCCCCGGCGATTGGGGCACCGCGGTCACCGTGCAATCGATGGTGTTCGGAAATCTCGGCGACGATTGCGCGACCGGCGTCGCCTTCACCCGCGATCCCGGTACCGGCGAAAAAGGCTTCTACGGCGAGTTCCTGCCCAACGCGCAGGGCGAAGATGTCGTCGCCGGCGTGCGCACCCCGCGTCCCAACAGCCTTATCGCGGGGCGCAAGATGGCCGAGCGGGTCGGTATGACCGAAGCGGAGCGCAAGCGTGATCACGCGACGCTCGAAGAGACGTTCCCAAAAGCCTACAAAGAGCTGGTCGCGATCGGCGCGCGACTCGAGCGCCACTTCCGTGATTGCCAGGACATGGAATTCACCATCGAGCGCGAACGCCTGTTCATGCTCCAGACCCGCAACGGCAAACGCACCGCGATCTCGGCGGTGCGGATTGCGGTCGATATGGCCGACGAAAAGCTTATCGATCGCAAAGTCGCGCTGACCCGCGTCGAGCCCGAGACGCTCGATCAATTTCTGCATCCGCGTCTCGACCCGAGCGCGAAGAAGCAAGTCATCGCGCGCGGACTTCCCGCCTCGCCCGGCGCCGTGTTCGGCGAAGTCGCATTCTCCGCCGAAGAAGCGGTTGCAGTCAGCGCGGCGGGCCGTCCCGTGATCCTCGTGCGTGTCGAGACCTCGCCCGAAGATATCCACGGAATGCAGGTGGCTGAGGGCATTCTCACCGCGCGCGGAGGGATGACCAGTCACGCGGCCGTGGTCGCGCGCGGGATGGGCAAGTGCTGCGTCGCCGGATGCAGCACGCTCGAAATCGACTACCACGCGGGAACCCTAAGCGCCGACGGCCATGTAGTGCGTCGTGGCGAGTACCTGACCCTCGACGGCTCCGCCGGAGAAGTGATTATCGGGCGAGTGCCGACGGTGCAGCCCGAGATGCCCGCGCATCTGAAAAAATTCATGGGATGGGCCGACGCGGCGCGCAAGCTCGGCGTGCGCGCCAACGCCGACACGCCCAACGACGCCCGTGTCGCGCGCGAATTCGGCGCCGAGGGAATCGGCTTGTGCCGCACCGAGCACATGTTCTTCGACCCCGAGCGGATCGAAGCGGTGCGCCAAATGATCCTGGCGGAGAATGCCAAGCAGCGCGCCGCGGCGCTCGCGAAAATTCTGCCGATGCAGCGCGAGGACTTTGTCGGCATCTTAAAAGAGATGGCGCCGTTGCCGGTCACGATTCGCCTGCTCGATCCGCCGCTGCACGAATTCCTGCCCAAGGAGGACGCGGAGATCGCGGACCTCGCGGCGAAAATCGGCGTCACCCCGATGCATCTGAAACAGGTCCGCGACAGCTTGTTCGAGTTCAATCCGATGCTGGGGCATCGCGGCTCGCGCCTGGGCATCAGCTATCCGGAGATCTACAAAGCGCAGGCGCGCGCGATTATCGAAGCGGCCTGCGAGCTGCGCAAGAATGGCGTCAAGGCGTTGCCCGAGATCATGCTGCCGCTAATCGGTGACAAGAAAGAATTCGACATCCTCGCGGGTGAGATTCGCGAGGTGGCCAAGGAAGTGTTCGCGGAGAAGGGGATCAAGGTCGCGTTCACGATCGGCACGATGATCGAAGTGCCGCGCGCGTGCATCATGGCGGGCGAGATCGCCCAGTCGGCGGAATTTTTCTCCTTCGGCACCAACGACCTGACGCAGATGGCCTACGGCCTCTCGCGCGACGACTCATCCAAGTTCCTGAACGACTACGTGAGCCGAGGAATCTACAAAAAGGATCCGTTCCAGGAACTAGACGCGAGCGGCGTCGGCGAGCTCATGCGCATCGCGATCGAGCGCGGTCGCAAATCAAACAAGAAGCTGAAGATCGGAATCTGCGGTGAGCACGGCGGCGACCCCGCCAGCATAAAAACCTGCCACCGCCTGGGCCTCGACTACGTATCTTGCTCCCCATATCGGCTACCGGTAGCCCGCCTGGCGGCCGCGCAAGCCGCGATCGAATCAGTCCAAAAAAAGAAGTCCTTCAAGGATGTGTAGGCGGACTAGCGCGCGCGAGGCTCGGCGGGTATAGTGGAATGTAGCAAATCTGCTACGCACGTATGAAGACCATTCCGCAACGCGAACTGCGCAATCGGATCAGCCGGGTGCTGAGGCAGGTCGAGGCCGGCCAGAGCCTCAGAATCACCGTGGATGGGCGTCCGGTTGCGGACTTGGTGCCGATTGCCGGCGCCCGTACCTGGGTGCCGAAGGATCGGGTTCTGCAGCTTCTCGATCGAGCCCCGCTCGACCGCAAGTTTGCGCGGGACATCGGCGCGGCGACGGGCGCGACGATTGACGACCTCTGATGGCCGCTGATCCGGCGATGACCGATCGCGGCCTGCTCGATACCTCGATCTTCATCGCGCGCGAGAATGGTCGTCCGCTCGGCGCGCTGCCCGAATCGGGCTCGATTTCGGTTATAACGATCGCGGAACTTCATCTTGGCGTACTGATGGCGTCCAGCGCCGCAATCCGGGCGCGCAGGCTTCACACGCTGACGACGGTGCAAAGCATTTTCGATCCGCTAGTAATCGACTCCGCGGTGGCCCGCACCTTCGCCGAGATCGTTTCCGA
>JBARDN010000091.1:0-42236 GCA_049795175.1 Binataceae bacterium (SeqCode) | reverse complement strand
TCCTTGTGGGCGCGCTCGAAGTAGTCCGCGCGGGCGCGGTACTCACCGCAGCCGGCGGCCTCGTCTATTCGGCCACGACATTGTGGACGCTAAGCTACGCCTTCCGCGCCGCAGTCCCAGCAGCAGCAGCTCAAACCTCTTTGCGAATTCTTCCCGAGTAGCGGGATCGTCCGGTGATCGTTTCTTCGGACCGCGCGAGCGGCGCGAGCGCTGAAGCGCGACGCTCATGCGCGTGCGCGGGGATGAAGTGCGCGTAGGGGAGGACGAGGTGGTGCGGGGGACGAGGTGGTGAGCAGGGGCTGGTCGCGATCTTCTTCGCGGGACCAGCGGTAGAAGATCACCGTGAAGACTCCCATCAGGTAGGTGCCCTGCCCGATCCACATCAGCAATCCACCGAGAATCTGGTCGTCGAGCGGGGGGATGCCCCAGCCGTGCGGCCCTTCGAGGTACCACGGATAAATCACGTGCGTCGCGAGTGTGATCGGCGCCGCGACCGCGGTCATCGGGATCATCAGCAGGAACACGTAGAGAATTTGCGCGGGATAGGGAAGCCGCGGCAGCTCGGGCAGCGGACTGAGTATTGGCCACCACAGCAGCACGCCGACCGTCATGAAGGACAGGTGAAGGAAGATGTGGAAATTTTCGTCGCGGCACATCTTGTCGAAGATCGGCGGAAAGTGCGCGGTTACAAACACCGCCGAGAACAACAGGAACGCCACCACCGGATTGGTGAAGACTCGTGCGATCGGTTTAACCGCGCGGCTCAGCACCCACGGCCGCAGCATCCAGTCCGGCGTCCCAAGCAGCAGCAGCGGCGGGATGACAAACGCCTGCACCAGATGCTGCAGCATGTGCATGAAGAAGATCCGATTGTCGGCGTATTCGTCGAGCCCGGTGTGGGTGTAGAAAATCACCAGCAGCGCCGCGCTGAACCATCCGACCTGCCTGCGCGTCGGACGGCGCTTGCACAGGCGGCACGCGAGCCAATAGAGAATCGCGAGCGCAACGACGCCGATTGCGATACTTGGATGCTCACCCAGAAGATCGTCTAAATCCATTATCCCAAGTGATGCGAGAGATACGCGAACAGTCCCATGAGCGCAAATAGCAGAATAAACGCCATCAACAGCGGAAACAGAAAGAAACCGCTCAAAATCCAGCTATCGTATTTGAGATGCATGAAGAACAGCGCGATAAGCGCGAACTTGGCGGCCGCCAGCACCAGCAGCACCGGCACGATCACCGCCTTCAGTGCAGGAACATAGAAGACCGTAATCTCCATCCCGGTCAGCACGCACAGAAATGCCGCCACGATGACGTAAATGCCAACGCCGGGGTGGTGCGGATGCTCGACGCGGCTCTCGTCGTGCCCCTGCGTCTCGATCGCTTCTGTCGCTTGCGTCGCCTCGCTCATGCGCCCTTAACCTGCTGCATCAGATAGACCAGCGTGAAGATGATTACCCACACGATATCGACGAAGTGCCAGTACAGTCCCGCCATCTCGACGGTAAGCGAGCGGGACTTGTCGAATTTTTTGCTGAACGAAGCAAACCATACGGTCGCGAGCCACAACACTCCGATGCTGACGTGTACGCCGTGGAAGCCAACCAGGGTGAAGAAGCTCTGGCCGAACAGGTCGGTCTGCATCGCGAGTCCCTGATGATAGAAGTGCGTGAACTCGTATGCTTCGACGCCGAGGAAAACGAGGCCCAGGAGGATGGTGATGCCGAGCCAGAGGCGCATCAGGCGCTTTTGATTCTGCTGGATCGCGTGCAGCGCCAGAACCATCCCAAGACTCGACATCAGGAGTGCGAAGGTGCTGACCGAGGTGAGCGGAATCTCGAGGATGCTCGCGCCGGGTCCGCCGATATTGCGGCTCTTATAAACGACGTAGGTCGCGATCAGGCTCGCGAAGAATACGCACTCGGAGCCGAGGAAGGTCCAGAGGCCGGCCTTGCGCAAATCGACGCCGCCGGTTGACGACGCTTCTTCTTCATGGGCGCGAGTCTCCTGCCCATAGCGCGGATACTCGAGGCACATCGCGACCACGCACAGGAACATCGTGCCGCCGCCGATAATGATGATCCGCCACCATCCGATGATCAAACCTACGCCCATCAGAGCGAAACCCAGCGCGATGAGCAGCGGGTAGATCGACGGCGCGGGCATGTGGATCGGCTCGGTGGGCGGCGCCTTCATGCTCTCCGGCACCGGCGGGACCTGCCCCGCCATGAACATCGCGACTCCGCGCGAGCCGGCGCGGCCGTACTTCATTACCCAGTAAGCATCGCGTCCGCGGACATCGGGAACGTTGGCGAAATTGTATGCGGGGGGCGGCGACGTGATCGACCACTCGAGGCCGCGGCCGTCCCACGGATCGGGGGGCGCGTCCTCCCCGTTGGTGGTGCTTTTGATTATGTTGATGTACAGGATCAGGAACGAAATTCCCAGAATGAATGCGCAGACGGTCTCGAACCGATTGAGCGAGGTCCAGCCCAGGCCCGGACCATAGGTATAGATGCGCCGCGGCATCCCCCACATTCCGAGATAGTGCATTGGGAAGAAGGTGCCATTGAAGCCGATAATCGTGAGCCAGAACTGCCACTTGCCGAGCCGCTCGGACAGCATCTTGCCGGTGACCTTCGGCCACCAGTAGTAGATCGCGCCAAGCAGCGCGAACATCACGCCGCCGAAGAGCACGTAATGAAGGTGCGCGACGACGAAGTAGGAATCGGTTTGCTGCAAGTCAACCGGAGCCGCCGCGTGCATGATTCCGGACAGGCCGCCGATCGTGAATTCGACGATCATCGCGAGCGCAAAGAAAAACGCAGTGGTCATCCGGAGCGAGCCGCCCCATATCGTCGCGATCCACGAAAAGATTTTGATCCCGGTCGGTATCGCGATCAGCATCGAGGTGATCGCGAACGCGCTGTCCGCCACCGGACCCATCCCGGTCGCGAACATGTGATGGCCCCACACGCCGTACGACAGGAACGCAATCAGCGCGATCGAGTAGGCCATCATCGGATAGCCGAACAGAGGTTTACGGGAGAACACCGGCACGAGCTCGGAAACTATTCCGAAGGCCGGCAACGCCATGATGTAAACCTCGGGATGCCCGAAGAGCCAGAACAGATGCTGCCACAGAATCGGAGTGGCGCCGTATGCTGCCACGTAAAAATGCGTGCCGAAAAAGCGGTCGAGCAGCAGGAATACCAGTCCCACCGTGAGCGGCGGAAACGCGATCAGGATCAGGATCGAAGTGACCAGGATCGACCACACGAACATCGGCATGCGCATGAAGGTCATACCCTTGGCGCGCATCCCGACGATCGTCACGAAAAAGTTAAGTCCGCTGATCAGCGTCGAGACGCCGAGCGTGAGCAGCCCGACCACCCAGAAGTCCAGGTTGAGCCCCGGCGAGAAGTAGCGCTCGGTCAGGTTGGCGTAGCCAAACCATCCCGCGTCCGGCAATCCGCCCCACAGCCATCCGAGATGCAGAAAAATCGCGCCGCAGAGAAAGATCCAGAAGCTCAGCGCGTTGAGGCGCGGAAACGCGACGTCGCGCGCGCCGATCTGCAGCGGCATCACAAAGTTGGCGAGGAATCCCACCTCCAGCGGCATCAGCACCAGGAAGATCATGGTGGTGCCGTGCATCGTGAAGATTTCGTTGTAAACCGACGCGGAAATGAAATGGTTATTCGGCGACCATAGTTGGGTCCTGATCAGCATCGCCTCGATTCCGCCGATCGCCATGAAGATCAGCGCGCTCACCGCGTACATCACCGCGACGCGCTTGTGATCGACGGTCGTCAGCCATCCGATAAGGCCTCCGCCCTGCAGATAGTTCTGCGTTTCGATTGGCAATGCTTGGGGCTGGGCAGCCATCAACTGAGCTCCCTTACTTCAGACTCTCGAGGTACGCGACCAGGTCGTTGAGTTGCGGGCCGCTAAGGCCGAGCGCCGGCATCTGCGCGCCCGGTTTGACCTTTTCGGGATTGATGATCCATTGCGCAACGTCGGCGGAATTGTTCGCCTCGATCGCGCCCGCCATCGTGGTGCGGCTGCCAAAATGGGTCAGATTCGGCCCGATATAACCCTTGGACACGCCGTCGATCATATGACAGGTGGTGCATGGACTGTTGGAGAAAATCTTTGCGCCTTCCTGCGCCGCGGGATTGGAAATCGAAGCCACCGCGGCCGGAGAGGCGGCCTGCGCCGCTTCCCACTGCGCAAACTCTTGCGGCGTCTGGACGAAAACGCGAAAGCGCATATTGGCGTGCGATTCGCCGCAGAACTCGGCGCATTGGCCCGGATACATTCCGGGTACGCTCGCCTCGAAGGTCAGCTCGTTCAATTGTCCCGGAACCACATCGCGCTTGCCGCCGAGCTGCGGCACCCAGAAGCTGTGGATCACGTCGGCCGATTGCAGATTCAGCCGAATCGGAACGCCGGTCGGAATATGCAGCTCGTTGGCGGTGACGATCTTATCCTTGTCGTGATAGTGAAATTCCCACCACCATTGATGCGCGATCACCCGAATCTCGAGCGCACCCTTGGGCGGAATGTTCGGCTGCGAGCGGAAGATCGTGCGAATCGTCGGAATCGAGATCATCAGCAGGATCAGCGCCGGCCCGAGCGTCCACGCGACTTCGAGAGTCAAGTCCGAGCTCGCCGACGACGGCGGCGACGCTTCGCCGACCCGGGTCGAGAACACGAAAATCGCCAGCAGAAACGTCACAATTACGATCGCGAATACCAGGGAATCCCACAAGGTCACTTCAATGAACAGCCGGTAGATCCAGTCGGCAAGATCGGACTTGGGCGCGAGCGTGGTCATCGGCAGCTCGCGCCCGCGCGCGCATCCGGCGAGGATCGCGGACGCCACGATCGTCGCGGCCGACATAAATATGGTGGCGCGCTTCATTCGTGCTCCCCTGCCCGCGCTTCTTGCCACACTTCCTGGGTGGCGGACGCCGCCAGCCGGTCCAGTCCGGGCAGCGAGCACAGCACAAAAGCGCCGAAAAATCCGAGCGTCACCAGAATCTCGACCCATCCAAACGGCACCACATGCGGCGACAGCGACGGCACCACCAGCACGTAGCGCTCGAGCCATACTCCGACGACACCGCCGAGCGAGACCGCGCCCAAAATCGCCGGCGTCTTCTTGGGCCGCACTCCGAGCAGCACCAGGAACGGAATCACCCACATCAGGATAACCACCGCGTACGACAGCGCCTCCCACGGCGCGTAATACACTCGCACTACGATGAAAAACGTTTCGACTGGAATATCGCCGTACCAGATGACGATGTACTGGGCGAAGAGCAGGTAGATCCAGAAAATCGAGAAGGCGAATTCGACCAGGCCGATATCGCGCATCACCTGCGGGTTCTTGAAGGTATTATTGCCGCCGAGTAATACACGCATGATCACCGCGACCAGCGCCATCGCGGCGGCGGCGCTCCAGAACGCTCCGCCAAAAAAGTACCAACCGAACAGAGTGCTGCGCCACGCCGGCGCCAGCGACATCACCAGGTCAAACGCAATCAGGGTGTAAACGATCGCGAAGCAGATCGCGAGCGCGGGCGCGATCCGCCGAATCGGATTCGGAACCAGCAGAATGCTTTCGGAATCGCGCTGCCATTCGGTGGCCGCTTTGGTGCGCGACTGCCGCACCAGCGACAGGCTCAGGATGGTCATGATCGCAAGCCCGATTCCGTCGCGTGCAAACAGGAACGGGGTGTTGAGCCACGCCGCCTTTTGCGCGATCGGATGCAGCACCCACGGAAAGATCAGCGTGCGGCCGAAATACAGTCCGAAGAACAGCAGGAAGCCCAGCGGGATGAATCCCGCGAAGGTCTCCGCCAGGCGATACTGCGTGGTTCCCGCCCAGCGTCCGTTGCATAGATAGAACGCCGCCAGCATCACCACGCCGCCCTGCGCGATTCCGAGCCACACCAGCAGATTGACCAGGTACGCCTGCCACGCGCGGGCCGCATTTGCGCCGCCGACGCTTAGCGCAAATCCGATCACGCCCACGGCGACGAAAATCACCATCAAGGCCTTGAATGCGGTCCCGGCGATAGGACCGGCCGGAGCGGGAGGCGCGCCGGAGGCAAGCGCGGTCGCGGGTTCGACTTGCGCGCTCATCGCACACCCGCCTCGCATCGCCGGATCGATGAAAATTTCAGGCTACGCGGCCTCACGCAAAACCTCTTCTGCACCTGCATTCCTCAGAATCGATTCGATATTCTCAATCCGCGCGCTGTCGGATTCATCGCATTTCACGACCAGGCCGAAGCGGTCCTCGCTGAAGCGGGAGCTGTATCCGCTTTTGCTTTCGAAGGCGGGAAGTCCGGCATTGATAAGAAAGCTCACGACCGCCAATATCCCCCCGGTCAGAATCATCAGCTCAAAGCAGATGATGATAAACGGCGGCCACGAGACGATCGGTTTGCCGCCCACGACCAGGTTCCATTCCCACGACGTCCCGATCGTAACCGCAAGTCCCGTCAACACGCCGATGATTCCGCCGGCCAAAACGACCGCGCGCACCCTGCTCTTGGGCTTGCCCATCGCGTGTTCGATGGCGTGGCTCGGGAACGGATAGAAGACGTGGAAGTCCCGCACCTGGGCCTGGTGCAGATCCTCGATTCCCCGGACGCACAGGTGTTCGTCTGGAAATGATCCAACTATATCCATCGCTCTATATCCGCCGCCCTATATCCATCGGTCTGTCTCATGCTTGTGCCGCTCACGCTTCCGATGACGAGCCTTTCTTGACCGCCTGGCGCAGGAACTGGATGCCTTCCTTCAGCTCGGTCATCGAAATGATCGGCAGAAATTTCGCGACCAGCGAGAACAGACCCAGGAACCACGCGAAGCTGCCGACCGTGATCATGATTTCCGTGATCGACGGCGTGTAAAAGTGCCATTGCGACGGATTGAAGTTGGTAGTGAGCGAGCCCGCCACGATATCAAAACGTTCCGACCACATCCCGATATTCACGAAGATGGAAATAATCCACAGGACCTTCATGTTCACCCGGATCCGCGGGGAGAACAGCAGCAGCGGAATCAGGCAGTTGCACAGGACCATCAGCCAGAAGATCCAGCCCCACGGCCCGAAGTAGCGCATGTGGAAAGTCATCTGCTCGATCTTGTCGCCCGAATACCAGACCATGAAGGACTCGCACGCATAGGAATAAGTGACGACCAGCGAGGTCAGCAGAACGATCTTCGCCAGGTTGTCCATATGCCACGGCGTGACCAGGTCCTCGATATGCAGCCACTTGCGCATCGGGATGAGCAGCGTTATCACCAGCGCGACCCCGGAAAAGATCGCGCCCGCGACGAAGTACGGCGCGAAAATCGTGCTGTGCCATCCCGGCAACTGCGCCATCGCGAAGTCCCACGACACCACGCTATGCACCGAGACCACGAGCGGAGTCGCAAGTCCCGCCATTAGCAGATACGCCATCGCGAAGTGATGCCACTGGCGATCCGTCCCCTGCCATCCGAGTGACAGGATCCCATAGAACGTCCGGCGCCATCCGGTTGAATGCTCGCGCGCGTTGGCGACGTCGGGAATCAAACCCATGAACAGGAACAGCGCGCTGATCGTCAGGTAGGTCGAGACCGCAAATGCGTCCCACACCAGCGGCGAGCGGAAGTCGGGCTGCAGGAAGCGCTCATTCGGATACGGCAGCAGCCAGTAGAGAAACCACACCCGGCCGAGATGGAAGACCGGCATCAGGCCCGCGGTCAGCACCGCGAACAGGGTCATCGTCTCGGCGGCGCGATACACGGCGGTGCGCCACCGGGTTCGGAACAGATAAAGGATCGCGGAGATCAGCGTGCCCGAATGCGCGATTCCGACCCAGAACACGAAGTTCGTGATGTAAATCGCCCACATGACCGGCTGGCGAAGTCCGGTGACGCCAAGTCCCTCATAAATCTGGCGAGTCCAGAGGATCGCCGCGATCGCGACCAATGAAAAGCAGAACCCGATCCAGATCCAAAAAGCCACGCCGGGGAAATCCATCACCCGGAGCACGCCGCGGTCGATATCGCGAAAGGTCGGAGTGGTCGGTTCTTGAACTGCGGCTGCCACTTACGCCTTTCCTTTCACGCGATAGAGGTCGCGCAAATAAACGATTGCGGGCTGGGTGTTGAGTTCTTCGAGCGATCGATAGTTGCGCGGCTTGTTGTCATCGCGCCGCCGCATCACCGCGCTCTGCTTGTCATTCATATCGCCGAACGTGATCGCCCGAGCCGGACAGGCACCTTGGCACGCGGTAACGATCTCGCCGTCCTTGAGCGCGCGATCGTCATCGCGTGCGGTGATTTCCGCATGCTGAATTCGCTGGATGCAGAAGGTGCACTTCTCCATCACCCCGGCGCCGCGCACGGTCACGTCGGGATTAAGTTGCAGATTCAGCGGGGTCGGCCATTCCGGGACGAACCAGTTGAAGCGCCGTACTTTGTAGGGACAGTTGTTCTCGCAGTACCTGGTACCGACGCAGCGGTTATAGACCTGCCCGTTGAGGCCCTCCTGGGTGTGATACGACGCGAACACCGGACAGACCGGCTCGCACGGCGCATGGTTGCACTGCTGGCAGAGCATAGGCGCCAGATACAGGTTGGGCGCGTTGTCTTTATCTTCGGGAAAGAACCGCTCGATCCGAATCCACGACATGATCCGTCCTTGATCGACCAACTCTTTGCCGACGAACGGCAGATTGTTCTCTGCGTAACACGCCGCCACGCACGCGCTGCATCCGGTGCAGGAGTTGACGTCGATCGTCATGCCCCATTTGTGATTCGGATACGGAAACGGCGGGTACATCTCGTACGGCTCCGGCGCAAGCGGCGGCTCGGGTGCCTCGCCGTGGCGCAGCTCGTCGAGGCTCATCGCCTCGACGATCGAGCGCCCGAGCATATCGCTCTTGCCCAGCGGCGAGATGAGCTTGCGGCTACGTCCGGTGCCCTTGGCGGTCACCGCGATCCGCATCGAGCCCTCGGCGAGGATCTTCCAAGGATTCGCGCCGACATCGGTCGCATAGCGCCCGTAGGCCTTATGCCCCTGGCCGAGCGGCACGACGATCGCTCCGGGATGAACGTTGGTCGAAATCAGCGCCGGCGCTTCGATCACGCCGTGCTCGGTGTGCAGCTCGATTAGCTCGTCCTTGGCGATTCCAAGCTTCGCAGCAGTCGTAGGATGAATCTCCGCCCAGCTATCCCACACGATCTGCGTGACCGGTTCGGGAATTTCCTGGAGCCACGGCTTGTCGGCGCCGCGCCCGTCGTAAAGGAAGATGTGTGGAAAGGCGACGAACGTGAGTCCCGCCGAAGCGCCATCGCCGGGCGGCGGAGTTTTGAGCGTCGCGGTCGAGAGCTTGACCGCGACCGGCTTGGCTTCGTTATAGAGCCCGCCTTCGCGCCGCACTTTGGTCCAGAATTCAGTTTGAGCGTCGTGGCTGGCGCCCTGCGGAGCGAGCGCGAGCCATTGGGCTTTGACCGCGTCGGCGGAGGTCTGCCAGGGAAGTTTCGCTTGCGGTGCGCTCAAGGCCGCGGCCAGCATGATGTCGGCGGCGGCGCGGCTGGCAAACACCGGCTGCATTACCGGCTGGCCGAGGCCCCGCACTCCCGGACGCGGCGCGGTATCGCGCCACTGCTCGAGCGGATGATGCGCAGGCAGCAGCAGGCTCGCCATATTGGCGGTTTCGTCGGGTACCGTTCCCATCCACACCACGAAACCCACGCCTTGCAAAGATTCGGCCGCGCGCATCGTGGGCGGCATCGTGAACACAGGATTGGCTCGATTGATCACCGCGACATCGATCTTGCCCTCGCGCATCGCAGCCATCGCGGCGTTCAAGTCACCTGGGTTGGTGACGGGCTCGGCTCCAGCGCCATCGAGAAACAGCATCGTACGGCCGATATTTCCGGTCGCGGCGTTGAGGATGTACGCGGCCAGATGCAGCGCCTCGTCGTCGCCCGACGCCATCGCAACCGCGCCGTCGGATTTGCCGAACGCCGCGCCCATCGCATTGATCTTGTCGGCGGGAACGCCGGTGCGCTGACTGACGGCGGCGGGATCGTATGCGGCGACCATCGTGGTCAGGGCATTAAGGTCCAGCCCCGAGTTCTGCGCAATCCAGCGCTGGGCGACCAGCACATGCAGGACACTCCACGCGATTTGCGCTTCGAAGCCGGGCGCCGCGGCGATCCAATCGTCGCACTTCGCCGCGGACATGCTCATGCGAGGACCGACATAGAACGAACGGCCGATAGTCAGTTGTCCGCGCCGGGTTTTGGGTGCGCGGAAGTCCGCGTACTGGCGGGCGAGCTCGACCGGCGAGGTTCCGGTCTCCAGAAAATCCGAGCCGAAGGAAATCAGGGTTTCGGCTTGATCGATCTTGTAAATCGGCAAGTCGCGGCGTCCGAACAGAGTCTGGGCGGCGTTGCGCGCGGCTTCGTTCTCGAGCGGCTCGTAGAAAATCGCGCGGCTCGATCCGTACGCGCCAAGGAATGCCTGCGTGACTTTCGCAAAGCTGGGACCCTGCGGAGCGCCTAGAAATGCCACGCGGTTCTGGCCGGCTTTTACCGCCGCTCCAAGATGATCGGTCAGCAGTTTTTCCGCCGCATCCCACGAAATCTTCGTGAGCTTGCCGCCGTCTCCGCGCAGCATCGGATCGGTCAGCCGGTCCGGGTTGTAGAGTCCCTGGAGAGCAGCCTGTCCGCGAGCGCAGATGGCGCCCGCGCCGATCGGATCGGCGGGATTTCCCGCCAGCGTGGTGACGCGCCCCTCACGCACCGTTGCGATAATCCCGCATCCGGCGGGGCATTCCGCGCAGGTCGTCGCGTAATAGCTCGGCATCCCCGGCAGCACGTTCTCATCGGGAACGACGTACGGGATAAGCTTGCGCGCCGCGGGCTCGCATCCGGGTACGGCGGCGGCGGCGCTTGCGGCCGCGGCCAGCTTGATGAAAGACCGCCTGGACAGACCCTCAGGCATTTCGTTCCTCGCTCAATCTCCTCGCTCAATGATGACAGGACACGCAGTCGAGGCTTGCCTTTCGCTGCGTATGACATTGGACGCAAAAGCCCATGTTGATTTCTTTTACCGGCACCACTCGATCCATGTTCTGAACATCGCCGTGGCATTGCTGGCATTTGATTCCGGCATGGATATGCGGGCGATGCGTAAACTTGACGAAATCGGGCAAAGTATAAACGCGGTTCCATCGAATCTCGAACGGCGGCTGAGCATGATCGTTCCACGCCCGTGTGACCGGCTTGATCCCGCCGACGATTCCGCTGCCATGGCATCCCACGCATCGCTCGACCGGCGGGATGCCTGCGTTCTCAGAGCGGCGCGCGTATTCATGACAGTACTGGCAGGGAATCTTGTTCACCCCGGCATGAATCCGATGGCTGAAGGGTATGGGCTGTACCACGTCCATCCGCGGCAGCCACGGACGCTGGGAAAAAGCGATTACGGTCACGCCTGTGATCAACAGGACGGCCGCCAGGGGCAAGAATATCCGGTTCATCTGTGCTTCTTGCGGTCAAACTGCGGCCGCACGCGGGCTTGGATAAACCGCGTACTCGGTCGAAGCTTTCCAGTCATGGCCCTTCCCCGACCCACGCGTTTCCGAACACAAGTATCGACGCTTGGAGATACTTGCTTACTCTGAAGTGCGCGCGCAGTTCCAGCGCCCGAATGTTAATTTGTCTAACATTACGATCATTGTCAATCAAGCAACGGTAATGATGACGGGACCTTTTCGGGCCCGCTAAGGGCTTGAAAATATTCTCTTGACATCCATTTCATTCAACGGAGACAAGGGTTTTCCGCAACTGGAGGCGCAAGGAAATTTGCCCTGCCACGCTCAGGAGAAACCCACCGAGACTCACCCGGTGTCGCAGCAACAAGAAGATCAATCCACAGGCACGGTGCGCGCGGGGGCATAGTAACGCCGGCTTGCGGATGGTGCTTGCGCCTGTGGGCAAATCCTGATCCAAGCCAGTTTCAGACCGGTGCGAAGTATGGTAGTTACGTGGTGACCGCAGAAAATCGGGGTTTTGGCCTTAAGGTGCAGATAAAGACCGCCACCAGACTGGGACTTCTTCCGCCATATCTGTTTGCTGAATTGGATCGGCTAAAGAAGGAAGTCGCAGCCAAGGGCGTTGACGTTATCAGTCTCGGAATCGGGGACCCCGACCTCCGTACACCACAACATATTGTGGAGAGCCTCAAACGCGCGGTTGACCTTCCGAAAAATCATCGCTATCCCGACTACGAAGGCCTCGAGGAATACCGCCGCGCCGCTGCGCAATGGTTCGAGCGCCGCTTCGGGCATCGCTTCGACCCCGCGCGCGAGGTCTGCGCGCTCATCGGCTCGAAGGAAGGTATCGCGAACTTCGCAACCGCAGTCGTCGATCCCGGCGATATCGTGCTGATTCCGAGTCCGGGCTATCCGGTCTATTACTCGGGGTGCGTTTTCAACGGCGGCGAGCCTTATTTCCTGACGCTCAAGAAGGAAAATGGGTTCGTTCCAGACTTCGCTTCGATCCCCGAAGAAGTCGCGCGGCGCGCCCGTCTGCTGTGGCTCAACTATCCGAACAATCCAACGGCGGCGACCGTCGATAGCGCGTTCTTCGACAGCGCGGTCAGGTTCTGCCTGAAACACGACACCATTCTTGCGCACGATAGTGCGTATTCTGAAATCGCGTACGACGGCTACCGCGCGCCGACCGTCTTCGACGCGAAAGATTCCCGCGAATGCGCGATCGAGTTCCATTCGCTGTCGAAAACTTTCTCGATGACCGGATGGCGCTGCGGATTCGCAATCGGCAATCCGCAGCTCGTTGCCGCACTCGGCAAAGTGAAGACCAACGTCGATTCCGGAGTCTTCCAGGCGGTGCAGGAGGCCTCGATCACGGCGCTCGAAGGGGGCGACGGCGACCAGCTCGCTGCGTATTGCGCGATCTACAAAGAACGGCGCGATCTGCTGGTCGGCGCGCTGCGCGAGATGGGGCTCAAGTGCGAGCTTCCACGCGCGACCTTCTATGTCTGGGCGGAAGTTCCAAAAGGTTATACCTCGGTTTCGTTTACCGAGCGCGTGCTGAAAGAGGCCGGGGTGGCGATAACTCCCGGTTCAGGATTCGGCAAGGGTGGCGAGGGGTTCGTTCGCTTTTCACTGACCGTGTCGAGCGAACGATTGCGAGAGGCGGTAACCAGAATCAAAGCGCTTCGGATGTAACGGTAGGGAATGCCCAACCGGGCTTTCATTGGAATAGGTACTAACCTCGGCGACCGGGCCGCCAATTATCGGGAGGCAATCGCGCGGATCGCGCAGATTCCCGAGACCAGGCTCGTGCGCCAATCCTCGATCTACGAGACCGAACCGGTCGGCGAGGTCAAGGGTCCGTTCCTGAACGGCGTGATCGAGGTCGAGACCGAAATCAACGCCGACGTGATGATGCGTAAGCTGCTCGCGATCGAACGCGTGATGGGCCGCAAGCGCGTGCGCGGAAAGAAACCGCCGCGCGGCAAATACCGTCCGCGCGTGATCGATCTCGATCTCCTGTTCTTCAACAAGGAGGTTATCGACTCGCGCGTCCTGACGGTTCCGCATCCGCGCCTGCACGAGCGCCTGTTCGTCCTCGCGCCGATGAGCGAGCTCGCGCCGGCGCTGATTCATCCCAAGCTCAACAAATCAATTTCAGAAATCATGTCGGCGCTGAAATCTCCCTTTCGCGTAAGCCTCGCACGCGCCGAGCTGCTGCGCGCGCAGCCCGCCAAACGCCCCGCCCTCACGCGCTAACTGGATCCTTCAAACAGTTTACAGATTTCACTGATTGATCCATATCCTCGCGACGCCGCGATGCCGTGTCCCCGCTGCGTTGACACCGTCCCGTCGCCCCCGCAAAACTTGCGGTGCGAGGTGTCTGATGAACGACTTGAGCGAAGGTCTGAAACCTTACTTCGACAAGGTGCAACAGCTCGCGCCGATAATCCGCGAGCATGCCGACCGCGCCGAGCGCGAAGCTGAGATGCCGCAAGCGGTCGCGGACGCCTTCCACCAGGCGGGATTGTTTCGGGTGATACTTCCGCGCGAACTGAGCGGCGGCGGTCTGACGATTCCCGATCTCCTGCGGCTGGTCGAGGAAGTCTCGCGCATCGACGCCTCGGCCGGATGGAACCTCGCAATCTGCGCCGGCGGCCCGATCTTTGGGCAGTTCCTCTCGCGCGCGGCGTACGAAGAGATCTTTACCGACCCTCGCGGCGTCGCTTGCGGCTCGCTCAATCCGATGACCAGCAATGCGGTTCCGATCGAAGGCGGATGGCGGTTTAGCGGGAAGGCTGCCAATGCCAGCGGCTCGGCGCACGCGACCTATCTGATGGCAGCGGCTTTGGTGCTGCGCGATGGCGCACCGCAAATTGTCGGCGGAGTTCCGGTTCTGCGCGCCGGCTTCTTTCCCATCAAGCATGCGACGATTCTCAAAACCTGGGCGACCGCGGGGATGCGCGGCACCGGCAGTAACGATTGTGTGTTCGAGAATGTTTTCGTTCCGGACGAATTCACCTTCAATTGGTTGAACGCTCTGCCGACTTGGCAACGCGGTCCCTTCGCCGACATTCCACTCAATATGCAAATGGCGGGCGAGCTTGCGGCGGTAGTGCTCGGCACCGCGCGGCATGCGATCGACACGCTGAACGAAATCGCACAAGCCAAGGTGCCGGTTGCGACGCAGGCGCTGCTGCGCGAGCGTCCGCTCGCGCAAATCCAGTTTGCCCAATCCGAGGGTCTGCTGAATGCGGCGCGCGCATACTTCTACCAGTGCAACGACGAAGTCTGGCGCAAGGGCGCCGCCGGCGAGAGCTTCACCGTAAAGGACTTCGCGCACGTGCGGCTCGGGGTCGTGACCGCGGTCAAGCTCGCGCTGCAAGCGGTCGATCTGGTGGCCGATGCGGCGGGGATGAGCTCGGCGCAGACCTCGTGTCCAATCGAGCGATGCTGGCGCGACGTGCATACCGCCTCACAGCATGTGCTGCTGAATACCGCTCGCTTTGGGGTGATCGGTCGAGTGCTGTTGGGGCTGCCTGCCGGGTCGCCGGTGATCTGAGCGGCAGACGCCAGCCTTTCGCCTCGCGAATGCCGCAGTAAATACGGTCCCGCAGCCTGGACGGTGACAGTTAGTTTCGGTTTGGAATCCGGGACATCTGGGTAATCAGAGGATTCTCCCGGTTCCTTGCCTGATACACTACTCTTTCCTTTAGTCTGTCTTCGTGCTAACTGGATAGGCATATACACATTAGTTATTTTCTGAGCGATCCGGGCGGGGGGCGCGATGATTCCGCTTCGCTACAATTTCCGCAGCCTGGTGCAGCGGCGCGCTACCTCGATTATGACGGTGCTCGGCGTCGCGCTGGTCGCGATGATTTTCGTGATCGTGTTCGGCTTTATCGCCGGGCTCAGGCAAGCGCTCGCCAACGCCGGACAGAATAGCAACTGGATCGTGATGGCACGCGGCGCAATCAGCGAGAATCAGAGCTTCGTTCCGCATTCCTCGACCGAGATTCTGCGGGTGCGGCCCGAAATCGCAATTGACAGCGGAAATCATCCGCTAGTTTCGCGCGAGAGTATCGCCGGGGTTAATATCAGCCGCACCAAAGGCGCCAAGGAATTCGCCATCCTCCGTGGCGTGGAACCGATCGCATACGAAGTTCATCCGAATCTGCGTATCGTGCAAGGCCGCTGGCCGGTGCGCGGCGATGGAGAATGGGTGATCGGACGCAAGCTGTTCGCGCGTTTTCCCTACCTGGCGCCAGGCACGACCTTCCACTACAGCCATCGCGACTGGAAAATCGTCGGAGTCTTTTCCGACAACGACAGCGAACGCGAATCGGAAATCTGGACCGACCTCGAAGATCTCATCGCCGATCGCCATTGGGATGCCGGCGGCGCCGCGGCGCTACATGTCGTGCTGAAGCCGGGCAGAGGTGCCGACTTCCAAAACGCGATCAAAGCCGATGGCCGCGTGAGCGTCGATACGGAAACCGAAGCTGAGTACTACGCGGCGCAGACCAAGGTGGTGGACCAACTCAGGAATCTCGGTTTCATCGTGGCGCTGGCGCTTGCGATCGGCGCGATCTTCGGCGGGATGAATACGATGTACACCGCGGTGACGCGACGCGGACGCGAGATTGGCGTGCTGCGGGTGCTCGGCTTCTCGCGCGGCAATATCCTGGCGAGTTTTGTGATCGAAAGCGCGCTCCTGGGAATCGCGGGCGGCGTAACCGGCGTGGTGCTGTCAATCATCGTGGCGTGGGCGACAGGGTTGACCAGCCGCTCGATGACCGTGGGCGCGATGTTCTTTTCCTATCGGCCGACGCTTGGGGCGTTCGCGGCCGGAATCATCGTGGCGACGATTATCGGGATCGTGGGCGGCCTGATGCCGGCGCTGCGCGCATCACGCCAGGAGATCATCGGCGCACTCAGAGAAGCGTGAGCGCTCGAGGTCAAACATGATCGGCAAGCTTCTGACGATTGCGTTTCGGAACATGCGCCGCCAGCTTCGGCGCACTATCCTGACCGCGCTGACCTTTGCCGTCGCGGTGTTTATATACACCGTGCTGGTGGCAGTGCCGTGGTCGATGGATCGCATCGCGTATAACGCATCGAAGGGCCTTCGCCTGGTGGTCACCGAGCGCAATAATAATACTTTGCCAGCGCGCTATTGCGGTCCGATCAGGAAGCTGCCGCACGTGCTCGGATGCGCGCCGGAGATTTTATGGGGAGCGATCTATCGCGATCCCAAAAGCCCCATAATCACCTATGGAGTAACCCCAGATATTACTAATGTATCCGCGAGCAGTGACTACCAGGTGCCCGCTGACCTGGCAAAGAAGCTACTGACCGACCGGCGTTACGCGATGATCGGATACGCGCTCATGGATGAGTATGGGTGGAAACTCGGAGAGCCGATCACGCTGCACAATGGGGGCGATTCCCGGCTCTCGCTGACGTTCATTCCGCTGATCGAGTTACCCAATGAATATTTATCACACGCGTTTTTCTTCGACCGGCGGATGTTCGATGACGCGGTGAATAAGACATACGGCGCCAATATCGCCGATCGGGCGTCGTTCCTGGTGGTTCGCGTGGACCAGAGCGAGAACATGGGGCTGGTGGCGACGGAAATCGACGATAATTTCCATAACTCAGACGCGGAAACCGAAACCACGACTGAGTCCAATTCGGTTGCCAACGTAGTCAGCGCGATCGGCAATATTCGCACGATTATCTATAGCCTGTGTACGGTCGTGCTGCTGACCGTGCTGCTGATCGCGGGAAACTCGATGGCGATGATGGTGCGCGACCGGATTGGCGAAGTCGCGGTGATGCGCGCGCTCGGATTCACCAGATCGCACATCGGAGTTCTGCTATTCGCCGAAGCGGCGATGATCGGCCTCGCGGGAGCAGTAATCGGCGCCGCGTGCGCATTATACTATTTCGGCCACGGCGTACGGCTAGGCGAAATAACCGGCCTCCTCGGCTACATACAAGTGCGCCCCGAGACCGCAATCGCAGCGATCATTGTGGCCGTAATAGTAAGTATAGCCAGCGCGATCATCCCCGTGATGCAAGCAATGCGCGTCGTCCCAGCAATGGCCTTCCGCCAAGTAGTATAGGATAGATATTAACATTTGACGCGCTGGAATTTGGTAGCGGTCAGTTTGAAAATCGACGATCCTCGCCGCCCTCGTGTCATTCCCGCGCGCGTGGCTGCCGCGCGCGAGGAATCTCGATCGAGAGGGCGTTGCTTGAGGCGCAGACGCTTAGCATGAACGCCTCGGGATTCCTCGCCCAGGGCTCGGAATGAATCGGCGAAAGCGTGTGCAACGCGAACGCGCCACGTCATACCAGGCCGTGGACCTTCGCGAAGGGATCCCATCCGGCGTCGCGATGCCATTCGTATTCCATCCGCGTCGCGATTCGCTCCGCCGTCGCGAGGTCCCATAGCTTCGCGATGATCGCGAGTGCCATGTCGATACCCGCCGACACTCCCGACGAGGTCAGGAATTTCCCGTCCTCGACCCATCGCGCTTCTTTCACCCACTCGACGCGCGGCCCCTGCTCGACGACCCACTTGAATGCGAACTTGTTGGTCGTCGCGCGCCGCCCGTCGAGCAGCCCGGCCCGAGCCAGCAGCGCTGCGCCAGTGCATACCGAGGTCACGAGCGCGGTGGACTGCGCGCGCTCGCGCAGCCATCCGAGCATCCGGTCGTTGGTGATTTCTTTGCGCGTGCCCTGCCCGCCCGGAACCAGAAACAGATCGAGCGCAGGACAATCATCGAAGCTGAAATCCGCGATCGTCCGCGGACCCTGCCGGCTAGCGATCGCGCCCGCAGTTTCGGCGACCGTCAGAATTTTGCATTGCCCCGCTTCCGCCAGCATTCCGAATGCTTCGAGCGGACCGAACACGTCGAGCAATTCAAAACCGGGAAACAGTACTGCCGCAATCGTCGGCTGCGTCGGCATCGGCGGACTCCTTTGGCATTCACGGGGCTTCTAGTATCGCGCGAGCTTCGTCAGTATAGCGGCCGGCACGATCGTGAAGCACGAGAGGCGGCTCGACGATCACCTCGGCGCCTCCTCCCGCGCGCGCCTCGAGCAGCACCGCCGACGCCGCGAGTTCGGCGCGCGGATGCACGAAACGGATGCGCTTGGGCTCGAGATGATTCGAGCGCATCGTCGCGATAAGTTCCGCCGAACGCGAGGCCGCGAACACGATCGCGGCGCGTCCGCCGTTGCGCAGATAGCGGCGCGCGGCGCGGGCAAAATCCGCAATCGATGCCGCGCCCTCGCCGCGCGCGATACGGCGCGAGGCGTCGGGACTGTCACGTCCGCTGCGGACCGCATGAAAGGGAGGATTGGCGACGATCAAATCGAAACTCGCCGGCGCGAGGCCGGAGATTCGCGGGCTGCGCAGGTCGGCACAAATTACGCGCAGGTTCGAGAGGCCGTTGAGCACGGCGTTGCGCTCGACAATCGCCGCCATCGCGGGTTGAATCTCAAGCGCGGTGACCTGCTTCACGCCGGCAATCATCGCAAGCGTGATCGCGACGACCCCGCATCCCGCGCCGAGGTCGAGCACGCGATCGCGCGGCTTCGCGGTTGCGAAGCGCGCAAGCGCGATCGCCTCGACGGAAAATCGATAGCCGCGGCGCGGCTGCGCCAGGCGAATCGCGCCGCCCAGGATTGCGTCAAGCGTTTCGCCGTTCGATACTTTCGCCGATACTTTCAAAATGGATACCGCCGAAAAAGGACAGCGTTATGCCCGCGCGTTTCGCAAAGCCGGAACCTTTCTCGGCAAGGGCAACATAGCGCGCGCCGTCGAAGCACTGAAGCAAGGCCGCGACTTGGCCGAAGAGCTGGGGGATCATGCGATGGCGCGGCGCTTCGCGGCCGAAATCGAATCCGTCAGCGCGGGTGGCTATACCGACAAATAGGCGGATCTGCGCGCAGCCCTGATGCTGCATCTTGACGAACGCGAGTTCGTACTTACGTTTTAATCGTGAGAGACGCGGCAAGCGGCAGTGTGAGTCTGGTCGGTTCAGAGTTCTTTTTCCGCAGAGCCTTGCGTCCGAAAATAACACACATTCCCGGTATCAATTGCCGGCAGGAGGTTTGGTATGGAAGTCAGAATGACTAATGGATTTGCGCCCAACGGGTTGCTGTTCGGCGGATGGAACCAGCTATTGAACGATCTCGACCGCGGCGCCGAGCGTGGATTCTCTCCGCGCGCTGACGTGGTAGAAGACGCCGACGGCTATCATTTCCACTTCGAGATGCCCGGTCTCAAAGCCGAATCCGCCGATGTCAGGATCGAAGACGGCACGCTTATCGTCGAGGCCGAGCGCAAGAGCCCCGAGTGGTCCAAAGAGGCGACGGTTCGCGTCTCGGAGCGCGCATACGGTAAACTGCACCGGGCGTTCGAGTTGCCCGACGATGCGGCGCACGAAGGAATCCGCGCCGCATACAAGGACGGTGTCCTTTCGATTACCGTTCCCAAACGTCCGGAGAGCAAACCGGTCAAGGTGAAAATCGAGTTCGAGAACTAATCACTCACGGCGGCGCGGCACTCGCGCCGCCGCGTACCGCGTCACCGCATCGGCCGGCGCAAGCTGACCTCGCTTGCGCCGGCTGCTTGACGCGCGAACCGGCGAAGCCAGCAGGACCGGGGCTGTCGCCCGAAGGGAGCAGACGCAAATGACCTCGGTGATAATCCTGCTAATCATTTTGGCGATCGCCGGTTGGATCGCGTCGGCATACAATTCTCTGGTCAGCCTGCGCAACCAGGTCGATAACGCGTGGCGGCAGATCGACGTGCAGCTCAAGCGCCGTCACGATTTGATCCCAAACCTGGTCGAAGCCGTGAAGGGTTACATGCAGTTCGAGCGCGGCACCCTGACCCAAGTGGTCGAGGCGCGAGCCAAGGCGGTCAGCGCGCCGGACCAGAGCTCACGGATGGCGGCGGAAACGCAGCTCACCACCGGACTCGGCAAACTGCTCGCGGTGATGGAGAATTATCCGCAGCTCAAGGCCGACGAAAATGTGCTCAAGCTCCAGGAGGAGCTGACCACCACCGAAAACCAGATCTCGTTCGCGCGCCAGGCGTACAACGACGTCGTGCTGCGGCTCAACACCCGGGTCGAAACATTTCCCTCCAACTTGATCGCCAACAATTTCGGATTTCATCCCGCCGAATATTTCAAGGGCGCTCCCGAGGATCAGGCGGTTCCGAAAGTCGATCTGTCGATGAGCAGTCCAAGCGCGCCGAGCACTCCGGGCGCACCCAGCGCGCCAAGCGCCTGACGGCCGCGCGCTCGAGACAGCGGATCGCCCACCATGGCGCCGGCCTCAACCGATTTTCGCGCGCTCGAAACCACGAACCGCCGCGAGACCGCGGTCCTCGTGATCGTGATGATGGGGCTGCTGGTCGTGCTCGGCTTTGCGCTGGATGTGTGGGCGGGTAGCGTGGCGATCGTCAACGGCCAGATCGTGGGATTTCCGGTGCTGACGGTCGCGGCGCTCGTGTTCGGCGCAGTCCAGGCCCTCATTTCTTATTACGGCGGCGCGAGGCTGGTGCTGATGTCGGTGCATGCGCGTCCGCTCGCGCCCGACTCGATCGAGCATAAGACCGTGCTCGACGTGATCAGTGAGATGGCGATCGCGGCGCGATTGCCGGTGCCCGCCGCCTACATGATCGACGATCCTTCTCCCAACGCTTTCGCGACCGGCCGCGACCCGCATCATTCGGTGCTGTGTGTCACGCAGGGGCTGATAGATCAGATGGATCGCGAGGAGCTGCAGGGCGTGATCGGGCACGAGATGTCGCATATCGCCGACTACGACATCCGCACGATGACGATGGTCGCGGTAATGGTCGGCGGAATCGCGATGCTGAGCGATTTCATGTTCCGGATCATGTTCTTCACCGGTGGCCGCGGCGGCCGCAGCTCGCGCGGGAATTCCGACGGCAACAACGGCGGCGGCGGTGCGCTGATCGCCGTCGCGGTAATCGTGCTCGCCGCGGTCGCGCCGATTATCTCGCAACTGGTCGCGATGGCGGTATCACGCCAGCGCGAATATCTTGCCGACGCGTCGTCGGTCGAGTTCACCCGCAATCCGCGCGCTCTACTCCGCGCGCTCGAGAAGATCGCGCAGGTCGAGTCGCCGCTCAAAGAAGGCACGGCAGGAACCGCGCATCTGTTTATCGTCAACCCGCGCGAGGGACTCAAAGACGACGACGAAGGCTTCTTCGACAACCTGCTCTCGACCCATCCTCCGCTCGCCAAGCGAATCGAGCGCCTGCGCGCGATGGCCGGCGCAGGCGCAGCAGAAGCTCAGCGGTAAGCTCGCAAGACCATCGAACGGGCGAGAGCTGGAATGCGACCCGCGTAGCGGAATTCTATATCTCTGAATCCCGCATCTGTGAGCAGCGCTTCGAGGCTCCGCGGCGAAAAGAACTTGATATGGCCGCCCTCGTCACCGACCGAGAAGTGGAAATCCCATCCGTTGAAAATCGAAAGAGCGAGGTTCTTAAAGTAGCCGTGATAGGGCGTCGTGAGCACCACGGCACCGCCCGGGCGCAGGCTCCGATAGATATTGTCGATGAATCGGCGCGGTTCGTAGAGGTGTTCGATTACTTCGGAGGAAACGACGATATCGAACTGCTCCCCGAAATCCTCGTAGACCGATCCCTGCCTGAAGCCGGCCTCGGGAAAGGCGCGCTTTGCAACCGCTACGCCAGAAGCGGAAATATCGACGCCGGTAACCTCGTGGCCCATCGCGGCGAGTTGCGCGGCAATCCATCCACTGCCCGATCCGAGATCAGCCGCGCGCCCCGGCGCAAGATGCTCGAGGAACGCGCGGATGTGCGGCCATAGGTAGAGATGATGCGGCTGCGCATCGGCGTTGCGCCATTCCATCGCGACAGCGTTGTCGTGCACAGCGCGAAGATCGCAGCGGCCGGTGAAGCAAGTCAAGCGCGCAGAGCGCGTTGCACGGCAGACCGGCGCAAGTTAGCTTCGCGCGATGCGCCGCGATCATCATATCGAGATGATTCTCAGCCGAGTTACCGCGCGCGTCGCGCAGATCGCCGGAATCGAGGCGATCGTGCTGGGCGGATCGCGGGCGCGCGGCACCGCGGATGCGCATTCAGATATCGATCTGGGGCTTTACTACGATGCGCGGCACCCGTTTCGGATCACGGAGCTCGAACGCGCCGCGCGCTCGCTCGACGATCGCGACGCGCCCGGGCTGGTCACTACGCTCGGCGCATGGGGACCGGGGGTCAACGGCGGCGGATGGCTCCGGATCGACGGCCATCACGTGGATTTTCTTTATCGCGATCTAGTCGCAGTACGCACCGCGATCGACGAATGCCGCGCCGGCGATCCGAAGACCGTCTATCAGCTCGGGCATCCGTACGGGTTCCATAATCAGATCTATGCGGGTGAGATAAACTGCTGCCGCATTCTTTTCGATCGCGGCGGGAAGGTCACGCGGCTCAAGCGGATGGTCGCGCGCTATCCGGAAAAACTGCGCCGCGCTATCACGCGAAAGCATCTTTTCGACGCCGCCTTCGAGCTCGCGATCGCAGACAAGCCTGCGTGGCGCGGCGACGTGGCGTATGTGGCAGGATGCCTGTTTCGTGCGGCGAGCTTCATGACGCTGGTCGCATATGCGGTGAATCGACGATGGCTGATCAACGAAAAGGGTGCTCTCAAGGGATTGCATACGATGCCGCTTCGGCCGCGTGCGGCCGAGGTTACAATCGCGCGCGTGTTGGCGAATCCCGGCCGCACGCCGGAGAAGCTCGCGCGCAGCATCGGCGCGATGAGAGCTCTATGCGACCGATTTCAGAAGCTCGCCGCGCGCGAGGGGCTGGTGGTTATCGATTCCGGCTCTTGAGTGCGCGCTGAATTTCGCGCTGCGAGGTTTTGCGTGCGATCGCGTCGCGCTTGTCGTAGGCGTGTTTGCCCTTGGCGAGAGCGATCTCGACCTTGGCGCGGCCGTCTTTGAAATAGATCTTGAGCGGAACGATCGAGTAGCCCTTCTCCCGCACGCGGCCCCATAGCCGGTTGATCTCGCGGCGATGCAGCAGCAATTTGCGCGAGCGCGTCTCCGCGTGGCTGAACTGTCCGGCCGGCGCATACGCGCCGATATGCACCCCGCTTAGAAACGCCTCGCCGTTCTTGACCCGGATGTAGCTGTCGCGAAGGTTGGCCTTGTGCAGGCGCAGCGACTTGACCTCGGTGCCGGTCAGGATCATTCCGGCTTCGACCGCGTCTTCGATAAAGAAGTCGTGGCGAGCTTTGCGGTTCTCGACCACGAGCTCGATCGCGCCAGTCTTTGGTTTTCCGTTTTCGTGCGCCATCGCGCGTGAAAGTCTATCCGCGCCCGCGATCCGATATAAGGGGCGGCTCGCGCGATAAGTCGAGAGGTGGTTGCGAGGCTCGTGTATCAGCCTTAGACTTAAGACAGTAACCGTACCGACTGGCCTTGCTCACGGTCATTCGCCGATTGATTTTATGGGGGCGAACAGGATTCGACGGAGTCACAAGGGCCATGGTCGCACGCCGGGCACCGCTGGCCCGTAAAACAAGCGGACTGCGAAATTTACCCGCAGACAATAACGGTTACGCTCTGGCGGCCTAAGGGCCGCTAGCGTCCCGCCGCTGCTCGCCCATGGCAGCGGGTCGGGGCGTCATTTAGTGGGCTAGGACGCCGCCGTACGCCGGTTGGACGGTTGCCCGAAACTTCAAGCGGCTGGTCTTTAGGAAGCCCGTCCGCGGGCGTCCTTGAGACGAGATTAAATCGCGGACTAAGCGTGTAGTGGCCGTCGCTGGAGTGTCTTCGGACGGGGGTTCAATTCCCCCCGCCTCCACCATCTTAAGTGCTTGATTTTGTTCGATTTTTGACTACAACAAAACGGACGGTGACTGTCCGATACGTGGCCTTATCGAGACTCCGCGCGTCTGCGCTAAATCTTCTCGGCATCAGGCAAATCAGGCGTCGCCGGTAATTCCTCTATCGGCACACTAGCACGACCGGGTTGGCGTCTTCGTTCCTCAAACCCAACTCGAACGGCCAGATAGAGGAGTGCTGAACGGGCTAATTTGAGAAGGTGCAGCTGATGTTCACTAGCGACATAACCTATGAGGAGCATTTAGATAGGTTACGCAAGTGCCGAAGACCGAAGAAAAGCGAGTTAAATCGATGTCCTGCGTTTGCAGTCGAATCGAAAGCACGAAACGCGCGGTCACGCTTTAGCTTTTCGATCGCGACGAAGTGGCCGCTTTCGTCGCTTTAAGCGGGAACGATGGAGCGCTTGTTTGGCGCGATTCCCGCAGAGCGTCATCGTGCACCAACGTCGAGCTTGTCCGCGAGTCCTATCCAGGAAGAAGAGCGTGCACGGAGATTTTTCGCATACCTTTACGCGAGAAAGATCCTCGGACGTAAGCAAGTTCGCGATTGCGTGCGCGATCGGCAAGAGGAGGGAGTCCGGGGTACGCCAGCGGCGTAGGGTGCGCCATTCAAGTCCGGACGTGGACAACTGATCGGGCGCATCGACCGGCCTAACCGCTATTGCCCCATACGCATCGTCGCGCTCGAGTATTCTATTCAAGGGCTCAAGTTCGTGTAGCGAGTCTGGCCCCAACGAATGGCCCCTGTGCGCGACCACGAACGCGCGAAACCATTCCCTAAGGGCGCGCGCTTGGGCAGCAACGGCGTCGAGGTC
Organism: Binataceae bacterium (SeqCode); assembly: GCA_049795175.1. Classification (GTDB taxonomy): domain Bacteria; phylum Desulfobacterota; class Binatia; order Binatales; family Binataceae; genus JBARDN01. The sequence continues at coordinate 16,907 of JBARDN010000091.1, read as the reverse complement.
TCCTGGAAAGCAATTCGCGCGTATTGTTGCGCCGGCCTCGGGCGGTACAAGCTCAGCTCGTTCAAGCCAAGCCATAAGGTCCTCTCCATCTGCCAGCCAGTCGACCGCCGTGTCGACCGGCGTGCCGATTGAATTTAGAAAGTCGAGGCTTGGATCCCCGGCGATGAACATCGCAGGTGGACGAGTGTCGTTCGTGGTCATTCAGCGTTAAATGCCGCTCCTCCGATTCAGTCTAGCAGACTAAGGTCCCCTGCTCTATTCATCGTAACCACTCACGCGTTGGTTGACAGGTTACCATTTTGATAGTAACCTGACAGCAGTTACCAATCAGGTTACCAAAGTCACCTTGAATAGGAGGATTCTCATGCCGCGAGTATATTACCGCGCCGCCGATATTGGTGGCCTCAAGATTTCCTATCGCGAAGCCGGCCGACCGGAAGCTCCAACATTGCTATTGTTGCACGGGTTTCCCACCGCCGGGCATATGTTCCGCGATTTGATTCCACTTCTCGCCGACCGCTTTCACCTCGTGGCGCCTGACCTGCCGGGCTTTGGTCAGTCGGACCTGCCGCCACGCCTCAAGTTCAAATACACGTTCGAAAACCTTGCGGATACGATCGACCGCTTCGTCGACAATATCGGGCTGAAGCGCTTCGCGATCTACATCTTCGATTACGGCGCTCCAGTGGGCTTGAGGATTGCTCTCAAGCATCCGGACCGCATATCCGCGATCATTTCCCAGAACGGCAACGCTTACGAGGAAGGTTTGAGCGACGGTTGGAATCCGATCCGGGCCTATTGGGAGAACCCATCGCAAGCCAACCGCGACGCACTCCGCGTTTTTCTCAAGCCCGAGACGACCGTTTGGCAATACACACACGGCGTCTCGGATGCGACGACGGTTTCGCCCGACGGATACTCGCTCGATAATTTCTATCTGGCCCGGCCGGGCGCAGACGAGGCGCAGCTCGACTTATTGGGTGACTACAAGACTAACGTCGCGCTTTACCCGACCTTCCAGAAGTATTTCCGAGAGCACAAGCCGCCACTGCTGGCGCTGTGGGGAAAGAACGACCCGTTCTTCCTGCCGCCCGGCGCGGAGGCCTTCAAGCGGGATATTCCCGGCGCAATCGTGCGCTTCTTCGACAGCGGACACTTCGCGCTGGAAACGCATGCCGTCGAGATCGCGGCGGCGATCCGCGAGTTTCTTGGTGGCTGATTTCGCAACTCGGTGCGCCCACACCTCGCGCGAGCCGATGGGCAGCAGCAATCCCAAGACAGTGAAACCAATTGGAGTCTAATCAGATGGCAGCTCTTCCCCTAATCGTCTTCGACGTCAATGAGACGCTACTTGATCTCACGACCATGGAGCCGACGTTCGAGCGTATCTTCCGAGACAAAGGCGCCATGCGTCTTTGGTTCGCAAACTTGATTATGTACTCCTCAGCGCTGACGGTAGCCGGATGCTATGTGCCTTTCACGGATATCGGTTCGGCTGTGATGAAGATGCTGGCTGACACGCGCGGCATAAGGATCGAGGACGCGGATAAGAAGGAACTGATCGAAAAATTTTCGACCATGCCTCCTCATTCGGAGGTACCCGCAGCTCTTCAGAAACTCCGCGCGGCAGGATTCCGGCTATTTACGTTGACGGACAATTTGCCGGAGGTGCAGACGCGTCAGCTCGAACACGGTGGGATCGCCGATCTCTTCGAGCGGCGTTTCAGTGCGGACGGCGTTAAGCATCACAAGCCCTCGCGGCAGGCCTACGCCTATGTCGAGAGGGAACTCGGGGTTGAACCGTCTCAGCTTTGTCTTATCGCTTGCCATACATGGGACACCCTCGGCGCGGTCGCTGCGGGCTGGGAGGCTGCATTGGTCAAGCGGACGGGTAACGACGTCCTGGGAGTCGGCCCACAGCCGCAGATCGTTGGTGCGACCTTGAACGACGTCGCCGATCAGTTGATCGCGCGGCATCGGGAGAGAACCGATGTCGCGTGAGAATGTGAGTGTTGTGCTGGTGCACGGCGCTTGGGCTGACGGATCAAGCTGGGCCAAAGTCATCGGGCCGCTGGCTGCCGAAAGGGTCAGGGTGCTCGCGGCTCCGTTGCCCCTGACCTCGTTTGCTGAGGATACGGCGGCGGTTAAGCGCGCGCTGGAGCGAGTTTCGGGGCCGGTCGTTCTTGTGGGCCACGCCTACGCTGGAGCCGTGATCGCGGCTACACGAAGTGAGAAGGTGAAGGCGCTTGTTTACATTGCCGCCCTTGCTCCTGACGAGAGCGAGACGGTCGCCGATGTCTTCTATCGTACCAAACCTCATCCGCTGGCTCCAAAGTTGGCGCCGGACAATCATGGGCTGATCTATCTGCCGGACGAGTCATTCGCCGCGGCGTTCGCGCAGAATGCCTCCGCCGATGAATTGGCGCTGCTCTCGGCGGTTCAGCGGCCGATTTCGGCTGCCTGCATTACGGTGCCTGTGAATCGTCCACTCTGGAAAGATCGCCCGACCTGGTTTCTCATCGCGGAGCAGGACCGCATGATCGTCCACGACACGCAGCGCTTTATGGCAGAGCGGATGCACGCCCGGGTGCGGTCGCATCCGGTAGACCACGTGCCAATCGTTACTGCGCCTGGCCTCGTCGTCGACATCATACGCGAGGCCATTGGCGAAGCGATCGGCGGCTGGTCGCCCTCGCCTTGTATCCGCCAAGAGCGCCTTCATAAAGCTCAAACGAACCACGGTCATTAATTAGGAGACGAGCCAATGGTGGACGCAGAAAAATACCAAACTCTGGTTCTGGGAAGCGGAGAAGCCGGTAAGTGGATAGCCTGGACGATGGCCGATGACGGTGAGCGCACCGCGATGGTCGAGCGGAAATGGCTGGGCGGTTCGTGCCCGAATATCGCCTGCTTGCCGAGTAAAAATGTGATCTACTCCGCGCGAGTAGCGTCGCTGGCGCGGCGCGGCGCTGAGTTCGGACTGGAAATGGATCAACTCCGAATCAACATGGCCGGCGTCCAGCAGCGCAAACGCAAGATGGTGGAAGCGGAACATCAGTTCCACGCCAAGCGAACCGCGGACGCCGGAATAGAATTGATCATGGGTGAAGGCCGCTTCGTCGCTCCTAGAACGATTGAGGTCGCGCTCAACGATGGCGGCACCAGGCGGATTGTCGGCGAACGTGTGTTCCTCGACCTGGGTTCGCACTCGACGATGCCCAATGTTCCCGGGCTCGCCGCGTCGAATCCAATGACCCATATCGAGGTGCTCAATCTCGATCGTCTGCCACGTCATCTCATAGTGATTGGCGGCGGCTATATAGGCCTTGAACTCGCGCAGGCGATGCGGCGGTTCGGATCGGATGTGACCGTGATCGAACGAGGCGCGCAGCTCGCTGAGCGGGAGGATCCTGACGTCGGCGCCGCTCTGCTTGATTTGTTTCACGACGAAGGAATCGAAGTGCTGCTCGACACTCAGGTCTCTCAGGTTGAGGGACATTCGGGGAAGGAGGTTCGGGTCTACGCAAAGGACGGCACCGGTAAACGGATCGTCGAAGGTACCGATCTTCTCGTCTCCGTTGGTCGGACGCCGAATACGAAAGGAATCGGACTGGAGCAATTCGGCGTCGAGGTCGACGCGCGTGGCTATATCAAGGTCAACGATCGGCTGGAGACTACCGCGTCCAACGTGTGGGCGATGGGCGATTGCGCGGGCAGTCCGCAATTCACACACGTCGCGTACCACGACTTCCGCGTCGTGCGTGACAACTTGAAGGGCGGCAATCGAACCACCAAGGATCGCATCGTGCCATTCTGCATGTTCACCGATCCAGAACTGGCGCGCGTGGGACGCAACGAGACCGAGGCAAAGCGCGACAAAATTAAATATCGCGTCGCGAAACTGCCGATGGCGAATGTGCTCCGCACCCACACGATCGCCGAACCGCGCGGCTTTATGAAGATGTTGCTCGGCAAAGACAGCAACGAAATCGTCGGCTTCACGGCGTTTGGCATAGAGGCAAGCGAGCTTATGGCGGCAGTTCAGACCGCGATGGTTGGGCGACTGCCGTACACCGTCTTGCGCGATGCGATCTTCGCTCACCCGACCATGTCCGAGGGGTTGGTCTATCTTCTAGGACAAGTCGAAAGCATTAAGGGTTAATAGGAAGGAGATTCGGCCTCGTTTTGTATGTGCCAGGAAGCATCACAATGCTCGAGCAGAGAACTACAACCGCGCGGATAGACCTGCCACCACCGAGCCTCTTTCCGGTGACCGCACTGGCGCCGTCTGCTTCGCTGGCAGAAGCGATCGGCATGCACTGGAGAGAGTACTTAATGGAAGCGACGGAGCTTGGTTCTTTGATGCTCAGTACGTGTATCGTTGGAACCTTGCTATACAGCACCGACTCTCCGTTCAACAATCTCGCACTTTCGCGCGGATTCAGATCCGCCCTTATGGGAACCGCGATAGCTGGTGACGACGTTTCTGATTATTCGGTCACCATTCGGTCGTCGGTCGGGAGCTCATTTTAATCCGGCAGGTACCCTCGCGTTTCTTTGGCTGAGGCGAGTACACCGCTGGGATGCTCTTTGCTACGTCGCGGCTCATTTCGCTGGCGCAGTTCTGGGCGTGGCGATCGCACACGAGATCCTCGGTGTGCACCTGTCTTCCGCTCCGGTGCGATACCTTGTCACTACCCCTGGAACATATGGGAAACTCACGGCGTTTATAGCCGAGTTTGTCTTGTCGGGACTTCTCATGGGCGTCGTGCTATACGCATCGAATCATCGGCTCTTAGTTCGCTTCAGTCCGATATTGGTAGCGCTGCTTACGGTTTCCTATTTTGCATTCTGCTCTTCGATCTCCGGATTCAGCGTCAATCCGGCAAGAACTTTTTCGTCCGATTTGTTCGCGTGGATATGGCAGGGCATCTGGATTTATTTCTCGGCACCTTGCCTGGGAATGTTGACGTCCGCGGCAATATACATAAAGCGGATGCGATCGAATCGCGTGTATTGTGCAAAAGTATTTCATGACAGGCAGTCGACCTGCCCATTCCCCTGTCACTTTGAGAGTTTGTTTCGAGAATCGTGAAGCGGCTCTTCAGCCGCAACGCGGCAGCGAGTGAAGCGCCCGCTCCCATGAGGAAATCCCATCCGTGCTTCGACGCTCACGAAGGCTCAAATGTTCGCATTCAGATTCCACACCCAAAGCAGAACGAGCTTCCGCTCCGATCGGTGCCGTAAGGAGTGTCGGGGTGGCGTGGTCAAGTGGTGAAAAAGGTTGTATGCGTTTAGTTCGAAAGCACCAGCCAATTACCGTCCCCGGGGGACGTTTAAGGGTAAATCGTGGTATTCTTCGGGTGGTACGAAGTCGAAAATCCCTTGAAAGTCTCACGTTTTCTTACTTGGGCTCTCCCGGTCCCGGATTTTCAATTCCCCCTGCCTCCACCATCGAGGGTGTGGCGCGCGAATGGTTGGAGAAATTTTCCGGTGCCTGGGCGGCATCTCATGCCGAGACGGTAGTGCACCGTCTTGAGCGGGATATTTTCCCATGATCCTCTCTCACCCTCAAAGCGTTGTCGATGACGAGCAACCGTAACCGTGCGATCGCCGCGGCGATGGGAGCTGCTGCGGCGCTTGGCCTGACAGTCGATGATGCGATCGTGCTCCAGGAGTCGAACAAGCTCGCTGTGCGACTGTTGCCGTGCGACGTTCTTGCTCGGGTCGCCGAGGAGCGCATCAAGCGCTGGGCAGAGTTCGAAGTGGAGCTTGCTTTACGGCTCGCGGAAACCGGAAGCCCTGTAGCAGCGCTTGAGCCTCGGGTCGCGCCGGGCGTCTACGCGCGTGACGGCTTTGTGGTCACACTGTGGACCTACCACGAACCTGTGCCGTCCGGAGAGTTCGCGCCAGCCGACTACGCGCACGCGCTCGAACGGCTGCATGACTGCATGCGGCAAATCGACTTCCCTACACCGCACTTCACGGATCGAATCACCGACGCCCAACGGCTTATTGGAAACCGCGACCAGACTCCAGAGCTCGTTGACGCGGACCGTGAGCTCCTCAGCAGCACGTTACGAAGTCTGCGGCAGGCGATCAGCGCTCGTGGGCGCCCCGAACAGCTCCTGCACGGCGAGCCACACCCGGGCAACGTGCTCAGGACGAAGAAGGGCCTGCTGTTTATAGACCTCGAGACCTGTTGCCGCGGGCCGGTCGAGTTCGATCTCGCCTACGTGCCCGAAGAGGTGAGCGTGCTCTACCGGAGCACCGATCAACAACTGCTCCGCGAATGCCGGGTCCTGATGCTTGCGATGGTCGCAGCATGGCGCTGGGATCGAAACGACCAATTCCCCAACGGGCGACAAGCAGCGCGAGAATTCATCAGCGAGCTCCGGGGGGCACTGTCGGGCGCACCCTTCTCGGCGCACTTGCCGCGCTGGACTGACACCTGAATCGCTGGTGGACGATAAAAATTGGAGCTAGTTCGTCGAGCTCGTTGCTCCACTAAGCATTATGTCCATCTGCTGGAGGTTCCCTTCGTCAGCTTCATCCGCATCCTGGCGAGCCGGCACGGTCTGGCGTTCAAGGGCACGTGGGAAGATATCGAGCGAGAGTTCCTGAAAGCAGCGAATCCCATCGGCGCCGTGGGAGGCGCTCGGTCTGTTCTCGAGGTCTTCCGAGGAGGGGGGATCCCCTTGGGCATCATCAGCAACTCTGTGTTCTCGGGATCCGCGCTATCGGACCAGCTCGCCGAGCTAGGACTGCGAGAGTTCTTCGGCTTTTTGATTCCAGCAGCGTGTTATGACGTCGTCCGACTTAACGTCGGAAATCTCCGTCTCGTCGCGCAACGGAAGTTCATCTTCCTGCGGCGAGCTTGTCCTGCGTCTTGGTGTCGAAATCGCTGGCGTCGTGCCGTTCGTGCAACTGGCTCGATGGCTCACCGTAAACGCGGTTGACCATCCGTCCCCGCTTTACTGCCGGCCGCTCCATGAGTGCGTCAGCCCAACGACGCACGTTCTTGTAATCCTGCACGCTCAGGAACTCGGCGGCTCCATAGAGCACGCCCTTCGCCAGCGCGCCATACCATGGGAAGATGGCCATATCAGCGATCGTGTAGATGCTGCCCGCGATGTACTCACTCTGCGCGAGGCGCCGCTCGAGGACGTCGAGCTGTCGCTTCACCTCCATGGCAAACCGATCGATTGCATATTCGATCTTCACCGGGGCATACGCATAGAAGTGGCCGAACCCGCCGCCCAGATACGGCGCGCTTCCCATCTGCCAGAACAACCATGACAGGCATTCGGCGCGCGCGCCGACCTCGGTTGGTACGAACGCGCCGAACTTTTCGGCGAGATACAGGAGGATCGCGCCGGACTCGAAGACCCTGATCGGCGTAGAGCCGCCGCGATCAACCAGAGCCGGGATCTTGGAGTTCGGATTCACCGCGACAAAGCCGCTGCCGAACTGATCGCCGATTCCGATGTTGATGAGCCAGGCATCATACTCCGCGCCGCCGTGCCCCAGAGCCAAGAGTTCCTCCAACATTATCGTGACTTTCACGCCGTTCGGCGTGCCAAGCGAATACAACTGGAGGGGATGGCGGCCCACCGGCAAATCCTTATCGTGCGTCGGCCCGGCGATAGGTCGGTTGATGTTTGCGAACTGTCCGCCGTTCGACTTGTTCCAGGTCCACACCTTCGGGGGAACGTACTCGCTCATTTTTCTATACCCACTTCTTTCGCCGGGTGAACAATCGGGATGCGATCACTCCGGACTTTATTGGTTTCATCTGCCGCGAGATCGCTGTGACGGCCGCAATCCACTGCAGTTTAATCCAGGCCCGCGGAGGCTTCACGCATCGACCTCGTGGCAATAAAACGCTTCGACGGCGTCAGTTCCATCTGAGGTGAGTTTGATCACGCGACACGGACGACGGTATTACCTGAGCAGTGGCAACACGATTGGGTCGGGCGGTTGCGAAGCCGGCCAGGACCGGTTGTGTTTCGCCGCAATCTCTCCGGTGACGCGTTCCCAGCGCTCTTTCCCAAAGCTTTTGTAGGTCTGGAAAGGGTTGACGTATTCGCGCATCCGGAATGCCTGCCCGTTTCTCATGGTGATCAAGGTAAAGTAGCGTTGGGTATAGCGGCCGCCGTCGACGGTATCGCCGCCGCCTGAAGATTCCACGATGGTTGTCTCCGGATCGGCTGTGGGATACGAAGCAACCGGCTTGGTGCCGAAGCGCGGAACCACGCTCAGCAGAAACTCCATAAAGCGGCTCACGGCCTCGCGCCCGATCATAGTCACCGGAATCTCGAACGTCGGCCCCTCCCAGATGGCGTCCTCGTGCACAGCGTCGAGCCATATTGCGCGCTGTTCTTCCAGGGTGGTGAGCTTGCCGCCGAACGCGTCACCAAGGTTCTTCCGGGCCATCGCTTGTCTCCTCTCTGCTCTTATTTGTTGCTCGCTCGAAGTTTGCACTTTGCGGCTAGAACCAAGCGCTCGCGATCTCGCCCATGCTGCGCCGCGCATCCTTCCAGAAAGACATCTATGGCATTCATGAAGCGCTCTTCAAGAGAATCGGAGCTGTTTTCTCACCATCCTCTAACCCATTTGCCCGCAATAAGTATGAGCATCCCTTGCGAGCAGAAATTCGTCGATGTGCTGCATCGCAGTGATCGAAATAAGCCCGGCGCCTGGCATCATTGAGCGCCGGCCTGAGAGAGTATCCAGCTCGGGACTTGATCCGCTGATGTAGTCGGAACGTTATTCTCTAATGTCAGGTTGATCGGGTAGGCCGGGATATAAGGGCTTTGACAAATCTGCGGACCGAAGAAGTCAATCGGATTGAGGAAATAGTTTCCTATATAGGTTAGATTACCTACTGGAAGACACCCGCCAAAGTCGGAACCGTACGGAACCCCCGTCAACGCGCAGTAAAGAGGAATTGACGATCCGGTAAAGCAAGGACCGAAGTCGGCGATTCCGACCGGATCATTGAGTGACACATTCTGCTTGAGCGTTACGTATTGGCTGCCGCCGTCTGTGTAATAGATATTGCTTCCGCCGAGCGGGCGCTTGTTTTCCGCGACGTTCAAATCAATCAATAAGCCGTTGGCAAAGTCCGGCCCCTGCGAACCGTTGGTATAGATTGCGCCGCAATCCCAAAGTTGTTCGGCAAAATACTCGAACTTGTTGCTGCTGATTTCGTTGTTGCTGACAATAGTCGGCGTATCGTATTCGCCCCACATTCCGGGAACCGCGGTTGGTACTCCAGGGAAACTCGGGTCGTCGAGCAATCCCCAGCCCCAGCCGATGGCGAGGCTGCTCCATGGGGTGTGCATGATAGTGTTATGCGTAACCAGCGTGCCGGTCGTAAAGGCGATGAACACTCCGGCTGAGTCGTAGTAGTCCTGGCCGGTGTAGGACACGGTATTGTTTTGAACCAGGTTGTTACTGGTCTTTTGCGAACTGTTGGGCCGCGCGTCTATGGGAGAAAGTCCGCCGACCTGGAGTGCGGTCGAAGATATGTCCGTGAAAGTATTGTTGACTATCGAATTGTCCTGGCTGCCAGTATCCAAATCGAGAGCGACTCCGCCCAGATGGCTGAACGTATTTCCGGTAAATGTGATGTTGTGCGCGTATTGAAGGGTTACATTGCCCAGGGTTTTGTAGGTAATCTGCTGATGGCCGATAGTATTCGGCAGGTAGCCGTCCCCCATTAGTATGTAGCTGCTCTGATCGGTTACATAGCCGTTATTAGTATTTGGTTCGAGCCATGTGGCATAAGAAAACTGCAGGCCCTGGAAGGTTATATTCGCCACCGGGCTTTCGGGCGTTCCCACGACTTCGACCAGGTTTTCGAGTACAGGCAGGACGGCATTTTCAGGATTTCCATTGCTGGTATTGTAATAAGTTAATTGCTGACTGTAAGGATCGAGGTACCACATGTTGGGTACTGTCACGAACTCCGGCGCATTTTCCAGCCAACTGAGGAGCTGAAAATTCACCGGACTCGCGTAAGTATTTGCATTGGTCCAACACGGGGTTTGCATGACCAAAGTTGTTCCGGTCAGGCTCGCGACCGGACACCGCATCATCTTCCATTGCGTAGTCGTAACTGCCTCCATCAGTTCCGGATGGGTGAAAGACTCGGGAACGATCTGCGTATAGCCAGTCGGTACGCGAGTGTAATTGAGATTGACCGCCGTGCCATAATTCGAGCGTGCACGAATGGCGCGCTGTCCGTTTACATAGAATTGCCGCGGCATCTCGCCGGCGGGCAGGCCAGTCACACTGCTGGTACAAATATCGGCGCCGGTGCAGGAGAAATCGTTCACCGGAATGCCGCCGGAAATGATCACAGGCGCGGTGCTACCGGCCGCGGCCCGGTAAACCACTTGTGCGTGCGGCGAACCGGAATCGGAGGAATCAAACACCAGCGGCGTAGTCAGCGCGTAGGTGCCTGACTCGATGTTGACGTCGATCGTGCATTGACCTTTGCGTTTGTTCTGCTGCACGACCTGCCGAGCATGGTCCAGGGTCAGAAATGGGTCGGCCAGGCTGCCGCTTCCGTTGTCGTTGCCGCTGACAGAAACCCAGTAATCCTGACTGCATGCGGAATTACTGCCGGAACCGTTGGAGCCGCCTGAGCCGCCACAGCCACCAATCAACAGCAGAAGCGAGAATAGATATGTAATTTTTCTGAAGGGTTTTTTAAGCGCAATGTTCTGAAGAGTCCGATTCGAAGGGGGTTTAGACATGAAACAGGTTTATACTGCAGTTTTATTCTACTGCGCAAGTATTTGTGAGATCGTGCGGTATGTGAGTCACGTAGCGTCATCGTAGCGTAATGCGGTGCAAATTCCGGCGACGTGATAAGATAGAAAATGTCAGATCAGGAAACTGATCCTATCGCGCAAACGGCTTCATTCGCCTCCGCCACAACGAGGTATCAGATCATGCAGGAAAAGATTCAGATCGGATTCCAGGTGTTCGTGTCCGATGGAGGCGAGGAATTTGGGGCGGTCCGCGCAGTCTCGCCCAATGGCCGGCCGGAGCTGGTGATCTTTGTCGAAAATGCCGGCGACTTCACCGTTGCGCTCGACGCGGTTGAAGCGGTGCACTCAGAGAAAGTCGTCTTGAACTGCGCCAAGCTCGACGCCCGGTTGCGCCGCGCGATCGGCCATGCACACGACGCAGAAAAGCCCGGCGCCTGACGCTGCACCGCGCGGCGTCAACGCTCGCGCCCGTTAATCAATTGGACGCGCCCGCCGCCGCTACGCCCTGTAGAAGGTGTTCGAAATCGCTTCGCGATACTCGGCGATTCGTGCCGCGGGCAAGAAATTCTGTGGAGCGGAGAGCGTCATCGAATCGGCGTATTGCCACAACCTGGCGACGCGTTCGCGCGCCTCGTCGGGAGTGCCTGCGATGGCGAAGGTCGTGACCATCTCGTCCGGGACTGCTCGCAGCATTGCGGGCACATTTTTTTGGCCGGCCGCCTCGACTACCGCGCGAGCCTGCGCGCCGAAGCCGTGGGCGGCGAAGTACTTCGCGTATTGCGCGATGCTTGAATAGAATGCGACGGTGCCTCGCATATCATCGATTGCCTGTTTGCGATGATTTGCAACCGCGACGTAATTCCACAGATTCACATGGAACTTCTCGCGCGGGCGCCCCGCACTGGCGAGCTCCGCATTGAGCGTCTTCGTCTGCTCTTCAATCCACTTGAAAGACCATACGGGATGGCCGAGCAATCCGTCCGCAATCTTCGCGGCGAGGACGACCGTGGCTTGAAACAATGCAGGAAGGTAAATCGGAATCGTCGCTCGTACGGGCTTGCGTCCTGCATTGAATCCCGTGAGGTCGAGCTTGTAGTACGTTGCGTCAATCCGGCCGAGATTACCCTGATGTCCGCTTTCGATAATCGCGCGAACGGTCTCGACGACTTCGCGCAGATGCTCGACCGGCTTCCCATAGACCACGCCGTGCATCTGCTCATTGAACGAGCGAACGCTGGTGCCAAGTCCGAGCACCATTCGCCCGCCGCTCAACCGATCGAGATCGAGTGCGCTGAGCGCTGTCTCCATCGGACTGCGCGAGAAGGCCAGCGCGATACCGGTGCCAATCTTCAGATGCCTGCTCGCCATCGCGGCGGCGGCCAGAGTTGGGAACGGCGGGCTATGCAGTTGGGGAGCCCATACTCCATAGATTCCCAGGTCCTCGAACCGGCGCATCAGGTCGGTCATCTCCGCAGCCGGCATCGCTTGAATAATTTCCCAGTACTGCTGCTTCACGGTAATTTGGCCTTTGTCGATCGTTAATTGTTGACCGGCGGTTGCAGATCGTTCGCAGGCGCATCGCGCAATCTACAAGCGGCCTCAAGTCATCCGCGCAATATTTCGCAACCGTTGCCCCGCTCGCGCCAAACCGTCAGGTGAGCTTGACTCCCTTCAGCTTGCCGTCTGCGCGCCATTTGCGAATGAGGTCGTGGAATTCGACCGGGCCGCCACCGTATTGTTCGCCAAAGAGCCCCTTGGCCGGATCCGGCTGTCCTTCGTTGTTGTAATAGCCGGGTGTGCACTCCTGCTGAAATCCCAGATTGATGAACGCCTTCGATTTGATCGTTGCTACCCACTCGGCCTCCGCCTCGGCGGTAGGTTCGATGCATCGCGCCTCCTGCGATTTCGCGTGCTGAACCAGCTCGGCGATATGTTGCGCCTGCTCTTCGAGCATATGCGGGAAATTCGCGGTTAATGCATTTTGCGTGATGCCCATGTGGAAGCAGTTCGGGAAACCGGCGCTGTAGAAACCGTGCAGCGTTTTCATCCCATCGGCCCAATATTCAGTAAGTGACTTGCCGTCGCGGCCATAGACCTCGAAACCCGCGCGGCGTGTGTATGCAGTACCTACTTCGAAACCGGTTGCGAAGATGATGCAGTCCGCCTCGTACTCGACCCCGTCGAACACGAGACCTTTCTCGGTGATACGCTCGACGCCGCGGCCCATCGTGTCCACCAGGGTCACGTTCGGCCGGTTGAATGCGGGCAGATACTCATCGTTGAAGGTCGGACGCTTGCAGAACTGGCGATACCACGGCTTCAGCGCCTCGGCGGTCTTTTTGTCGTTCACGATCGCGTCCACGCGTGCGCGGATCTGGTTCATCTTCCTGAAATCCGCCATCTCGAGCATCCGCCCCATCTCTTCCGGCGACATCGGAGATTTCGGCGCATCGGAATCGCGCCTGGCCGGAAGCAGATTGCGGATGATATCGGTCCATCCGTCGTGGACGAGATCGACCTCCTCCATGCCTCCGCTTACCAGAACGTTAAAGTTCTCCATCCGCCGCTTCTGCCAACCCGGCGTCAGGGTTTTGACCCATTCCGGATCGGTCGGAAGATTCCCGCGCACATCGACTGAAGACGGCGTCCGCTGGAAGACGTACAGATGCTGCGCGTACTTGGCGAGGTGAGACACGCACTGAACCGCCGTCGCGCCGGTTCCAATCACGGCGATACGCTTGTCGCCGAGCTTGTGCAGATTTCCGGTGGTGTCGCCGCCCGTGTAGCCATAGTCCCAGCGGCTCGTGTGGAACGTATGCCCTTTGTAGCTGTCGATTCCGGAGATGCCCGGCAGCTTCGGCCGGTTCAACGGGCCGTTGGACATGACGACGAAGCGCGCACTCATCCGGTCATTGCGGTCGGTCGTAACGATCCATCGGCACTCTTCTTCGCTCCAGGTGATTGCCCGGATCTGAGTCTGGAAGCACGCCTTGCGGTAGAGATCAAACTTCTCGCCGATACGGCGCGCGTGGGCCAGGATCTCGGGCGCGAAGGAGTACTTCTCCTTGGGGATGTAACCCGTCTCCTCGAGCAGCGGCAGATATATGTATGACTCGATATCGCACTGCGCACCCGGATAGCGATTCCAATACCAGGTGCCGCCGAAATCTCCGCCCTTCTCGATAATGCGGATATCGCGCACGCCCGCCTCGTGCAGCCGCGCGCCGGCCAGCAGGCCGCCGAAGCCGCCGCCGATAATCAGGACTTCGACCGCGTCCGTCAGCGGCTCCCGGGTAAAGCCCGGATCGACATACGGATCGTCGATATAGCGGCTGAAGTCACCCTTCACTTCGACGTATTGTTCATTGCCGTCAGAGCGCAGGCGTTTGTCGCGCTCCCGCCGGTACCGATCGCGGAGTGCATCAGGGTCGAACCCGAGCCCTTCGGCATCATCATGAGAGGAAGAAATCTTTTCAGCGTCACTCATCGCGCAAACTCCCTTGCTCTCGGCGGAATCTTCTCGCTCGATCATCGGCTCAATATAGTTCCGCCTGAGACAATCGTATCGTACCTACGGGATTGATCAAAAGTCGGCAAGCGAAGTTACTGCGCAAATATCGTGTGCCCACGACACGAACTTTCAAAGGCTCACGGCTAGCGCGTGAGCTGTCGGCTAGACGGTCTAATTCCGATCTGGCAGATATCTGGGATGCGGCACATCGTCTGAAGAGTTACGATACCTAACATCGAGAAAGCGGCGAATCGCACCAAAGTCCGGGGTGCGGAGATTTGACACCAGAGCCCCTCCTCAGGCGATAACCAGGACCAGTGTTTCGCGCCATTTGAGTTCATCTGCCGCAGAAATTTCGAACTTGTGCGTACGGTGGTCTGCATTCCACGGCTACAAGTTTTCGCTGACTGACGGATGCTGCATCGACAATGATTTCGCCGTCGGCAGCTACCGGGTCGAAGTGCGCGACGCGATGCTTTACGTGCGGTTGCCGCGAACGATTTGAGAATAGGCGGGGCACGGTCAGGCTCACAGCAACGCGGATATTTCTGCACTCTCCTTAACCAGTTGCCGGACCAACTCCGCCGCAGGCATTACGCGAGCTAGCGGCGCGGCTTGACCCGCCCACAGCGAGAGATACTCCGCAGCGCCCTTCTTCGCTGCGGCGGTGCGCATCGGACGGGTCAGATTGTTCTGCGCGGGATACGTCAGTATCGAGCGCTCATGCTCTTTCATGCTGACGGCGAATGAATTCGAGATTCCGCGAGCGAGGCGTCCGCTGAATGCGCGCGTGAGAATCGTGGCGTCATCGCGCGCCGACAGGATCGCGGCTCGGTGCGCCTGCGCCGCACCGCTCTCCGGGCATAGCAGAAACGCGGTTCCCATCTGAACCGCGCTGGCGCCGAGCGCCGCGGCGGCTACAATGCCGCGTCCGTCCATGATCCCTCCCGACGCGATCACGGGAAGCGGAACCGCGTCGGCGATCTGCGGAACCAGCGCCATCGTCCCAACCAGACTATCTTCGCACGAGGCCAGGAAAGTCCCGCGATGCGCTCCGGCCTCGCTGCCCTGCGCGACGATCGCCTCAACTCCCGCCGCATGCAGCGCTCGCGCTTCAGCCACCGTCGTAGCTGTTCCGACCAGCTTGGTGCCGCGCGCTTTCATCCGCGACGTGATCTCCGCTGCCGGGATGCCGAAGGTGAAGCTGAAGATCGGAACCCTCGCGTCCAGAACCGCCTTCACCTGGCCTTCGAACGGCGGAAGCGAGCTGCTTGGGATTGTCGGTGGAGGCAGGCCAAGACGCGCATGAAACGAAGCCATCGTTTTGAGCATCTCTGTCGAATCGCGCGAGCCGGTGCCGTCAGAACCTCCGGCGAACAGGTTAACCGCGAACGGCCGATCGGTCAGGGACCGAATCTCGACGATCGCCTGCGCGATTTCCGCTGGCGTCATGTATCCTGCGCCCATTGAGCCGAGAGCTCCGGCGTTCGACACCGCCGCCACCAGCGCCGGCGTGCTCGTTCCGCCTGCCATCGGCGCGAGAATGATCGCGTGCTCTACGCCCGCCCAGGAAGCAAATTTTTCAAATCGCTGCACCAATGCAATTCCTCGAAATGGCAGATCGATTTCTACGGACAAGAACGCATTGGCGACAGACTCTTCGCGGAGCGCTACGAGGCTTTGCGGTAATCGCGGGGTGCGGTGCCGATTACGCCCGCGGCTTCCAGTTCGGCCAGCTCTGCGTCGGTCATGTTTAACAACTCGCGGAAGACTTCGGCGTTGTGCTCGCCCAGCAACGGAGCGGGGGCATCTTGCGCGGCGGGGGTTGCCGACATCCGGGCGACGGCGCCGGGATATAGATGCGTTCCGACGACGGCGCGCTCGATTGGGACGAAATAGCCGCGATCCTGTAGCTGCGCGTCGCCGAGGACCGCGGGCGCGGAGTTTACCGGGGCGGCGTAGACGGCAGCGTCGCGCAGACGTGCGACTGCATCCTCGACGCTCATCGTGGCGAGGGCGCGGGTCAGCTCAGCGTCGAGGATGTCTTCATTTGCCTTGCGGCTGGCGAGGTCGATGAAGCGCGGATCGGTTGCGAGGTTCGTCAGGCCGAGTGCGTGCGCCAGTGCGCGCCACTGATCGTCGCTCTGCGCGGCGAGCGCGAGCCATGCGTGCTCTTCGCCGCCGGCGCATCGAAAGATTCCGTGCGGCGCGAAATCCGGATGGCGGTTGCCGCGCGGCGCGGGCACCTTGCCCGTGAGTTGATACTCGAGGATTTGACCGGCGAGCAGCGGGATGACGCCTTCAACCTGGGCGAGCTCGATCCATTGCCCGCGTCCAGTTTTTTCGCGCTCGTGTAGCGCGGCGAGAATTCCGAAGGTGCCGGTCAACCCGCCGACCGGATCGCCGAGCGCGTTGGAGAGCGTGTAGGGCTGCTCGCGGTCGTGATAGCGCGCAAGGCCGGTCACGCCGGCCATCGCCTCGACCGTGTTGCCGTATCCGCGCGAGAAAGTTTCCGGACCGCCGTACCCGAACGAGGGCATCGAGATCATGATCAGGCGCGGATTGAGCGGCGCGAGAATTTCGTAGGTCAGGCCGAAGCGCTCCATCACGCC
>JBARDN010000090.1:0-16182 GCA_049795175.1 Binataceae bacterium (SeqCode) | reverse complement strand
TGCCCGCGCACCTGCTCGTAGGGAACCTTGAGCGCGTCGGCGCGCGCGCGCATCACGCGCTCGATCCGCTCGCCCTCGATCGCGCCCGGGCAGATACAGTTGCATCGGATTCCGCGCGCGCCCCATTCCGCTGCGACGGTTTGCGTAAGTCCGATCATCGCCCACTTGGCCGCCGCGTACGGCGAGCGCATCGGATAGCCGCGGCGTCCCGCACCCGACGAGATGTTGAGGATACTGCCGCCGCGCTGCGTATCCATCGTGGGCAGCACTGCGCGCGTAGCTAGCCAGGTGCCGGTCAGGTCGATATCGATCGTTTCCTGCCATTCGGCGAGCGACATATCGGTGATGCGCTTGGTCGGTCCGGAGATTCCTGCATTATTGACCAGGATATCGATTCGTCCGAAGGTCTTGCGGGTTTCCTCGGCCATCTTCGCGCAGTGAGCTTCTTTGGAGACATCAGTCTCGACGAAGTTTGCGGCGGCGCCGAGTTTCTTTAATGCTTCGACCGTTTCCTGCATCGGCTTGAGTGAGCGCGCCGCGATCATGATCTTCGCACCGGCTCGCGCGTAGGCGAGCGCAATTTCCTTGCCGATTCCGTAACCGCCCCCGGTGATGATCGCGACCTTGTCTTTGAGTTCGTTCATGGCGCTCCTCGATTGAATTGCTGATTGTTTTGCGGAATTTTTACGAGTTTAATTCGATCCGCGCCGCGCGACAACGATCGCGATACTACCGCGCCGCGGCGCATGTGCGCGCTTGTCTCCCCGCCGCAGCGCCTCGTATCATAGGCCCTACTTGATGGCAGCAGTAAGCCCGATCGGAAATCCCTCCCAGAAGCCGGGCGGCGGAAGCTCGCTCTGGCTCAATATCGTCAAGATCGCGATCCTCGTGGTCCTTGTCGGCGGCTCGGTATGGCTGCTGCTCGAGCACATGGAATGGTTCCGCGATCCCGCGCAGATCAAGGTCGAGGTTCTGCAATCGGGAGTGTGGGCGCCGATTGTGTACATGCTGCTGTACGCGGTCGGGCCGTCGTTCCTGGTGCCGGGCGCGGTGATGACGATTGCGGGCGGGCTCGCGTTCGGGACTGCGTGGGGTTCCGTCTATTCACTGATCGGGGCGGACGTGGGCGCGGTGGTCGCATTCGGCGCGGGCCGGTTTTTGGGACGCTCGTTCGTCGAAAAATTTGTCGGTGACAGATTTCAGACCACGCTCGAAAAAATAGCGCGCAACGGTTTTCAGATCATCCTGTACCTGCGGATCGTCCCGGTGATTCCGTACAACGCGCTCAACCTGATCGCGGGCGCATCGCCGATCACGTTCAAGGACTACTTCTGGGCCAGCATGATCGGGATGGTGCCGGGCACGATCCTGTTCGCGTTCCTGGGCGACGCGCTATGGCATCCGCTGTCCTGGCGCTTCGTGCTGGCGCTTGCGCTGATCGCGGCGTCGGTAGGATGCGGCGAACTCTGGCGGCGATGGTCGCAGAATAGAATCGCGCCGGTAGTTTAAGCGGCGCGTTTAGTCTCGCACCTTATCGGCACATCCCATCGGGCTGAAGGGTTGAGCCACCCGGGCACGAAGTAGTGGTAGTCGTCGTAGTCTGCTGCGAGGTTTTCGGCTCGGTTTCGAAAGCTCCGCATCCCGCCAGCAGGGCCGCGAGAATCATCACGCTAAGTAATTTAATTTTGTTTCTCAAAAGCAACCTCATTAATTCTGTTTGAGTTCGGTGGCCCGATTCGGGCACCCCGATGAGCTAAACCCATCGCTCTCTGACTTTTATCGCCTTCCCGAATCCGGTTGAATCAAGAACAGCGACAAAGCCTCCATCCAGTTCCCCAGAGAACCTCGGGCGCGGTTCTAATCGTCCGGCTTCTGTATCCAGTCGCTGCATTCCCGCGCCTTGCGCTCCAAAAAAAGGCGCCGCGAGATTGATCGCGGCGCCCAGAAAATTAACCTGTTCGATTGAGCTCTCAGGTGCCGGATTCCCAGCTCTCGAGGTACTTCTTTTGCTCGGCGGTTAGCGTGTCGATGCGGATTCCCATCGCCGCGAGTTTCACTTCCGCGACGTCCTGCTCGATCGCCAGCGGTACGTTGTGCACCTTGGCCGGAAGCTGTTCGCTGGTCGCGACCCATTCAGACGCGAGCGCCTGCGTCGCAAAGCTCATGTCCATCACCTGCGCGGGATGGCCCTCGGCGCAGGCGAGGTTCACGAGCCGTCCCTGTCCCAGGATGTAGAGCGTGCGGCCGTTGGACAGATGATAGGCATCGACGTTCTTGTTGACGTCGTGCTCGACCGATTTGGCCGCGTCGGTCAGATAGGCCATGTCGATCTCGACGTCGAAGTGGCCCGAGTTGCACAGAATCGCACCGTCTTTCATCGCGGTGAAATGCTGCGCGGCGAGCACGTGCTTGTCGCCGGTCGCGGTCACGAAGATATCGCCGAGCTTGGCCGCTTCGATCATCTTCATCACCCGGAACCCGTCCATCGCGGCTTCGATCGCACGAATCGGATCGACCTCGGTCACGATCACGTCTGCGCCAAGGCCGCGCGCCCGCGAGGCGATGCCGCGTCCGCAGTAGCCGTAGCCGCCGACCACGATAACCGAGCCCGCAATCAGCACGCCGCTGGCGCGGATGATCCCGTCGAGCGTTGATTGCCCGGTGCCGTAACGGTTGTCGAACAGATGCTTGGTCTGCGCGTCGTTGACCGCGACCACCGGGATCTTGAGCGCGTGATCTTTTTCCATCGCGCGCAGCCGGATCACGCCGGTCGTCGTCTCCTCCATGCTGGCGAAGACTTCCTCGGCGCTGTCTTTGTATTCGGTGTGGAGCAGGCTCACGAGGTCCGCGCCGTCGTCCATCGTGATGGTCGGCCTGCGGTCGAGCACCGCGCGCAGATGGCTGTAATAGGTATCGCGATCCTCGTTGTGAATCGCGTAGGTCGGGATGCCGAATTCGGCGACCAGCGCCGCGGCGACGTCGTCCTGCGTCGAGAGCGGATTTGACGCGCAACAGAAGACTTCGGCGCCTCCCGCCTTGAGCGCGCGCAGCAGGTTTGCGGTCTCGCAAGTGATATGCAGGCACGCGCCCATCCGCTGGCCCTTGAGCGGTTGTTCTTTGGAGAATCGCTCCCGGATACGCCGCAGCACCGGCATCTGGCGGTCGGCCCACTCGATGCGCTTTTTTCCGGCCGCGGCCAGTCCCAGGTCGCGCACGTCGTGATCACCGGCGCCGGAGTTGCCGCGCGTCTTTTGCGATGCTTTGGGCATAACTTTGCGTTTGGCGATTGATCCCATCGTGATGGTGTCCTTTATCCGAGGTGAAGATTTGAACCGATCGATTTAGCGTTTGGCGCCGAGCCCGAATGCACTCTGCAGACGCTCGGCCATGTCGATACGCTCCCATGGGAACAGTCCGTCGTGAGGTTTGCGGCCGAAGTGGCCGTAGGCGGCGGTGGCCTGGTAGATAGGACGCTTCAGAGTGAGAGTGCGGATAATTCCTGCCGGGCGAAAATCGAACAGCTCGCGCAGCGTTGACGAAAGCTTTGCATCCGGCACTACGCCGGTGTCGAACGTGTCGATCAGAATCGAAACCGGTTCGGCGACGCCGATCGCGTACGCAACCTGGATCTCGCACTTCTTCGCAAGGCCCGCGGCGACCACGTTCTTCGCGACGTAGCGCGCGAAGTAGCACGCCGAGCGATCGACCTTGCTCGGATCCTTGCCCGAGAACGCGCCGCCGCCATGGCGTCCGTACCCACCGTAGGTATCGACGATAATCTTGCGCCCGGTTAGACCGCAGTCGCCGTGCGGTCCGCCGATCACGAAGGTGCCGGTGGGGTTGACGTGATACACGGTCTGCTTGGTCAGATATTCGGCCGGAATGGTCTGCTTGATCAGTTCTTCGATCACGGTTTCGCGGATCGTTTCGTACTTGACGTCGGGCGAGTGCTGGGTCGAGATGACCACCGCCGTAATCTCGACTGGGCGGCCATCAACGTAGCGCACCGTCACTTGGCTCTTGGCATCGGGGCGTAGCCAATTCACCCGGCGGTCCTTGCGGATCTTCGCCAGGTTCTCCATCAGGTGATGCGCCATCGCGATCGGCATCGGCATCAGCTCGGGGGTCTCGTCGCACGCGAACCCGAACATCAGCCCCTGGTCACCCGCGCCCTGTTCCTTGTGCAGTCCTTCGCCTTCGGTCACGCCCTGCGAGATATCGGTCGATTGCGGCTCGATCGCCATCAACACCGCGCAAGTCTTGCCGTCGAAACCTGAATCGACGCTGTCGTAGCCGATTTCGAGCGCGACCTTGCGTGCGATACTGACGAAATCCGGATGCGAGCGGCTGGTGATTTCTCCGGCCAGGACGATTAGCCCGGTCTTGGCCAGAGTTTCGAGCGCGACCCGCGAATTCGGATCATCCTCGATGAGTGAGTCGAGCACCGCGTCCGAGATCTGATCGCACATCTTGTCGGGATGGCCCTCGGAGACTGATTCGGACGTGAACAGGTAATCCTTAAGCGGCATACGCGATGGCTCCTTGAGACCGGAGTTGACCGGTATTCATCTCCGGATTGAATCCGGCGCGACGCGGAAGCGAAGGTTCAAAGTCTTTGAATGCGATTGCGGGCCGCTCGATCGCGCCCGTGAAGGCGTCTTAGTCCGGAAGGGTTGTGAGCAACCCGGATTCCATAGTTTTTGAAGATATAACCGACGCATGTTAGCGAATCAAGGCAACGGTTTCGCGAGATTTCAGCCGGTAGGGTTATTCCTCGCCAAAGCGGTCTTCAAACAATGTTTCGATCGCCTTGACCGCCTCACGCGCATCCTCGCCCTCGGCGTGCACCTTCAGCTTCACGCCCAGCTCTGCGCCCAGCATTATCAGGCTGGTGACGCTCTTGACGTTGACCTGATCCTTGCCGCGGCCGATCGTGATGCGCGATTTGAACTTGCCCGCCGCCTGCGCCAGCGTCGAGGCGGCCCGGAGATGCAATCCGAGTTGATTCTTTATCTCGACCGTCGCCTCAACCGCACTCACGCGATCCAAGATACGGGGAAGCACCGCTCAGGTAAACGAACGCGCTCCGTGTGAATCGCGTGATTCGGCCGCGATCTCCTTGGTGAACAATTCGCGCAGGCGGGTTTCGATCGCGCGGTCGCGGATGCTGCCCTCACGCTTGGCCCACGCGCGCAGGGGGATGACCGCCTTGGCCATGTTGCGATGGCCGCCGGCGCTGCCGATATCGCCGAACAGATTCTTGGCCGCCTCGCCGGCGTTGTCGCGTCCGGTCCCGTAACTGCGCACGGCGATAACCAGGTCGCGGCCTAGCTTGCCGGCGATCGCGACCCACTCCACGCCCTCGAACTGCAGGCAGAAATCCGCGGTCTGCACGATCATGTCGTCGCGCTCGACGCGGCCCAGGTTAACCGCGATCAGGCGGTCGCGAAATTCGATCCGGCCCATCATGCGCGCGGCGACCTTGGCGAAGCTCTGCGGAAGTTCGGCCCGGTCGATCTGCCGCAGCATGCTCAGGTTGGCGATCGGGTACAGATGCACCAGCGCTTGCAGCACGTCGTCGGTCACCCGGCGCGACAGCGCGAGCGAATCGGTACGGATGCCGTAGAGCAGGGCGGTCGCCAGCCGCTCGCTGATTTTTTCGCCGTCGGCCACCATATATTCCGTCATGATCGAGGCGGTTGCGCCGTACTTGACGCGCACGTCCTCGAACGGGGCGCTGCCCGGGGTGTAGCCGGGATGATGATCGATCACGATATCGGCGCGCGGCAGCTTGCCCTCGAAGTAGGCCGGCTGCACGTCGACCATCGCGATCTTGTCGAACGCCGCCAGCGCCTCGGTGGTGGCCGGCATGATTCCGATCTCGAGCAGATGCACCATCGTGCGGTTCTCCGGCCTGGTGACCGGTTTGAAGCTGAAAAACGGAGTGGTTTGGCGATTGCGTCCAAGCAAAGTCCTGAGCGCCATCGCGCTCGACATCGCGTCGGGGTCGGGATCGTCCTGAAGGACAATCGCGATCCGATCGCCTTCGCCGACGGTTCCGCGCAATTCGCGCAGTTTCTGCTTGCTGTCAGGTTGATCCATATACGAGCGCTTGGCGGATGCTCCGCAAGCTTGTGCTTACCTCGGTTTGAACGATTCGTAGAAACAGGCGGCGCGTCTGGCGCCGAAAGATGTGCCCGCCCGGGGCTGCACGAGCTTTCGGGGATACCACAGCCTTGCGCGACGAATCAATGCTATAGATTAGACACCTTATGGAGACGCCACCGGAATCATCGCCAAAAGACCCGACCGCGCTTGAACCGTGCCTCCTGTGCCGCAGACCCGCGCAGCAGTGGCTTTTGCGGATCGCGATCGAGGACACGGGCGGGCTAAAGCAGGAGGGCTTTATCTGCGCCAATTGCGCGGTTAAGCTCAGGCTCGCCTCCGAAAAAAACCGCGACCTGCAAATCGACCCATGGATTCACGACGCGATCGCGCACATCCTGCGCGGTGTGCAGAGTGAGCAATCCTGAAGCAAGCATACCGAAAGGAATATGATCGATGGCCTCTGGCCCGGAACAATCTCGCGAGAATTCTCCGCAAAGCAGCGACCTGTGGCCGCATGAGGAAGCCGCGCGCGTAGCCGATCGGGTACGCGGCTATCCACCCTCGCGTCCGGTGATTTTCGAAAGCGGATTCGGACCCTCGGGCCTGCCGCATCTCGGCACGATGTGCGAAGTTCTGCGCCCCTCGTACGTGCGCCACGCGCTTGCGCTGCGCGAGCCGAATCGCGCGTCGCGCCTGGTCGTTTTCATCGACGACATGGACGGGCTGCGCAAGGTTCCCGAAAATATCCCGAATCGCGAGCTGATGCAGTCGCATCTGGGCGAGCCGGTCTCGCGAATCCCGGATCCATTCGGATGCTGCTCGAGCTTCGCTGATCACATGCTCGGACTTCTGCGCGAATTTCTCGCGCCGGTCGAGGTCGACTACGAGCTGGTGCGCTCATCGGAGATGTACCGCGGCGGCAGCTTCGATGAAGGCCTCAAGATCATCCTCGTGAAGCATCGCGAGATTATCGCGATCGTCGCGCCGACGTTGCGTCCGGAAAATCGCGCCGGATGGTCTCCGATCATGCCGCTATGCCCGAACTGCGGCCAGATCGTCGAACGCTCGGTGACCGCGTATCATCCCGAGCGCGGCACGATCGAGTTCATCTGCGAGCGCAGCGCCAAGGCCAAGCAAGGATGCGGCTTCACCGCCGAGCAGAGTGTGCTCGGCGGTCTCGCAAAGGCGCAGTGGAAGGTGGATTGGGCGCTCAGGTGGTTCACTCTAAAAGTCGATTATGAGCTTTACGGAAAGGACCTGACTCCGTCGGCGCAGCTTTCGGCGCCGATCGTGCGCATCATGGGCGGAAATCCGCCGCTCGGGTTTCCGTTCGAGATGTTCCTGGACGAGCAGGGGCACAAGGTATCTAAATCGGTCGGGCGCGGCGTCAGCGTCGATCAATGGCAGCGCTATGCGCCGGTCGAAGTGCTGAAGTTCTTTCTGCTGCAGAATCCGCGGCGCGCGCGAAAATTATTTCTCGAATCGATCCCGCAATACGTCGATGACTACCTCGAGGCGCTGCGCGAGTACGTCGCCGCGCCCAATTCGGAATCGCGCGCCGATTCTCCGCTCGAGTTCGTGTTGCAGAAAAGTAGCCCGCGCCGCTTCGACTCGCAGCTTTCGTTCACGATGATGATGAACCTGGTCGGCGCGCTCGGCAGCTCGGACGGCGAGTTTATCTGGAACTACCTCAAGCGCTACGACGCGGCGATCGCCGGCGATTCTGAAACCGCCGCGATGGGCCGTGCGCTGATGGACTGTGCGCTCAACTTTTACCGCGACTTCGTCGAGCCCGGCAAAATGCCGTATGCACCCAGCGCCGCCGAGGCTGGGCAGCTAAGGAGCCTCGCGGATTTCCTGCGCGCGAATCCGGAAGCGACGGCCGAAGAGATCGAAAAAACTATCTACGATCTCGGCCGCGCGAACTACGACAAACCCGGCAAAATTTTTCCGCTGATGTATCGCGCGATTCTCGGTCAGGAGCGCGGACCCCGCCTCGGCGCATTCATCCGCCTGGCCACCCCCGCGCGAATCATAGGGCTACTCGACGCCGCGATCGCCCGCGCCACCTGATTTCCCTGCTGGTTGCGCGGTTTCTGGATTGTCCCTCTGCCAACAAGGAGGCTGTCGATAATTACCGCAGCGCGTTCTGTAATGACTGGCGAGACGCCGTCCTACTGAAAAAGGCCTTTTGCCAGTAGGGCCGCCGTCTCGGCGGTCTCTTTACCTCCGGAGTTTATCTCCATTTATCGAAAGCCTCCAAGATTGAGAGAGGGACGATCAAGAATACGCGCGGACTTAGCAGATGCAGCGCCTACTTCCGCTCTTCTGTGTTCCCCTTCACCCTGCTAGACAGATAACTCGGAACCTGCAAACCAACCTGCAACGGCGAGCGTAATAACGATGGCAAGCGAACGGCAACGAAGTATCAAGCGGCGGCGCAAACGCAAAGACACACGACTCAAAGCGAAGATTCGCGAGTCGCGCAAAAAGCAGAAGAAAAAGCGTTAGCGCGGCGCCCTGATTTATCCGTGTCACGGCGACTGGCCGACGTGCGCGCGGCATCCAGCCAAGGAGTTTTCACGATGGCATACGAGACCCTGCTCTATGAGACGGGCGGCGAGATTGCGACGATCACGCTAAATCGCCCCGCCCGGATGAACGCCTTCACCACCGAAATGGGCATCGAGATCGCTGACGCGATGCTGCGTGCGGACGCCGATCCCGCCGCGCGCGTGATCATCATGACCGGCGCCGGCAATCGCGCGTTCTGTGCCGGCGCGGACATGGCGATGTTCGCCTCTAACATCAAATCGCGCGAGGACACCAAGTCCGAAGACTCCGAAGGCGGCGGCGAGCGCCGGCGCGGTGCGATCTCTCTGCCGATGATCATGCGCGGGCTCAGCAAGCCAACCATCGCCGCGATCAACGGCTATGCGCTCGGAGTCGGATGCACGATCCCGCTGCTGTTCGACGTCCGCGTCGCATCCGACAACGCCAAGATGGGCGTGATCTTTCCCCGCGTCGGCCTGATGAGCGAGCTCGGATCGAGCTACCTGATGCCGCGGCTTATCGGACTTGCGCGCACCGCCGAAATGATGCTGACCGGACGCCAATACGGCGCCGAGCAGTGCCTTGCGATGGGCCTCGTGAGCCAGGTGTTCCCCGCGGCCGAGTTGATGCCCAAGGCGCGCGAGCTGGCCGGTGAGATGCTCGATTGTTCGCCGCTGTCGCTCGCGATGACGCGCCGTGCGCTCTACCAGGGACTCGACGGGACGCTCGAGACCGCAATGCAGTTTGAGGGCTTCGCACTCGAGAAATGCTACGTATCGCCCGAGCACAAGGAGTACGTGAGCGCGTTCATGGAAAAGCGCAAACCCGACTTCCGCAAGATCAAGCATGGCTAGCGCGAGACAATGCTGACGGACTTGATCTATATGGGGCTCGGCGCTAGATTCGGATTTGTTACTTAGTTAGTATTATAAATCATAAATAGCCTCGGACCTCATCAAAATCTGCCCGAGCGGCAAAAAAAGCAAAGGAAGGTATAAGAAAAATGGCACTTCATCTTGGTAGCGAAGCCCCGGATTTCACTCAGGAATCCACCGAAGGACCGATCAAGTTTCATCAGTGGATCGGTAACCATTGGGCCGTTCTATTCTCTCATCCTGCGGATTTTACCCCGGTTTGCACGACCGAACTCGGCCGCGTCGCCGCACTCAAACCCGAGTTCGAGAAGCGCGACTGCAAGGTGCTGGCGGTGAGCGTCGATAGTGTGCCGTCGCACAAGGGATGGATCGGCGATATCGAAGACACGCAGAAGGTCAAGATGAACTTCCCGATCCTCGCCGATCCCGATAAGAAGGTCGCTACGCTCTACGACATGATTCATCCCGAGTGGAACCACACGGCTACGGTCCGCTCAGTTTTCGTGATCGACAACAACAAGAAGATCCGCCTGGTTCTGACTTATCCAGCGAGCACCGGGCGCAACTTCGACGAGATTCTGCGCGCGATCGATTCCTTGCAGCTCACCGACAAGTACTCGGTCGCAACGCCGGTCGATTGGAAGCATGGCGAGGACGTGGTTATCGCACCGTCGATAAAGGATCCCGCGGTACTCAAGGAAAAGTTTCCGAAGGGCTACAAGGAGCTGCGGCCCTATCTGCGCCTGACGCCCGATCCTTCCAAAAAGTAAGCGCGATCGTGTAGCGCACAAAAGTAAAACCCGGCTCGGTTCGCTCGAGCCGGGTTTTTTCGTCGCGAAGTTTGATGGTTGCTATTGGCTCGCGATCGAATCGAGCAGCAAATCGATATCCGGCGTGCCGAGTCCTGAGGCGCGATCGTAACCGGCAACCGCGCTGAATCCGACCACCCCAAACGCGCTATTCGAGCCTTGGGTAACGTCGCGAATTCCGGCGCCGGCGCTCTTGTTGATCGCGTAGAGGGCGGTGTTGAGATTGCCCACTCGCCGCACCCCCTCATGCTGCGCGAGAAGCTGCGCGATTCCGGCCCAATAGGGGGTGCCGAGGCTGGTGCCGCCGATGCAGCAGACAACTTCGCCGCCGCTTCCGAAGAAAAAACCCGGAGTATCGGGCGAGGCCGCGAGCGATACGTCGGGAACTGCGCGCTTGGAGCCCATTTTGCGAATCCCCTTCTGGTATTTTGGTTTGGCGAAAATTTTACTGCTGCCCCCTCCACTCGCGCCGTGCTGATCGTTCCACACCATTTCGGTCGCGTTACCCACGTCGTTGCCGCCGGAGTAGAAAGCAAAAAACTGGGTTCCGCCGACCGCGGTTACGTGCGGATCCGCAGAAAGTTCATTCACGTTTCGCTTTCGGCCCTGGACGCACATGTCACTCTTCTTGTCGAAGGAGTACCCTGCGGCGCCGTCGTCTCCGGTGGCGACGAATACGGACTGGCCCTGAGTCGCGGCCTGCGCCAGGAACCCATTGAGTTCATGCGAATAGAATTTTTTCGCGCCGCCGCACAAACTGAAGCTGATACCGATCGCGCCGCAAGTGTCGTCGCTCACCGCCTGTTTGGCCGCATCGATCAATCCGTCGGCATCGGGTGAGGTTGCGTCGTCGCCGATATAGGCGACAATCGGCACTCCCGGCGCCGCGGCGTGAGCGTATTCGATATCGAGCAGCGTCTCGGTCTCATCGGGGTTGGTCGGATCGCCGCCATTCGATGAAAGTTTGCGGGTCAGGTCGATCGTCGGTAGGCCGAAGCGCGTGTCGAAGGCCGCGACCGACGGGTCGTCGAAGTCCGAGTCCTCGATAACCGCGATACAATCGGCGCCGGCGCCGTTGTTGCTCGAACTGGTCGGCGGAGTCTGGTCGTAAAATGAATATAGATCGCTCGGTCCAAAAGCCGTGGTGTTTCCGATGGTCACGTCAGGCGAGGCGGAGGCATTTGGCAGGTACCGAACGTTCGGACGCGAACGCAATATATTCGACAGGCCGCCGATTGAGCCGACCAGCGGCGCAATCGAAGCCGGCACAGACGGATCGCCCAGGTTGGCGTACAGCGCGCCGTCCGCGCTGGTATGAATTTTCACTTTAAAGACCGACTCGGCAGAACCTGCCGCACCGCTGAAAACGATCGCGCGTTTGGCCACGCTGGTCGATTCGATCTTGAAGCCTTTGCGCGCAAGCCACGCGGCTACCGAGGATACTTGCGCCTGGGTCGGGCCGAAGCGGGCGTCGAATTCTCCGGGCGCGAGCCATTGATGATACTGCGGCGAGGAAGAATCCTGCTGCGCGTCAATCAGATTGTCGACCGCGTCACGGTGGCGGAGCGCAAGCGAGATTTGCATCCGCAGGGTTTTTGACCCGGCGATCTCCGGACCGCCCGCGAAGTCCGCCGCCTCATCGGCATGATTGCCGACAATCGTCGTCGGGCTCTCGGCCGTGGCGGATACGCCGGTCTGTGCTCGCGCGGCGGACACCCCGGTGACCGCCAGCGCGAGAATCAAGGCTGCCGAACGGATTGTGAGCGCCTGCAACGCGGTTCCTGATCTCGATTCCATGAACATCCCAGCTTAATCGTAACACCGATCTCGATTTTGGTTACGGAAAACCTTCCTAATGCGCTGCGATCGCGCTGGTCAGATTGTTGATATCCGGAGTTCCCAGTCCTGTGGAGCGGTCGTAGCCCGCAGTAGCTTTGAAGCCGGTCACATGGTGAAAAGTATTGTTGCCCCGGGAGACGTCGCGAAACCCGGCGATCGAGTAGAGGATTGGGTTGAGCGGACCGACGCGGCTCATGCCCGCCTTCTGTGCTGCGAGCTGCGCGATTCCCGCCCAATACGGCGCACTCAGACTGGTGCCTCCGATACAGCATGCGATTCCGCCCTTGTAGCCCAGAAAAAACCCCGGATGGATCGGGGACGCGACCAGCGCGACGTCGGGGACGTCGCGATTCGTGTCGGTCGAGATGACGCCGCTCTGATATGAGGGCTTTTGGAATACGGCGCTTTCGCCGCCGCCGCCGGCGCCGGTTTTGTCCTTCCAGACCGACTCGCGTGCGTTGCCGACATCAACCCCTTTCTTGTAATGCGGCGTGAACTGCGTCCCGCCGACCGCGGTGATGTTAGGATCGGCGGATAGCTCGCTCACATTGTGCGAGGAGCCGGCCACGCACACGTTGCCTTTGAGCACATACCCCGCCGCGCCGAAATCTCCCGATGATGCGAACACGGCTTGTCCTTGCGAGGCGGCCTGCGCCGCGATCGGATCGATCTCGCTGGTGTAGAAAGTGTCGGGTTGACCGCAGAAACTGAAGCTGATGCTAATTGCGCCGCAGGCGTCGTCGCTGACCGCTCTCATCCCTGCGTCCAGTACTCCGCTGCCGCTTCCCGATTCCGAATTATCGCCGATGTAGGTGACGATCTGAACCCCGGGTGCCGCGGCATGCGCGTACTCGACATCCAGCAGCGCTTCGATCGCGTCGTTGCCGCTATCTCCGGGGTCGCTTCCGTCGGCGAGCACTCGCGTAGCGCTGAAAAATACGACGCCGAACTCGCTGTCGAACGCGTTGACCGATCCGTTGTCAAAGTCGGAATCCTCGAGCAGGGCGATACAGTCGGTGCCTGAGCCGTCGTTGTTCGAGCTGCTCGGGGGAATTTCGTCGTAGAAGGTGTAGAGATCGTTCGGTCCGAAATGCGTGCCGAGCTTCGAGATTTTCGTGTCGGGCACGGTCGAAAAGTCTGGTGAAAGCTGAACTGCGGGCTGCGCGTGCGCGAGGTTCGACAGGCCGCGAATTGAGGCGACGATCGATGCGACCGATTTCGGCACGATCGGATCGTTCAAATTGGTGTAATGCGTCTGGGTCGAATCGGTATGAATCTTCACGCCGAAGGCTTTTTCGGCGCTTGCTGCCGGACCCGAGAAAACAACTTTGCGCAGCGCCAGGCTTTGCGACTCCACCGTGAAACCCCTGCCGTCAAGCCATGATCTCACCGCCGCCAAGTCGGACTGCGTCGGGCCAAAACGGGCGCTGAACTCAGCCGGGGTCAACCACTGATGGTACTGCGGCGAGGAGCGATCCTGCTGCGCCGCGATAAGCGCGTCGAGTCCGGCGCGATCGTGCAGCGCAAGGATAACCTCCATGCGCAGCGTCTGAGTCGAGGCAATCTCCGGACCGGCCGAGAAATCGGCGGCCTCCGCGGGATGATTTCCTGCGATGGCGACGCTCGTTGCCGCATCCACTGCATCGCCGGAGGATGCGGTGGATTCGGCAGCGGCGGCGCGCGCCACGGAGACGCCCGCAAAGGCGAACGCCAGCGAGATTGCCGCCGCCATCACGCTGATCCTGTGCGCGATTCTCTGTTTGTTCGCTTTTTCGTTTATGTTAGACGCCATAGGCCGATCCTTTTGGATGCGGAGGCTACTTACTCACCATATGCCAGACGGATTTGAAGGTTCGGCGTTTCACACGCTAATCGCGGGTTAGACGCATCCTTGCACGCCGGCATTCATCCATCCCTCTTTTATACACTATGTTTGTTATCGTGACAATTTGTTGGGCGAAGCTTCCGCGGCTTCGAGTTGCGCCGCCAGGGCGCGTGCCGCAGGATTACCCGGCTGAATCGCGAGCGTTTGCTTGCATTGGGCCAGCGCCTCGGTATCGCGCCCCTGCGCGTGCAGGCTCTTCGCCAGCATCGTATGCACCACAGGATTCTCGGGTGAGATCGCAAGCGCGCGCTGATACGCGGCGATCGCGCCCTCGTGATCGCCTTGGACCTCCATGACCGAAGCGAGCAGCGCGATCACCTGCAACGATCCCGGATCTCTGTCGACCAACGGACGCAACAGCTTTTCGGCGCCGGCGTAGTCGCGATGCCCGGCCATGATCCTGGCGCGCATGTAAATCGCGGAATTGGCACTTTTGGGATCAGACTGCGCGACTTTGAGCGCGGCCTCGGTGCCAGGGGCGTCGCCGGCTTTGTCCGCGACCTGAGCCAGCTCGAGGTCGAAAGCCGCCGGCACCTGCGTGCCGAGCATCTTGAGCGCCCGGCCCATCTCGTCGTCGGCTTCCCGGTAGTGGCCCTCCGTCGCATGCAGCCGGCCAAGATTGTACAGATCGGGACCGTCGTCGGGATTGAGCGCGATGTCGGTGCGAAACTCGCGTTCGGCTGCGGGCCAGTCATGCTGCTTCTCCAGCAGCATCCCGAGCCGTCCGTGGCATAGAGTTGAGTTGGGATCCTCCTGGATGCATTTGGTGAAGAGCGTGTATTCGTCGTGGTAGTAGCCCTCGGTGTGCCAGGTCGCCGCGCCGTACACCGCGATCACCGTTACCGCGACCGCGGTTGCCAGATTGCGCGCCTCACCGCCGCCGGCCGCGAATCCCGCCACGATATCGCCGAGCAAGAGCACCCATCCGAACGCGGCCAGGTATTCATAGCGATCCTGAATCAGCATCACGCGCATCAGTCCGCCAAGATTCATCACCGGCGCGATTTCGAACAGCATCCACAGGATCAGGAAGAAATACAGCCGGCGATGCGGAAGCTTGCGCAGCACGAGATAGCCCGCGACCGCGATCGCGGCGAGCGCGATAGCCGGCAGATAAAAAATTTCCGAACGCAGGCTGGTGGCAAAGGTGAAGGCGTGCGCCGGTCCCGCCATCCACGGCAACGTCAGCATCAGGGCGTAATTCGCCAGCGCCGACGGAATCGACATCAGTACTTGTGCGAACGTCGCGTTGTTGTTGGGCGCGTGGCCATTTATATGGCCCAGCACCGCGATCCGCAGCGCGAGATAGATCGCGGCGAGCACCAGATAGGGAGCCGCCTTCCAGATCGCGTCGCCGGCGCGTGCTGCAAGTTCGCCAAGCGCGGGTTTGCGCGCAGTCTCATCCGTCGGCGCGTCTTCGAGGATGAACACATAAGCGATCAGCAATCCCGGCATCATCACCGCCAGCTCGTGGCTCAGCAGGCCGCCGGCAAACAGCGCGAGTGAAATCGCGAGGTTCCGGATCGGCGCGCGTTTGCGTTCGATAAAAAACCACATCGAGCCGAGATAGAACGCTGCCACCATCGGAAACGGAATTGCGCACGGCCACGCCGCCGCCTGCACGCCGATCGGCAGCACGCCGAACAGCGTCGCGCCCACGCACGCGGCATAGCGGCTTTTGGTCAGCGACAATCCAACCTGGTACAGCAGGTACACGGCGACCAGATGCGTCAGCACGATCGATATGTGCCATCCGACCGGATTGAAACCGAACATCTGGTAGTTCAACCCGAGCCATACGTCCTGCAGCGGGCGATAATAGTTGCTCTTGGGAAAGGTGCCGTTGGGCCGAAACCACCACAGGTCATGCCCGAACGATTTCCAGATGAACGACCAATTGCTGATGAGCGGGTTCAGATCGATCATCTCGTGGTCGTCGTAAACGAACGCGTTGCCGAAGCATCGCAGATAAACCAGCAACGTGACGCCGACGGCGATCCACGGAGCGAGCGCAGGAGAGTCGAGGATCGAGTCGCGCACCGAGCTTTGCGCGGCGCCGCGTGGCGGACGCGCGGGCGATCCGGTCTGCGGCTCGCGCCGCGCGGCCTTTGCC
>JBARDN010000089.1:0-33789 GCA_049795175.1 Binataceae bacterium (SeqCode) | reverse complement strand
ATCGGCGCGCTCATCATGGGAGCGTTCTCGTTGGTCCGGCTGCCGCCGAAAGCTGCGATGGTGACAATTCCCGCGATCGCGGCCTCGGCCGGGATGCTGGTGATTCCGTGCCTGATGCGTCCGGTATCGCCGTCGTTCGGGATACTCGCGATCGTAGGAATCGCGCTTGAGATCGTTGGCGTGGCGCTGTCGCAGATCGCGCGAATCTATATGGGACGGAGCTTCGGGATTTTGCCGGCGAATCGAGGCCTGGTCTCGAAGGGTCCGTTTTCGAGCGTGCGCCATCCGATCTATCTGGGATGGCTCATCCTCACGATTGGTTTTGCATTCTCATATCCGAGCGCGCGCAACGTGTTTCTGATTATCGCTTCACTACCGTTCCTGGTCTGGCGAATCGAGATGGAGGAAGGGCTGCTCGCGCTCGAGCCCGCCTATCGCGCGTACCAGAGCAAGGTTCGGTTCCGCTTGTGGCCGGGAGTGATCTGAACGAACCCAAATTTCCCGGCCTTAATCGATCGTTCGCTGCCGCGTTCCGAGCAGATAAATTCCACCCGCGATCTGCGTCGACAGCAGCATCGCGAATATCAGTCCTCCGATCACCGCAATACTAAGCGGCTGCTGCACCTTCGCACCCGCGCCCAGGCCGAGAGCCAGCGGAAACAGTCCTGCGGCGGTCGCAAGCGTCGTCATCAGGATCGGGCGCATCCGGATGCGAGCGGCATTCGCAAGCGCTTCGATCGGCGCTAGGCCGTGCGCGACCTCGTGTTCGGCGTGATCAAGCAACAGGATTCCGTTCTTCGCCGTGATGCCGGCGACCATGATGATCCCCATGAACGACGAGATGTTGAGCGTGATGCCTGTCAGGTCGAGACCGAGGAAGCTGCCGGCCAGTGACGCAACCGCCGCGATGAGGCATGCAAGCGCAGGGGTAAGGCGGCCGAATTCCCAGACCAGGATCAGAAACATCGCGACGGTTCCCGCGATCAGCACCAGCGCGAGTTGGCTGAATGCCTGCTGCTGCTGCGCGTACAGTCCGCCGTATTCGAGCGTGACTCCGGCAGCAAGCGGGAATTTCGCCATCGCGGCGCGCACGCGATTCATCGCGGTCCCGAGGTCAACGCCCGCCAGGCGCGCGGTGACGTGAACCACAGGACGCAGCCGCTCGCGATTCATCTCGGCCTTCGCGCCCGTGAAACCAAATTTCGTGACCGAGGAGAGCGGCACCCGGCCGTTGGACGGCGTCTTGAGCATCACTTCGGATAGCGTGCCGAGGTCGAGATGAAACTCATCGGGGTAACGCACGCGCACGCCGACCAGCCGATCGCCCTGCCGGATATTGGTCGCGACGGTTCCCTGGACGATGGTGTGCAAGGCGGTCTGGATATCGGCGGCCGAGAGTCCGTAGCGCGCGGCGGCGGATTCGTTGACCCGAACTTCCTCTTCGGGGCTGCTGAGCACCACGCCGCTGAAGACGTCCACGACGCCGGGAATGGTGCGCAACGCTTCGGCGACGCGGCGCGCGGTGGCTTCGATCTGGTTCTGATCGGCGCCGAAAACTTTGACTTCGATCGGTTGCGGCGTGCCCGACAAATCGCCGAGGAGATCCTGAAGCATCTGCGAGAAATCGATTTGCACGCCCGGCACTGAGGCGAGCACACGGCTGCGGACCGAACCAATCACCGCGTCGATTCCGCGGCTGCGATTGGTTTTGAGACGCACCGAGAAGTCGCCGGTGTTCGATTCGCTCAACTGGAAACCGAGTTGCGTACCGGTGCGGCGCGAGAACGCCGCGACCTCGGGCGTCGCGAGCAGGATTTGCTGGATCTGGCCGAGCATCGCCTGGGTGTCGGCGAGCGTGCTCTCGGGCGGAGTGATGTAGTCGAGGACGAACTCGCCTTCGTCCAGAGCGGGCAAATAATCGGTGCCGACGCTGCCATACATGACGGCGGCTGCACCGATCGCGACTGCGGCAATCAGCAGCGACAAGGCTGGAAAACGCATTACCGGACGCATGGTGAAAAGGTACGCGTCACGGAGTCGGCTGAATATGCGGCCGGGCTCGCGGCTCTGGCGGCGAATCGGCTCGACGATCATTTCGAGCGCGGGGGTGAAGTAGAGCGCCAGCGCCAGCGAGATCGCGAGGCCTGCGCCGAGCGTGGCTGCGAGCGAGCGAAAGAACACGCCGGTCACGCCGCTTACGAACACCAACGGCGCGAACACCACGATCACCGTCATCGTCGAGGCGACCAGGGCGCGCGCGAGCTCAGTGAGCGCGGCGGGGACCGCGTCGATGGTGGCCATCCCGGAAGAGCGCGCGCGATGAATCGCCTCGATCATCACGATCGCGTCGTCGATGAACAGGCCGATTCCGGCGGCGAGTCCGCCGAGTGTCATCATGTTGAAAGTAAGCCCGGCGGCTTTCATCACGACGAAGGTGATCGCGAGGGTACAGGGAACCACGATCGCGGCGATGGCCGCACTGGCGAGACTGCGCGTGAATGCGAACACCACCAGCACCGCGAGCACCAATCCGAAGACGATCGCGTCTCGCACGCTCAGAAACGATTCAGTGACCAGCGCGGATTGATCGTAAGAGAACGAAAAATCGACGTCGGGATAGCGCTGGCGCATTGTGGCCAAAATTGCGCGGGTCTGGGCCGCGATCGCGACCGTGTTGCCTGCGGGCTGGCGCGAGATTCCCACCAGCACCGCGGGACCGCGCTCGGAAGCGGTACGCACATAATCCTCGCGGATTCCCAGCTCGACCTGGCCGACATCGCTTACGCGCACCGGCGTGCCTTTCGCGTTGGCGACCGGCAGCGCTGCGAGTTCCATCGCGTCGTGCACGTTGCCCGTCACTACCGTCAGAAGCATCCGATGCGAATCGAGCACGCGGCCGGCGGAAGCGACGATATTGGCCTTGGCGAGGCCGTCAACGATCTCCTGCGGCGAAAGGCTATGCTCGAGCATCCGCGTCGGATCCAGCCGCACTACGAATTCCCGATACTTACCGCCGACCACTTCGACGCGATAAACCCCGCCGATACGATGGAAGCTCGGCACCACGTCGTAGAGCGCGATGTCGGTTATGTCGGCCAGGCTGCGGGAGGGCGAACTCATGCTCACGTCGAGGATCGGAAAGGTTCCGCTGGTTAGCAGGCGAGTGGCGATGTCGGTACCGCCGGGCAGGCGCGCGCGAACCTCGCTCAGCGCGGCGTTGAGGAGCTGATAGGAGGTGGTCGGGTTTGCCGATGACTCAAAGGTGACGTCGATTTCAGTACTGCCGCGCGTGGTGGTGGAGCGCACCAGGCCGACGCCGACGACGCCGTAGGCCGCTTCTTCGAGCGGACGCGTGACGCTCACGAGCATCTGCTCGGCGGGAAGATCGCCGCTGTCGGCCAGGATGATCGCGCGATCAAACGTGATCTCGGGAAACACGGAGCTCGGGATCGAAAAGGCGAGGGTCACGCCGAGCGCGCTCAGCGCGAGCGCCGACAGCACCGCCAAAGTCGAATTGACGCGGCGCATCGCTACGGCGCGGCTCCGACCTTGACCTGCAGGCCGTCGGACAGGGCGTAGCCGCCCGAGGTGATCACCTGGTCGCCAGCCTTGACCCGGCCGATAACCTGCACGCGGTTGCCCTTACGGATGCCGAGCGAGACATCGACGCGATGCGCGTGGCCGTCGTCGCCGGCGACGAAAACGTGATAACGGTTCACGCCCGCATCCTGGAACAGCGCAACGGACGGAATAACGATCGCGTCCGGAACTTCGGAGACCGCGATGCTTGCTTCGACCGGCGCGTCAGTCTCGCGAATCCCCTGCGGGCCGGCGAAATCGATCCTGACCGGCGCGGTCGCGCTCTGGGTGTCAAAGGTGGGGAAGATGGCGGCCACGCGCGCGGGAAACTCGACGCCGGGGCGCAGCGGAGAGGTGACGGTGGCGGCCATCCCCGGGTGGAGCAGATGAACGTCGCCAATCGGCACCGGAGCGTTTACGTATATGCTCGCGGGATTAACCAGCTCTGCGATGGTGTCGAGATCGGCGACCATCTGGCCGCTGACCGCCGGCGGTGCGGCAACTATT
The DNA here is from genome assembly GCA_049795175.1 of Binataceae bacterium (SeqCode). GTDB lineage: Bacteria > Desulfobacterota > Binatia > Binatales > Binataceae > JBARDN01. The sequence continues at coordinate 29,703 of JBARDN010000089.1, read as the reverse complement.
CCCGACTCGGGCGAGACGACCGGAATTCCCGGACCTCGATCGTAGCGGCCGACCGATTTGCCGAGCGCGGTCGCGTCTTGCGGATCGAGCCTTTGTGCGACCGAAAGTCCGGCGCGTGCGGCGTCGATCTCGCGATTGATGACGTGCGCGATTACCTGTCCTTTGCGGACGAAATCGCCGTTCTTGATATGGATATTGCTCACGCGGCCCGCAGTCGGTGAGCGAATAGTGACGCGAGTAAGTGCGACTGTGCTCCCCAGCACGTGCAGCGCTTGGCGCATGGGTGCGATCTCCGCGCGCGCCGCGGTGACCATCAGGACCGGAGCGGGTGGCGCAGCGGTGCTGTCGTCGTCGCTCGAGTCCGCACCACGGCATCCCGCGCCGATAAAAATCGCGAGCGCCGCAGCGAGAGCGAGCCCGGTCCGCGCAAGTTTTTTGAATTCGGATTCGATCACTGCACTTTGCCGGCGAGCAAGAGCGATTCGGCCACCGCCTCGCGCGCGGCGAACTGGTAGATGAAGCGCTGCACGCGAAGCTGCTCGGACTGCTGATAGGCGTCAAGCACCTCGAGCACGGTTGCGGTGCCGCCGCCCAGAAAGCGGGTCCAAGTGAGCGCGAAGGCGTCGTCGGCAGTCGGTTGCGCGTGCGCGAGGATTCTCAATTCATCGTTCGCCTGCTGGTAGCGCAACTCCGCATCCTTGAGCCGCCGTTCGAGCAGGTACTCCGTCTGGCGCAACTGCGCGTGCGCGGTCCGCTCCTTCGCCCTGGCCTGATCGACGTGCGCGTCGATTAGCCCACCCTCGAACACCGGCATCGAGATCACCCCATCGTACGATGCGCCGTAATCGTGGTTGATTGTGGCAGGCGGATCGACGCCGAGAGCTCCGGTGGTCAGAGCGATATGGAAAGTCGGCAGGCGTTCGTCGCGTGCGGCGCGCACCTGCAGCGCAGCGGCGGAAATCGCACGCTGCGCCGCCTGCATTGCCGGGCTTTGTGCGAGGTCACCGGCGAGCTGCGGCGGAGTTTCGTCAGGATCGGCGATCGCGATATCGGTCGTATCAAAGTCGCCGATTAACGAGCCGAGATTGGCCGAGGCGCGGCGCACGTCGCCCTGCGCACTTGCGAGCGCGAGCTCGGTCGCATCACGCGCGCTGCGAATCTTCAATTCGTCGTTCGCGATCGCGCGTCCGCTGCCGTGCAACTGCTCGACGGTAGCGACGTAACGATTCAGGCGCTCGACGCTGCCGCCGACCTCGCGCTCGGTCGCGCGGGCGCGCAGCAGCTCGTAGTACGCACCGCGAGTATCGAAAGCGATCTGCGCGCGCGCGGCAGCGATGCCGAGCGTGGCGGCCTCGCTCACGTAGCGCGCCGCCCGGTAGCGCGCGGCGCGGCGCCCCCAATCGAACGCGGTGTAGTTGAGCGCGAGCAGGGCGCTCGACAGGCCGCGGTTGGTGACTACTTCGTTGTAGCCGGGCGACTGAGAATACTCAGTTCCGGCGGTGATGCTGGGGAACAGCGGGGCGCGCACTTCGCGTGCGTGCGCCTCGGTCAGATCGCTGGTTCCGGAAGCGACTGCGATCGACGGAGCGAACACCAGCGCGCGATCGATTGCTTCCTTGAGCGTCAGCGGCGCAGCCGTCGCGCTGCCGGCAGTCAGCAGCATGGTCATCAAGACGGCCACCGCAGCCACATGGGTATGAGAATGCGGATGCATCATAGACGGGAAATTAACATCGACGGAGGGAGCGAGCCTAGTGAATAGATATTAAGCAACTCGCGCGCTCGCGGTGAGCTGAGCGCTTTCAGCGGGTTGCAGCGCGCGGGTTCCGCGCAGTGGCAATTTGACCACGAACACGGCGCCTCCCGTGGGCCGATTCGCCGCGGCGATTTGGCCGCCGTGGTAGCGCGCGATTTCGCGGCACAGGCTCAATCCCAGCCCGCTGCCTTCGCCGCCGGCGTGCGCGCCGCGGAAAAAGCGCTCGAAGACCAACGGCAGCTCGGCAGGCTCGATTCCGGGGCCGGTATCGGCCACGCGCAGGATCGCGCGGCCGTCGACATTGGCCAGCCCGACTTCGATCTTGCCGCCGGCCGGCGTGAACTTGAGTGCATTGTCGATCAGGTTGATCACCAGGCGGCGTAGATGCGCCGCGCTGCCGTCGATTATCGTTGATGCCAGCTCGGCGGTGCGCAGGTCGACATTTTTCGCCGTGGCCAGCGGTTCGACGGTTGCGGTGACTTCGGTGATCAGGGCGCGCAGATCTACCGGTTTGCGCTCGATCGCGGCTTCGCCGTTGAGCCGCGTCAGCATCAGCAACTCCTCGGCGATCTTGCACAGGCCAATAACCTCGCGATGCGCATTCTCCAGCGCCGCGCGGTTCTCGGCACCCGATCTTTCCCGCGTCAGCGCCACGTCGAGTCCGGTGCGCAGGACCGCCAGCGGCGTGCGCAGCTCGTGCGCGGCATCGGAAGCAAAGCGCCGCTCGGTGACCGACGCGCTTTCGAGCCGGTCGAGCAGGGCGTTGATGACGTCGGTGAGCTTTCCGATCTCGTCGTAGGCTTCGGGCGCGGGCAGGCGGCGATTCAAATCATGCGGCTGGATATCCCCCAGCGAGGCCGCGAGCGACGCGACCGGCGCAAGCGCGCGGCCCGCGAGCAGATATCCTCCGGCGACGCACATGATCAACAGGATCGGCACGACCAGGAGCAGAGTGTCGCGCAACCGCTCGACCGACTCGCGAATCGGAGTCATGTCGGCGCCGTCCATCAGGAGCGCATCCTGGCCCGAGAACATCAGCGGCTTGATCGCGAAGCTGAAATTATTTTTGGCCACGCGCGAGATTCCGCGAAAGCGGCTTCCCACCGGAATCTTCGGGAGCTCGACGGATTGAGTGCCGAAGTCGGCGACTACGCCGGCCTGGGTGATCAGCACGACACGGCGGCGCGGACCGAGATCGCGCTCAAGGCTGAGCCCGCGCAGCAGCGCCGCGGCGCGTGGCCGGTCGGCGACCGCGAGCTCGTGCGCACTGGTGTCGGCTTCTTCGATCAGCGCGGCGTGCAGCGCGCCATACTGCTCGCGCTCGAAGAGCTTGAGTGCGGCGAATGCGGCAATCAGCAGGATCGCGCCCAGCACGAGCGCCCAATAGATCGTGAGCCGGAGCCGGATGCTCATTGCCGCCGTCAACGCCCGCGGCGGCTAGCCCGCACGCATCATGTAGCCGACGCCACGCACGGTGGTGATCATCGAGTTCTTCGCGTCGTCGTCGATCTTCTGCCGCAGCCGATTGACGAACACCTCGATCAAATTGGTGAAGACGTTGTAGTCCGAATCCCACACCGACTCGGCAATCATGTCGCGGGTCACGGTTTCGCCTGCGCGCCGCATCAGTAGCTCCAGCAGCATCGCCTCTTTCGGCGAAAGCGCGATCGCCTTGCCTGCACGCCTGGCGCGGCGCTTGACCGTATCGAATTCGAGCTCGCCGACCTTGAGCACCGGGGTTCGCGCCGCCGGCCGCCGCCGGGCGAGCGCGTGAATTCGCGCGAGCAGCTCCGCGAACGCGAACGGCTTGACCAGGTAATCGTCGCCGCCGCTGTCGAGTCCGGTAACGCGATCTTCCACCGAGCTGCGCGCGGTCAGGAACAGCACCGGCGTGGTGTCGCCGGCCGCGCGCCGTTCGCGCAAAAAATCGACGCCGCTCTTTCCGGGCAGTCCGATGTCGAGCACCATCAGGTCGTAGGTTTTACGCGCGAGGATCTGCGCGGCTTCCTCGGCGGACTTCACCCAATCCAGAGCGATACCTTCTTCGGTAAGGCCCTGGCGCAGATTGCCGGCGAGGCGTTCTTCGTCTTCGATCAGCAGCACGCCCAAGGACTGCATACCCTTAGATGCTGGCACGGGCGCGCGCGCAATTAAAGCGGCTACGTCGGGATTTCAAATCACCAGGCACAGGATACCGGCTGCCACCAGCGCGCCGGCCCATACCGTATCGAGGTTGATCCAGGCGCTGCGCAAAATCTTGAGCCCGATCTTTTCGTACACGACGACCGCGATCGTGCCCATCACGATTAGCATCGCGCCGGTGTGCAGGATCACGACCGCCGCAGCCGTCAGAACAGGATGAGCCTGCAGCCCAAGCATCGGCATCCCATGATGATGCATTGGCGCGCCCGCGGGGGCGTTCATCCCAAGCAGAATCGGAAACAGCATCAGACCAGCGCCGTGCGCCGACGCCATCAGAAACGACCACAGCGCCAGGTCGCCGAAGTTCACGCGCATCGCGACCCATCGCGGATGCGCTCGTGGCCAGAAGAATCGGAACAGACCGAAGATGATCAGCGCGCCGGCACCGACCGGGCGCACGATCGCAAAGGGGAACGAGGATTGAAGGAGCGAGATCGCCGCCACGATCACCGCGATCGAAACCAGATGCCCGATCGCGATCGGAATCAACGCGCTAAGGACTTTCGCGCGGCTGCGCTCTTGCAGTCCCAGCGCCACTGCGAAGAGCCAGCCCATCGACGGGTCGATGCCGTGGTAGGCGCCAAGGGCAGCAACCGCGATCCACGGCCACGCGCCGCTCACGGATAGCAGAACGAGTCGGAAGACGTGTCGCCACCTTCGAGCCGAATCTGATGCGGCCGCTCAGCGTCGAATTTGGTGAAGAACTTTGGATCGAGCGCAATACCGCCGGCAGGGTTCGTGTCGATCTTGGCGACCCATCCGCGAATGCCTTCGGGATAAAACTGCGCGTCCCACGAACTATACAGCGAGTTGCTGACGTACAAGCGGCGTCCGTCGCGGCTGAGCTCGATCATTTGGGTACCGCCATTGAGCGCGCCGCTTTTCGGATGCGCGGCGTGCGACGTGATTCCGCCCAGGCGAACGGTTCCGGTGAGCTTCGGATTCGCCGGGTCGCTGACATCGTATTGCTTCAGGTCGCCGGTGCCGAAGCATGCGACGTAGAGAAAGCGATCGTCGAGGCTCAAGTTGATGTCGGTAACGAGTGGTGGGACCGCCTTGAAAGGTTTCAGCGCGGGCGGCAGCACGGCGGGGTCGGCGGGCTCGGCCGGAATCTCGATTACTTTTTTGATCGACCAGTCCTCGCCGATGCGATTCCACATCCACACTGACGCCGAAAGATCCTTGGTCGATATGACAACCCCAACGAAGCCGAAAGTCTTGGTGGGATCGTGCGAGGGACGCAGTTCGAGCGGCATCTGCTGCTCGGCGCCGAGATCGAGCGTCTTCAGATGACGCCGCTTGCGCAAATCCCACAGATGGATCGCGTGGCCGTATTTTCCGCCCAGCAGCAATTCCGGCACCACCCCGTTTTCGATCATCTTGGGCGTGCCCCATTCGCTGGTGATTGCGATGTCGTAGCCGAGATGCCACCAGAAATCGTAGGCGAAGTACTGCGGCCCGCGATCGACTTCCCATCGCCCCAGTACCTCGAAGCTCTCGTGATCGAGCAGAAAGATTCCGCCTGGTCCGTCGCCGTTCGGAGCGCCAATCGCGCTGACATAAATCGCGTCAGGCCCACAGTGGATCGTATGCGGCCGGCTGTAGCCGGTGCGCTCCGCGATTTCCTTGGCCTCGATGATCTTGACGATCTTCGGCTTTCTCGGGTCGGGCTTGGTATCGAAAATGTAGATGCGCGAAGAACGCAGTCCCGGCACCAGCAGGTAGCGCCGCTCGACATGCGGATGCGGAGCGTAGGGGCATAGCGCCGCGCTGCACGCGTTCCATCCGAAGTGATGCAGCTCGTCGCCGGCAAATTCGGTCTCGGTGCGGCCGACGACCTGTCCATACTCGGCGGATTGGGGATCGAGGTCGAGCACGCACAGCGCGTCGCGGCGGCCGTTGCCCGGCGTCGGGTTGAATGTCACCACATAGCCGAGCTTCTCGCGCGGCGCATTCATCGCCATCTTGGCGGAAGGATAAAAGGTCTGATCCGGTTTCCACAGCGCCATCGTCAAATACCTCCGGGCAACGGTCGCTCCGAAGCTAGCCCACACCTCGCGTTCACGCAAAGCGCGGCCGGGGCACCGATGGCGATGGGGGGCGGCTTGTCCTAAGTTAGGCGCATCGAAGAACCAGCGACCGCGCGGCGTCAGCAAAGGAGTAATTACGATGGCGTACAAGCATATCGAGTATGAGAAGAACGGACGGATCGCGCGCGTGATCCTTGCCCGGCCCGAGCGGCGCAACGCGCAGTCGCGCATTTTACTCGAAGAGATGGACGCGGCGTTCACCGACGCCAACGACGACGACGAAATCCGCGTAATCGTGCTCTCCGGCAAGGGGGAGCATTTTTGCTCCGGCCACGATCTCGGAACGCCCGAGGAAAAGGAAGACGCCGCCCGCCGTCCGTATGGCAAAGGGCTGCGCGCAATATACTCGCGCTCTCGAAAGCTGTTCCTGGACAACACGATGCGTTGGCGCGATCTGGACAAGCCGACGATCGCGATGGTGCAGGGCTACTGCATCTTCGGTGGATGGATGTTCGCGGCGGCGATGGACTTGATCGTTGCGTCGGAGGACGCACAGTTCCTGCCCTCGCTGCTCCAGTATTTTTCGATCCCGTGGGATCTGCCGATCCGCAAGGCCAAGGAAATCCTGTTTCAAAGCCGGTTCGTCAACGCCGAAGAGGCGTGCCGGCTGGGCTTCGTAAATATGGTGGTCCCGCGCGAAAAGCTCGAGGCCGAAACGCTCGCGCTGGCCGGGCGGATCGCCGAGAGCGATCGGATGACGCTTCGGATGCTCAAATTCGCCGTCAACAACGCGCAGGACGAGATGGGGTTTCGCAATTCGGTGCGCAACGCACACTCGCATCACATGCTGCTCGGCGTCGGACCGTTTCTCCGCAACTCTGAAGAGGGCAGGGTGCTACCGAAACGGATGCCTGGCGTCGAGCAGGCGCTCAAGAAATCCACCCGGTAGCTTCTGACACCGCTTTCGACTCGCGCGCACCGCGGCGGCATACTCCACAGCGTGGTTGGGTGCTTCCGCGTGCGCAGATTTTTTGCCGCCGTCGCGATTATGTCGCTGACGCTCGCCGGCATCTCGCTGCACGCGGACGCACAGGAGCTGACGCCGCTCTCCAATCAGGTCGTCGGGCGCAGTGCCGACTATACAATCCAGAAGGGCGACAACTGGATTCGCCTCGGCGCGAGATTCGGCATTGGCGCCGCGGTGATCGCGGCGGACAACAATGTCGTGCTGGGTTCGACGATCACGGCGGGCAAGACCCTGCATATCGATAATCAGCATATCGTGCCGATTCAGTTCGTCGATGGAATCGTAATCAATCTTCCGCAGCGGATGTTATTTTACTTCGAGAGCTACGCGCTGGTGGGCGACTATCCAGTTGCGGTTGGCCGCGTCGCTCCGCAGTGGCGCACGCCGATCGGCAAGTTCAGGATCATCCAGATGCGCGAGGCGCCGATCTGGCGGGTTCCCGATTCGGTGCGCGAAGAGATGCTCGCCAATGGCAAGGTGCCGGTAAGCCGCGTGCAGCCCGGACCGGACAACCCGCTTGGCGACTACTGGATCGGCATCAGCCTGCCCTCGATTGGAATTCACGGCACCAACTCGCCGATGGGGATTTACGGATTTCACACGCACGGATGTATCCGGCTGAATCCGGCGGATGTCGAGGCGCTTTACCAGTCGGTGGATTTGGGGGATCGCGGCATGATCATTTATCAACCAATCATGCTGGCGCGGACCGCAGACGGCCATATCTATCTGGAAGTGAATCGCGACGCGTACAAGAAAGGTATCGGTGGAATAGACTACGTCCGAAGGCTTGCGGATGCCGACCATTTGAGCGATCTAATTGATTGGTCCCGCGCAGGGGAAGTGACCGAGCGATCCGACGGAATCGCGCGCGATGTCACGGCGGGCACGGTAGTGGGGAGCGGAAAATGAAGGACGTGCAGAAGGGCGGTCAGGTCGACGAGCACGAATCGATCTCGCGCCGGCGCTTCATCAAGAGCGCCGTCAGCGCCGGAATCGTCGGCGCGGCGCCGATGCTCATTCCCGCATCGGCGTGGGCGCGGATGCATGTGCGGCGGCGCACTCCTCATCACGCGGATCAATCGGCGCGCTCACTGAGCTTCAACAATCTGCACACTGGCGAACGGCTGCACGCGGTCTATTGGGAGCATGGCAAGTATCTTCCGGGCGGGCTCGAACAGATCAATTACATTCTGCGCGACTACCGGCGCAACGAAGTAAAGCCGATCGATCCCAAGTTGCTCGACCTACTGGTCGCGCTGCGCATGCGGCTGCAAACCAGCGCTTCCTATGAAGTAATTTCCGGATATCGATCTCCGATAACCAATGCGATGCTGTTTAACACGACCGAGGGCGTATCGCTGCACAGCATGCACGTGCAAGGCAAAGCGATCGACCTCCACGTGCCGGGGCGCAACCTCAGAACGGTCCGGCTCGCCGCGTTGTCGCTGCATCGGGGCGGAGTCGGTTACTATCCCAACTCGAACTTCGTCCACGTCGATACAGGCCGCGTCCGCTGGTGGATGGGCTGAGCGATTCCGGACTTTGAACTGAAACGATCAGATCCCCGCTTCACCGATGTCGGGCATTCCACCGAATGTCCCTACGTTCTTGGCCGTCCGTCGGATCGTTGAAATCGAAACCGTCAGGCGCTATCCATGACTCGGGTTGCCGTTCAGCAGCCACTTGCCGCGGTCCCAAACCATGATCGTATAGCCCTGAAACTGGTAGGTCTGCGACGGCAAGCCCAAAGTCCGCGTTGCGGAGACCGTCTCGAAGGCCGCCATGAATCTCTTCGGGTTCTCGATGACGACAAAGTTTGGCGCGGGTTCTCCGGAATCGGCCGAGTACCATTGCGCCTTTGATTCCCAGGCATATGGCACGAGACGTCCGGCGAAAACGACTGCTCTTATCTTGACCTTTCCGTCGCTTTCGAGGGTGACTATCGACGAATGCCAGTAGTCGCCGTAGCCGGACACGAGCCCGTGTTGATATAGCCACTGCGCCAGCACGTCTTCTCTTTGAGGCAGCAGAGTAGGCTGCAGCATCAGGCGTACGAAGCCGAATAGGTAGGCGACAAAAACCAGCCCGATAGCCGCATAATATACCCTGGTCTGACGTATCAAACTTCCGCCGACCCTGCCCGCCAGGATTGCACCGAACAAAACAAACGGAATCAAATAGCGCGCGGCGTCCACCCCTATAACTTTGTCATTTAATACATACTCCAGAGCGTCGAGTATGACTGCGGCCATAACTATTGTGTTGGTTCGGTTCTCGGTGCCGCGCAATGTTCTGTAGGCGCTAAGCACGCAGCACCCCAGAATCAATATCAGGCCCACCGATCGCGAGAAAAGTAGTATCGCGCCGAGTGGCGTATTCGTGTGCGCGGCATCGATTCCATATAGACCGGCGATCCCCGCGATAGTCGCGGAGACATTCCGCTGCAAAGACCTCAGGGCAATGAAGTGAGGCGCAATGGCTATTAATCTGAAGCCGCCGATGGCGCTTACGAATCTAAGCGCCGCAGTCCCGATAATCGTCGCCGCGAGCGTCGCCAGGAGCGCGAACAACTCACGCGTTTGCGAGCATAGGCTGTGGCCCCATCGATAGGCCGTGACTATCGCGATCGGAATCGCGGCGAAGTAGAGCGCGAAGAGATCGCCAAAGACAGCGAAGGCCAGAAGCAAAGTGTATCCGACATAGGCGGCCGGCGCTCGCGAAACGGTTTCCTCAGTGAATGAGAGCGCTACCAACGCTGCAAATATCAGCAGCATTGTGCTCATGTGAGTACCCGGCGGGATGTACAAATGCTGCAACGTGCTGGGCAATGCGATCAGAATGAAGGTGATCGCATAACTGGCGTACAAATTCGGATCGCTGGCGCCGCGTCCGGTCAGCCATAGCGCGATCATGACCACCAGCGCGTATATTAACGGTCCCCCTATGCGCGCGAGCGTGCTCGAAGAGTGATTCACCAGCATCGCCACTGCATAGAAGGCGATCTCGGGATAGAACGAGCAGTTAGAGAGCGTCCATCCGCGAAGAGTCAGGTTGCCTGCGGCGACGTCCTGCCCCTGGAGCAGGATACACGCATTGTCAGAGTTGTACGTAATAGTCCGCGCGACCGTGCGATAAGCTAACGTCAATACCACAATCGAAAAGAGGAGTATCGCGGCCTTGGCGAGAATTCTTGCCGCAGGCTCGCGAAGCGAGCGCAACTGATCGCCGCGCAGTTCCGTCCGTATGGCGCTCACATTCCTGTCGCTGGTTTGTATACGATTGCGTGCCACTTAATCGCTCCAGCCAATTATAAGCATATCGTGCAGCAAGTCATGCCCGTGGGAATTGGGCGGCCCGGATGCTATTAACCATCGGTCAAGGAGGCTCGCTATGGAGGGACTCGACAAGACCGGCGCGCTCGTCGGCCGCATTCTGCTCGCCGTGATCTTCATTCTCAGCGGCTCAACCAAGCTTGGGCACGGGGCTGCGATGGCGGGTTACATGGCCGCGCATCATATTCCGGGCTCGATGTCGGAAGTGCTGGTTTACGTCGCCGGAATTATCGAGTTGGCGGGCGGCCTGATGCTGGTGTTCGGATTCCGCGCGCGGATTGCCGCGATCGTGCTGTTCCTGTTCCTGATTCCGGTCACGATTCTTTTCCATATCGTGCCGGGTGGGATGGCGAATCAGGTCAACACGATGAAGAACCTCGCGATCATGGGCGGCTTGCTGATGGTCGCGTCGATGGGCGCGGGCGCTCTGAGCATGGATGCGATGCGCGCGCGTTCGTAGCGGCTGCACGAGCGCAAGCGCAAAGGGCGCGACCGTCGCCGGGCCGCGCCCTTTCGCGTCGAAAACAATTTCGGCTAGTGCTGCGCGGATTGTGCGACCGCCGCTTTTACGATCGGCTCGAGCTCTCCGTTTTCGTACATCTCGCGGACGATATCGCATCCGCCTACGAACTTGCCGTCAACATATACTTGCGGGATCGTGGGCCAGTTGCTGTAGCGCTTGATCGCGTCGCGCAGTTCCGGGTCGGCAAGCACATCGGCGGTCGCAAAGGGAACGCCCAGCTCTTCGAAGATCTGGACGGTCGCGGCGGAGAATCCGCATTGCGGAAAGCTGCGATTGCCCTTCATAAAAATCATCACCTTGTTCTCGCGAATCGCCGCTTCAATCTGTTCGGTCACATTTGCCATGTCGGCATCTACCTCCGTTTTTCCGATTCCGCAGGGGTCAACGTCTTGAGCGTGAGCGCATGCACCCGCACGCGCATCGCCTCGCCCAGCGCCGCATAGACCACCTGATGGCGCTGCACGAGACCCTTGCCCTCGAACACCGTGCTCACCACGGTGGCTTCAAAATGGTCGCCGCCGCCGGTGGTGTCGCGCACTTCCACGTGAGACCCGGGTATTCCCGCGGCAATCAGATTTTGAACTTCATTCGTATCCATAGCTGCGTCTATCTTATCGGCAGTGCGCGAATCAAATCCACCGGTCTACAAATCGACCGCGTTGCTGTCGGGCTTGGGAAGGCCTTTGCCGCGCTTCGCGCCGTCCAGCAACGCCCGCGCGCTATCGGTCAATTCGCCGGCGTGACCCGCACCCAGCACGCGCGAGACAACGCGGCCGTCGCGTCCGATGAAAAGCGTAGTCGGAATCGCCTCGACCCCGAGCGCGTCCAGCACGCTCTCATTGGCGATCAGGATCGGATAGTTGATCTTGAACTCCTCGACGAACGGCGCCACCGCGCGAATTCCGTCGCCCTGGATGGTGTCGCAGGCGATGCCGATAACCTCGAGCCCGCGCGATTTGTGGTAGCGCGAGTAGATGGTCTTGAGCTCGGGAATCTGGCGGCGGCAGGGACCGCACCAAGTCGCCCAGAAATCGACGATTACCGGATGACCGCGGAACTGGCTGAGCTTCATCGACGCGCCGCCCAGCGTGTGAAGCTGAAAGTCGAGTGGCGCATTGCCCGACTCGGCCGCCGATGCCAGCGTCTGAGCGACGATGATCATCGCCACGGCAAGCGCGAGCGTAAGCGCGCCCCGCGCGAACCCTCGTCGATTCGATTGCTTCATAATCGCTTGATTACCATCGCGGGTCCCCAATCCGGAGAGGTTGGGGATCATCATATAATACTCTTTCGTTTGAGCTCTGACAGGCGCGACTTGTTCGAACCGAGCAGCTCTTGCAGAACCGTTTCCGTGTCGGCGCCGAGCTCGGGCGCGCGGGTATCTGGCGTGGCCTGCGAGCCGGCGATCTTGAGCGGCGAGCCGGGAACGATCAGGCCGTCGAAGCCCGGATGCTCGGCGTGCAGGATCATCGCGCGCGCCTCCAGATGCGGATTGCGCGTCACTTCCTCGACATTGGCTATCGGTGCGCAAGGGACGCTCGCGGCAGTGAGCGCCGCGAGCCAATGCCCGCGCGGCGCGGTTGCGAACTTGCGCGCGAGAATCGCCTCGAGCTCGGAATGGTTCGCGGTCCGATCACGATTCGCCGCGAAGTGCGGATGCTCTTTCAGCTCCGGCATCCCGATCGCGTCGCACATCCGCTGCCAGATTGATTCATTGCCGGCCCCGGCGACAAAAAATCCGTCGGAGGCGCGGAACTGCTGGAACGGCGTGATCGACGGATGCCGTGTGCCGAGCGGCCCCGGAACCGTGTGCGACACCGAGTAGCGCGCGAGCGCATCCTCGAGCATCGCGACCTGGCAATCGAGCATCGCGATATCCAGATGCTGCGCGCCGCCGTCGCGATCGCGCACGCGCAGCGCTGCGAGGATCGCGATAACTCCGTAGAGCGCTGCCGACAGATCGCCCACCGATACTCCGCATCGCGTCGGCTCGCCGCCCGGCGCTCCGGTGATGCTCATGGTGCCGCCCAGAGCCTGCGCGACGATATCGTACGCAGGGGCGGATGCCATCGGTCCGGTCTGCCCGAAGCCGGAGATCGAGCACAGGATGACGCGCGGGTTGGCCGCCTTGAGATGCGCGAAATCGATCCCGAATCTGTCTAGCGTGCCGGGCGCGAAATTCTCGACCACGACGTCGCACTTCGCCGCGAGTTCAAGAAACAGCGCCGCACCCTCGGGCGTGCGCAAATCGATCGTCACGCTCTTTTTGCCGCGATTGACGCTGTAGTAGTAGCCCGAGTCGCCGGTCGGCAGAGTCGGTGCGAACTGGCGCGAATCGTCGCCGCGCCCGGGCAACTCGATCTTGATTACTTCCGCGCCCAGGTCCGCCAGGTTCATGGTGCAAAACGGCCCGGCAAGGACGCGGGTAAGATCGAGCACGCGCACGCCGTCGAGTGGGCGCGTGCCGATCATCGCGGGCACCTCACCGGCGTGGATGAGTGCTGCGCCAAGTCGTCCGAGATCGGTTTCATGTCAATTGGTGCTTCGCTCTTCAAGATTTTGTGATCGCGGTTGTCGTCATTTAAGCGGCTTCTTCTTCGTGCCTTCGTGTCTTAGTGGCCGCCTGGTGTCTTGATGTTCTGAGTGCTCGCCGACGTAAATATACAACCTTTACATATTACAGCCGCACTTCCGCCCAAGCCATCGATGGTGGTCGAGTAGGGCGGGTCAGCGGCGGCGGCGCGCGGCGTCGCTCGCGCGCATCGCTTCGGCCGGGGTCACGATGAGCCGCGGTTCCTGCTGCGCGTGCTGTTGCTCTTCGGCGACGATCGCGCCGAGCTGAGTTCGAACCATGCTCTGAAAGAAGATGCTGCGCTTCAGATCGGACTGACTTTGAATCTGTCTCGCGGCTGAGGCCGCCGATGCCGCCGGCTCGCGGCGTCCGTTACGGAGCATGTAGTAGGCAAGGTCCTCGAACCGGCGGCGCGCGCGCACTCCGGGTTCGCCGGAAAACAGTTCGCCGACTGCGCGCTCGACGATAATGTTGATTCGCTCGCGCTGCTGAATTTCGTTGAGCACGATCACGCTTTCGTTTGCGCGGCCCAGCTCCTCGACGTACGGGCCGATCTCTGCCGCAGTCAGCCGCCATTCGAGCAGCTCAGGCTCTTTTAGCAGCTCGAGCGCCGGCTCGGCCGGGATTTCGGCGCCAAGCTCGCCGTAAATCGGATGCGCTAGTTCAATGGGCACGGGAGTGGCGATAATTTCGGCGCGCAGCACAAGGAAATCGCCGACCCGAGCGCGGCGAGCCTCCGGAGTGCGGCGATACGCTTCGCACAGGATGAAATCGGCCAATCGCCAGTCGCCTTCGACCATTCTCATTCCGGCTCGGCTTTCGAGCTCATCACGTTCCGATTTGAGCTCCTTGCGCGAAAGGCCAGCTGCGATCGCCCCGACCAGCCCGTCGGCTTCCGACACCAGGCCCCACAGGCGAGTCACTCCGCCCTGCATCCGCGGCTTCGTGATCCAGATGATGCGTGCGCCTTCGCCGTCAATTGGAGAGAACAGCGCGGTGAGCCGCTCGAGAGCGGGAGAGTGCGCGGCCTGGGAAGGCTCGATCGAAGGTGCCGTCGCGCGCGCCTCGATTCCGCGCTGGCGGAGCTTGAAGAGCGAGCGGCGAATCTCGCGCCGGACCGCCCCCACGGCGGATGTCTCCATCCCGGCGAGCATCGCCGCGGCGGCGGGATCGGCGATATTCCCGAGCCCGCGCGCGAACGCGGCGTCACCGACGCTCAGGCGAATTTCTGCGAGCTTGTTCAGCGCGTCGGCGGCCGGCGCGTGAGCGTCAAAGCCGGCGGCGGCGAGCTTTACATCGTCGGGATCGGCAGACTTGTGCGGTTTGATTGTCTTTTGATGCGCCACTGTCTTGAAGACGATTTTAATCGAGTCGAGCGAGCGTACGCGGGGCTTTCAATCGCTGTCAAGTTACGGAGACGGATAGAGGTATCGGAATCCGGGATTCCTCGCGCGGCAGCCACGCACGGGAATGACACAAACACACAATGCGACTGAAAGGAGCTCGGTTCGATTCAGCGCGGCCGTCGCGCGTCGGACTGGTCGCAGAATCGCCGCGCACTTCTTTGTTTGCTCTTGTCTTTTTTTGTCATTCTCCGCGCGCGTGGCCGCCGCGCGCGAGGAATCCCTGATATTTTCCAAACATGCATGAATTCGCATAATCTGGGCGGCTCTGATGCGAAACCTCGAAGCAAAATTTCCGCTGCGCGATCACGCTCGCGCCCGCGAGAGCGCCAAAGCGATCGGATATACCGAGCGCGCGATCCTTCGCCAGCGCGATACGTTCTTCGGCGTCGCGCGCGGCAAGCTGAAGCTGCGCGAAATCGCGGACGAAGCGGGCGGCGCGCTCATCTACTATGGTCGTGAGGAGAGCGGTGAGCTCCAGTTGAGCCGTTACGAAATTGTGCCGGTGCCGGATCTCACCGCGATGCGCGCGATACTCGCGGCGGCGCTGGGAATCCTGGCGGAGGTGCGCAAAGAGCGCGTGCTGCTGATGCGCGCGAACGTGCGGCTGCATCTCGATCACGTCGCGGAGCTTGGCGATTTCGGAGAAATCGAAGCGGTCATCGCCGAAACCGACGATCCCGAAAGCAGCCGCGCATCCGTGGACGAGTTGCTCGACGCGCTCGGCGTCGCCCGCCGCGATCTGATCCAACGCTCGTACTTCGAGATGCTGGCGCGCAAGTGATGCGCCAATTCAGGCCGCGCCGCCATAGTATTCGTGGAACAGGCGACCGACGGCCTGATGCACGCGCGGGTCGTTGAATCCCGCGGTGCCCGCGCAGTGCAGGGCCGCAGCGAACGCCGCCATGTTCGCCTTGAAGTGCGCCTCGCGCGGCGAATCGATATAGCCGATTGGATCGTCGTCGCTCATGAAGCTGCCCATCTCGGCAAATCCTCGCGCGTCAAGGCGCAGGCTGCGCGCCACCTCCGGCGCGGCCGGTTCGAGCGCATACGCCATAACCAGCGTCACCGCCTGCATCTCGCCCGCCTTGAACCGCTGCACATCCAGCTTCGCGCGGCGCCGGGCGAGCAATTCCGGATTGACGAGCATCCGCAGAAGCTCTCCGATCGGCGGAAATGAGTTGTTCACGACGTGCGCGGACAGCCAGGACGCATTTTCCTGGAGCGTCTGCGAGACTATCGGCTCGATCGCGGCCGCATCCGCGCGCCGTCCGAGCGTGACGACCGCAGTGTCATCGGTGCCGCCCCATACCCGAAGCAGGCTCTGCTTGCCGAGCGTCGCGAGCACGGGGTCATCGGGTGCAAGCGGCATCACGTAGGCTTTGACGCCCGCCGACAGAAGATCGGCGGGGTCGTGCAGCGGCTGGACCTCGACCCAATGGCCCCGTTCGAGAACGACGGGCGTGAAGACCGCGATCGAGGGTCCGAAGGAAGTCTGGTAAACCGCAAGCAGGCGTCCATTCAGATGATTGCGTGAAATGACGGCCGCCAGTTTGCGTGCGCGATCCCAGTTGAGCGCGCGCGGGAAGTGCAGTCCTGCGTCCCATCCAGCCTCGGCGAGAACGCTTGCCGGTTCGAGCGGAGCAAGGGTGACGATTATGATCGCAACTATCGCGAACGCGCGACGCGCGGCGCGAACCGAAATCGAGCGGGCCGTCCACGCAAGAAACAACCCGCCGAGAACCGATCCGGCAAGCGTCGATTGTGCGGCGAAACGATTGGGGTCCTGCAACAGCCACGCGATTGGCGCGAGCGTCCACGCGAGCAGAAAGCGATTGCGCAGCGGATGACGCAGAAACACGACGATGCCCGCGATCGCGAGAAGATCGATCATCAGGTCCAGGTGTAGCGCCTCGTGGCCGTGCCGGCCGCGATACCATGCCAGATTAGCGAGGAAATGGATCGAGTAGGGCGCGGTCAGCACCGCAGTCGCGGCCGCGACAATCAAGAACGCGCGCCAGCGCCGCTCGATTACCGCCGCGATCGCGATTCCAACCGGCGCGCAAAGAAAGCCGCCGAGATGCGTGTAGCATCCGAGCACGGTGACCGCGGTTGCGGCGACGAGCCGGTCTTCGAGAAAGAAATAGATTGCCCACGGAATCGAGATGAACAGCCACCCTGACGGAATGCCGACGTAAAATGAACCGGCCGCGAAAGCGCTTCCGGCCAGCAGCGCAACCGCGAACATCGCCGCCCTGTCGCCGCCGAGCCTGCGCGCGAAGTAGAGAACCGTCAGCATCGCGGCAGCCCATTGCGTAATTCCTAGGATCGCGTTGGCCAGGATGAAGCGATCAGGAGTGCCGCCCAGGATGGTGCCGAGAATCGCGATCGCGCAATGCAACGCCGGCCCTTGCAGATTCGGACGTCCGCCCGGCCCGAAGTTGATATGGTCCCACCACGCCTGGCCGTGCGCGGCGTACCACTGCGCGAGCGAGATGTGGTAGCCGGAGTCGATACTGACGCGGTAATCGGGGAGCGAGATCGCGAGCAGGATTGCGTTAACCGCGAGGATCATCCAGGTAACGATTCGCGCGGCGCGATTGTGATCCGTTTCGAGCGCGGGCCGAAGCATCGCGCGTTATCGTAGTCAACGCATCAACAGTTGAAAACGCAATCGTTGCACTGCGTTCGTCACCGGAGCTTTTAAATTTTAGAGCTGAAGATCGCGTCGGCGCCGGTTCCTTCGAGATAAGAATCAACGAATGCGCGATCGCCCGGCGAGAGCGCGGCGCGCCCCTCGAGCAGCCATTTGAGGCATTTGGCCTGATATGGGAACGGCTGCTGCGTCCACGGGCGGCCGTCGATTTCGCATTCGACTAGCGCGGCCCGCGACTCGATCGCGCGCGCGTTCGCGATCAGGAACGGCGCGTACACGCGGCCAATCTCGGTGAAGAATGCGCGCAGCGTCGGCGCGAGCGCCGCGCGCGAGGGCCACTCCACCGGCTCGAGGGCCGACAAATCGTCCATGTGCGAGACCCACGAAATGACGCGCGGAGCTTCGCGCGCCGTCAGCGCGGCGGGAGTCGGATCGAAATGCGCGAGCTGGCTTAGCTGTCCGAAGATTCCAAAGTCGCCAACCCCGGGGCGCGAACCCATCAGGAAATAGTTGCCCGCCTTCAGTTGATCATCGAGCAGATGAATGAAGCGGCGGTAGCTGTCCTCGATCACCGGCGTGGTGATGTCGTTGGAGCCGACCACGCCGAGGCGCGCGATTTGCCGCTGGGCGATATACGTCGAGGTCTTCTTGAGCCGCGCGTCCTCGAGATGCAGGTCGCGATCGAGCGCGAGGACGTGTGAGGCTTTGTGGATATCGGCGTCGTACTTCCATCGGTAGTGAAACATCGGCTTGGTCAGCCATTCGTCGCCGTAGTCCTCGAGCATCTCGTGCAGGAACGCGAGTGCGCGGTCAGGCGGGACGAGCGAGCGCTCGCTGAAAATCTTTTCGAGGCGCTTAATCTGAAAAGTCGAATCGATCATCGCCTCGTCAGGCGCGCCGTTCTCGCCGGGGAAAACGATCACCGGAATCAGCGCGACCGGAACCGGCGGAATTCCCACATCGCCGGATGAGCCCCGCATGATCCATCGAAATTCGATCCGCCGATAGCGCAGCACCGCGCGCATCTTGCGCGAATATGGCGACCCGTAACCGCCGGCGATTTTCAGTGGCCGCATCGACCGTTACTCCTGATCTCGCATGCCCCGCTTACGCCGGCGCCTCAACCGGAAGCTGCGGGTCACGCGGCTTCGGCAGATGATCGTAGAGGTCGGCGACCAGGTCGGACTTCATTTTCTTATAGCCGGCATCGTTCCAGAGATTCTGCCACTGGTTCGGATCATCTTTCAGATTGTAGAGCTCGCCTTCGGTGCCGTCGTAGCGGATGTCGAGGATCGCCTGCGTGCCGCGCAGCATCGCCGGAACCTGGTCGATGTCGTAGCCGACCTCGCGCGTGGATTTTTCGTACACCGTGCAGACCCATCCGTCGCGATAAATCGTCCGCAGATGCATCCCGATTTGCTTGAACTGGCTGTCCCATTCGGTGATGACGCGTTCGCGGCCGGAGCCGGATGCGATCGGGAGCGGATTGCCCTCGATCCAATCGGGAATTGGAGCGCCCGCGATTTTGCAGAATGTTGGTGCGAGATCGAGCTGGCCGACCGGCTCGCTGATTTGCGCGGGCGCGACCTTCGCCGACGGTGCGGGCCGCCAGATCATCGGCAGATGCATCAGCGCGTCAACGTGGTACGGGCCTTTGTAGAGCAGGCCGAAATCGCCCTGCAACTCGCCGTGATCGGTGGTGAAGATCACGTCGGTGTCGGCGTCCCATCCGCGCTCCGCCACGCGCGCCATCACGCGGCCGACCGCTTGATCGATGAGCTCGTTCTCGACGTGAGTCATCGCGTTGACTTCGCGCACCTGGTCGGGCGTCATCCGCGCGGGCACGAAGCTCATCGGTCCGCCTTCAGGATTGCTGAAGCGGCCCTCGTACCAGTCGAGCCAATGACGCGGCTTTTGCGCGAGGATTTTTTCCGCCTGCTCGCGCGAGCGCGGATAGCCGGCGGGTAAATCGAGGTCGCGCCAGTTAATCCGCCGTGCTTCTTTCTCGGGCGGATCCCACGGATGATGCGGGTCGGGAAAGCTCATCCACACGAACCAGTCGTCTTTCGAATCGAGTGAATCCAGAAACGCGAGCGTGCGCTCGGCGACCCAGTCGGTGTGGTAATGCTCGCGCGGAATCGGGTTGTACTTGACCTCGGGCGCGCCCGTATCGCCGCCGGCCTGCGCAGTCAGCAGCGGAGCGAAGCCGCTGATGTCCTCCGGATGCTTCTGCTGCAGCCACAGCGAGTAGTGCCATCCGCCGACCGGGCCGTGCATCGCGAGCTCCATCCGCTCGAAGCCGCGATACGGACCGGTCGAGCCCTTGCGCGCCATCGCGTTTTCGAACCACCGCCCCTGCAGATCGAACGCGGGCTCGAAATGCGCCTTGCCCAGCAGCGCGGTGCGGTAGCCGGCTTTTTCGTGAAGCCATGCGGCCGCATTGGGCGCGTCGGCCGGGAGCGCGACCCCGTTGGCGAAGACGCCGTGCGTGCGCACGTACTGGCCGGTGATCATCGTGGCGCGCGCGGGCATGCAGACCACATTCTGGTTGTGCGCGCGGCGATAGTTGATGCCGGTGGCGGCGAGCCGATCGATATTCGGAGTCTGCGCGATTTTGCCGCCGTTGCATCCGAGCGAGTCGTAACGCTGCTGATCGGTGGTGATGAAGAGAATCTTGCGTCCCATCTGGTCTTTACCTTGCGGTAGATTCTTAAAGTGTCGGATTAATTTTTCAGTTGCGTGCGCACAATCGCGGCGATCGCGTGTGCGATAGCCTTGCGCGCCTGCGCGATACTTAAATTCTGCTGCACGCGCATCACTTCCCAGATTTCCCACGCGCTAATCGCTTCAAGGGCTGCCAGCGTATCGCGCCGCTCGTTCAAATGGCGCGTGCGGAGTTCGCGTTGGAACACCCGCCCGGCTTCGCTACGCAGGCTCGCGCGCGCGACGCCGAGCCGCGCGGCGATTACGGGCGAGAACGGTTCGAGCCGAATCGACGCGCGCCGCACCGGCGAGACCGCCTCATGAAGCTCGCTGCGGATTCGCACGAACTCCGCGATGCGCCGGTCGAGCGCGAGCGACGGCGAGACCGATCGGACTAGCGGGCGCAGGCGTTCGAACTGCAGCTCGGCGGCGTCGGCGAGAATCGCTTCCAGGTCTTCGAAGTGATGAAAAACCAGCCGCAGCGAGACCCCGGCGCGCGCGGCGATTTGCACGGCTGTAGGTTTGACGACCCCGTCGTTCAGCAGATCGAGCATCGCAGCCGCGACTGCGGCGCGAGCACGATGACCACGCGCGGCGCGGCCATCGGCGGGAACGATCTGCAAAACCGCCATGGAGGATAATTATTACATTCACAGTGCAAATACAAGGAGCGCAGGTCTGAGTGTCATTCCTCCCGCGCGGCAGCCACGCGCGCGGGTTACGTGTCGAGTAGCGTCAGCATATCCAGCGTGATTCGGAGCGTGAGGCCCCAGATGGTCTGTCCGCCGTACAAAATCGCGGGGAATTTCGAGACCTGCCCGTCCTTGCCCTCGCGCTGCCATTCGTATTCGCCGCGAAAGCGCGGATCGCGCAGCGCGCTCAGCGGAACCTCGAAGATCTCCGCGACTTCGTCGGGACTCGGCCGCATCGGAGTGCTCGCGGCGATCACGCCCGCGAACGGCGCGACGATGATCCCGCTGGTGAGCGTGCTTTCGACCGGGAACGCGCCCAGCACATCGACCGCGTGCGTCGGAATCGCGACTTCTTCGTATGCTTCACGCAGCGCGGTGTCGAGCAGTGTCGCGTCGCCGGGATCGACCCGTCCTCCCGGAAAGGCGACCTGCCCGCGATGGCTCTCGACGTGGTCGGAGCGGCGAATATAGACGACACGCAACTCGCCCGCGCGCTCGAGGATTGGAATCAGAACGGCGGCGCCCTTGCGATTGTTCGCAAGCAGATCGCGCGGAGGAGGTTTGGTCTTCGCTAGATGCGAGCGCAGCCGCGCGACGTTGCCGGTGAAGTCAGCAGCGCCGCTCATGCGATTGATCCCGCCGCCATAGAAAAGTCTGCTAATTTGGATGCCTGCATCGCATCAGATAATCCTGTGGCGGGGGCGCGCTTGCAAGGCGTGGGGTTTGGTTCGACGCGGGTGCGCAGCTAAGCTCCGATGCGAACCGCGTTGCGGCTCGAGGCGCGCTGCGAATTTCCGATGCGTTACCTAATCGGCAGATACCACGAGATCGCGCTTAAGGGGCGCAACCAGTGGCGCTTCGTCGATCAGCTGCGCCACAACCTGCGCGCGGTGTTTGCCGACGTCGGGATTGGCAAGATGCGCGGCGAGGGGCCGCGCGTGATCGCTGAGATTGCAGAGGGAGTCGCCGACGCGACGGTGATCGAGCGCGCGTCGCTGGTCTTCGGATTGCAGAATTTTTCGCTCAGTTACCAGGTTCCGCTCGAGCTCGAAGCGATCAAGCGCGAAGCAATTGCACGCGCGCGGGAGCATCCGGCACACACCTTCCGCGTGACCACGCGCCGCGGCGACAAACGCTTTGCGATGAACTCGATGGAGATCGATCGCGAGGTCGGCGGTGCGGTGCAGGACGAGCTCGGCTACGAGGTCAATCTTAACCATCCCGAGCTGGTGATCTCGATCGAGATGCTGGCCAATGGTGCATTCGTTTCCGCGGGAAAAATTCCTGGCGCGGGCGGATTGCCGGTGGGCGTTTCCGGCCGCGCAGTCGCGCTGCTCTCGGGCGGAATCGATTCGCCGGTCGCCGCGTTTCGCATGATGCGCCGGGGGTTGAAGCTCGACTTCGTGCATTTCCATGCGCATCCTCTCGTCTCGCCCGCGAGCCGCGACAAAGCCTGCGAGCTGGTGACGCATTTGACGCGCTACCAGTCGTCGTCGACGCTGGCGCTGGTCGCGTTCGGAAATTTTCAGCGTGAGATCGTCGCGAGTTCGCTGCGCCCGCTGCGTGTGATTCTCTACCGCCGATTGATGGTGCGGATCGCATGCGCGTTGGCCACTAAAACGCGCGCGACTGCGATCGTCACCGGCGAGAGCCTGGGGCAGGTCGCCTCGCAGACGCTCGACAACATGGCGGTGATCGAAAACGCCGCGAGCATGCCGATCCTGCGTCCGCTGGTCGGCAGCGACAAGAACGAGATCATCGATCAGGCGCGCGTGCTCGGCACCTTCGAGACCTCGATTCTTCCCGATGAGGATTGCTGCACGCTGTTCGTGCCGGCGCACCCGGAGACTCACGCGCGTCTGGCTGAAGTCGAGGCGGCGGAGTCGCGGCTGGATTTCGCGCGGATGGTGTCCGAGGCGGTCGATGCAGCCGAAGTGCGGCGCTTCGCATTTCCGCCACGGTCCGAGCGGGCGATCAAAAGTGCATCGTCAGAACCGCCGCGTTGACCAGCAGCGTCAGTATCGCGATCGGCAGCCCCACCCGCAGGTAGTCACCGAAGCTGATAAGCACTCCGCGCGCTCGCGCTTGCTCGATCACAATCAGGTTCGCCATCGATCCCACGACGGTCAGATTTCCCGCCATCGTGCTCGAGCTCGCGATCACCAGAGCGACTTCGCGCGTGCCGCCCAGCAGCGGATACAGCGGGCGAAACAGCAGCACCGCCGGCACGTTGCTCACCAGGTTCGAGAGCAGCGCGGTCACGGCGGAGAGCGTAAGCGGATTCGCCAGCGCCTGCACGCCGGCCCATCTGATGATGTCGTCCTGAAGCCCGGTGGTCTGAAACCCGGCCACCACGATGAACAGCCCCGTGAACATCGCGAGCATCGTCCAGTCGATCAGTGCGTACACGCGTTCGGGGTTGATTCGGCGCGTGAACAGCAGCACCACTCCCGCACCCATCGCGACCAGTTGTGTCGGAAAGCCGGCGACGAACAAGCCGAGCGCGGCTAACGCGACCGCGGTGGATTTGATCATCAGAAAACGGTTCGCGTCGGGCAGCGCGGGCGTCTCGATGCCAGTGGAACGATGCAGCTTTCCGAGCGACCCGCGATAGACGAAAGCAAGAATCGCGAAGTCGATCACCAATCCGAGAATCGCCGACGGCGCCAGGTGAATTGCGAACGGCACGTATCCGAGATGCGCGAAGCCGGCGACGATCATGTTCTGCGGATTGCCGGTAATCGTCGCGGCGCTGCCGATGTTGCTCGCGGTCGCGAGCGCGAGCAGGAACGGCAGCGGCTCGGCGCCCAGGAGCTCGGTCGCGTCGATCAACAAAGGGGTCAGCGCAAGGCAGACCACATCGTTGATGAAGAACGCGGCGAGCACGCCCGACACCGCAACCGTCATCGCGAGCAGCCCGTAGCCGGTCTCGGCGCGGTCAAGCAGCGCGCGTGCGAAGAGCTGGAACGCGCCCGACAGGCGCAGGTTCGCGACCACGATCATCATCCCGAGCAGCAGCACGATCGTATGGAAGTCGATTGCGCTGACCGCCGTCTGCTCGGACAGCACACCCGCCGCGACCATCGCGACTGCGCCCGCCAGCGCGGCGCCGGTGCGATCGATACGCAAAAACGGCAGCTTGCCTACCGCGATCACGAAGTAGGTCAGCGCGAAAATGGAAAGGGCAATTGCGCTGTGGGGATTCATCTGAGGTTGAAGAGCCGGTCAGGTCACGACTGCGCGGCAGGTAATCAAACCCCAAATTGGTGGTTCACACCAGCCGGGGCAGAGCGATATAGTCCGAAGCCATGAACGGCGCGATGCTCTTGCTCGAGCTCAATTACGCCAAATGCAAATGCTATCTCATTGCGTCGCGCGCGGCGCGCAAGGCCGCGCTGATCGATCCGCGGCGCGATGAAGTTGCGCGCTACCTTGGCGTTCTCGCCTACCACCGCCTCGATCTCGAGTTCATCATCGACACGCACACGCATGCCGATCACCGCAGCGGCGCGGCAGAGCTTTCGGAACTGACCGGCGCGGCGGTCGTAATGCATCGCCGGGCGCCGTCGCCGCATGTTGCGATTCACGTTGACGACGGACAGACGCTTGCGCTGGGCGACACGATCCTGCGCGTGCTTTATACGCCCGGCCATACGCCCGATTCGATAAGCCTCCAGGCGGACGGCCATGTGCTCACTGGCGATTGCCTGCTGATCCACGGAACCGGACGCGCGGACTTCGCCGACGGCGACGCGGGCCAGCAATACGACTCGATTACCAGCCGGTTGTTTTTGCTGCCCGACGCGACAGTCGTGCTGCCGGCCCATGATTACCGCGGGCACAAGCGATCCACGATCGGTGAGGAAAAACACTCGAACCCGCGGCTGGCGGGAAAGACCCGCGCAGAGTATGTCGCGATAATGTCGAACCTCGGACTGCCATTGCCCGACGGAATCCAGGAGGCGCTGCAGCCGAATCAGTCCGAGGTCGAGGCGGGACAGATAAAATTTCCGGATCTTGCGCAACTTAATGGCGTGCGCCAACTCACAGCGCCGGACCTTCGCGAGCGGATGGCCGGTGCGAGGCCGCCGGTGCTGATCGATGTGCGCGAGGCTGGCGAATTCCACGGCGAGCTGGGCCATATTGCAGGTGCGATTCTCTTCCCGCTGGCGGAATTGGCCGACCGCGCCGGCGAACTCACGCAATTTCGCGAACGCGATATCGTCGCGATCTGCAGGGTCGGCGTTCGCAGCGCCACCGCCGCGGCGATTTTGACCGGCCTCGGCTTCGACCGCGTGTGGAACCTGAAGGGTGGGATGCTCGAATGGGTGGACGCGAAGATGCCGGTTGAGCGTTGAAAAATCGCGGCGCGCTGATGGCGGAGAAATCAATATGACGGCCCGGTTGAAAGTCGCGGAGCTCGATCACGTCGTGCTGCGATGCCGTGTGCTCGAGCGCACGCTGGATTTTTACACGCGAATCCTGGGCTTGAGCGAAGAGCGCAGGATCGCCCAGCTTGGATTGGTGCAGCTCCGCGCCGGGCGCAGCATGATCGACCTCGTTCCGGCTGAGCATCCGCGCGTCGAGGACGGCGCCAACGTCGATCACATCTGCCTCGGGATCGAGGCGCGCGATCTCGCCGCTGTGGCCGCCGAGCTTCGCCAGAGCGGGGTCGAAGTGCTGGGCGAGCCTGCCCAGCGCTACGGAGCGCGCGGGATGGGACTGTCGCTTTACGTGCGCGATCCAGAAGGAAACGTCGTCGAGCTCAAGCAGATGCCGGCGCAGGCGTAGCGCGCAGTTTGGCGCACGCCCTTGTTTTTGACCGCCGAGACATTAGAATCCTAGCGTTTGCCGACCGTGGAGGTGGGTTTTCTTGAAGACTATCAAACTTGCTCGAACCAGAAGCTTCGCGATAGCGGCGTTGTGCGCCGTGACAATCGTCGGATGCGGCCATACCCCGCAGCGCGCGGCCGGGAACTATCTCGATGCGCTCAAGCTGTTCAACTATCCCGCCTGCTACCAGGCGCTGACCCATCAGGATCAGATCGACCGCACGATGGACCAGTTCCTGAGCGAGATTCCGCTTGCGCCCGACGTCAGCAAGGACTGGTTCAAGACCGTCCTGCACGCCGTCGATTTTTCAGTTGGCGACAGCAAGGTTGACGGCGACACGGCCAACGTCGTGGTGCATGTGACGCGCCCCGACCTGCCGCTGTGGGAGCGCACGATCGACGCGACGCTTGGACCCAACGACACGCCGGACCAGATTGCGCAGAAGCAGATCAACGACAAGACCTATCCGAAGCTGACCTACGACGACAATATCGCGCTGGTGCAGCAGGGCGGCGAGTGGCGAGTGTTCGTCGATTTTCCGGCCCAGGACAAGATCAAGAAAATCCATAGCGACGCGATCGCCGCTTATCATCAGCACGACTACGACAAGGCGATCGGCCTCTATCAGCAGGCAATCGCCGAGCTCGACAAGGAGCAGGCCACCGGCAACGCCGGCACCAAATTCATCTACAATCGCGAGCTCACCGACGTTCAGAACGCGAAGAACCAGATTCCCGACGCGCAGGCCTATATCCCCAAGATCGTGCTGTCGGACGTGGACATGAAGATGTCGCAGTCGCGCGTGCCGGCGATCTTCGGCAAGATGACCAACAGCGGTGACAAGGCGATCGACGAAGTTCAGTTCACCGTCACCTATTCCGAAGGCAAGGGCAAAAAGAAGCAGCAGGTCTTCACCGAGGTTCACGTCCCGATCGCGACGCCGCTCGAGTTCACCGACTTCGCGCGTCCGGTCCTGCCGTTCGTCCCCGGCGAGACGCGCAGCTTCGGTTTCAAGCTGACCGCGCCGCCTGACATCCAGCAGAAGGCGACGCCGGACTTGAATGTGACCTCGATTGTCTTCACGCAATCGAGCGCGCCGTTGCCGAAGCCGCCGACACCAACTCCGTCTGCGTCGCCGACGCCTGCCGCAGCCGCGTCTCCGGCCGCGAGCGGAGCACCGGCGGAGGCGGCGCTGCCGCCACCGCCTCCGCCGCAGAAGAAGTAGGCGGCGCGCAACCGCTGACCTATCCGAACCGCGCCCGCATGCCGGAATTTCCGGCGGCTGGCGCGGTTCGGCTATTATCGGGACTGCGCCTGGCGCGCGGGGCTCTGAATTTGGCAACCACGATCACGGTCGCGATTCCGACTCATAATCGCGCCGCCACACTTGGCGCGACGCTCGGCAGTATCGCCGCGCTCGCGATTCCGGCAGGCGCCGCACTCGATTGTATCGTGGTCGATAACGGCTCGACCGATGCGACGCCCGCGGCAGTCGAGGCCTGCGCGAAATCCGCACCCTTCCCGATCCGCCGGGTGTTCGAGCCGCGCCTCGGCTCGAGCTTCGCCCGCAATCGAGCGATCGCCGAGTCGCGCGCCGAGTTTATTTTCTTTATCGACGATGACGCGCTGGCCGAAGCATCGTGGGCGGTCCAGATGCTCTCCGCGCTGAACGAGCGCGCGCTCGACGGCGCGTGCGGAATGGTTCTGCCGCGGTGGACTTCACCGCCGCCGCCGTGGCTCGGACGAAGCTTGTGGGTAAAGCTCGCGGTGCACGACCGCGAGAAAATCGAATCCGAGCCTGCGGAGCATGCGGAGAATCTTGCGAACTATTTCAGCGCCAACGTCGGCCTCAGGCGCGACGCGCTTACGCGTTTCGGAAATTTCCGCGAAGATCTCGGCAACGTCGGCGGCAATCCGATGTCGGGCGAGGATACCGAACTGTTCGCGCGGATAATCGCGGGCGGCGGGCGGATAGGTTTCGCCCCGCGCGCCATCGTGAATCACCTGATTCCCGCCGGGCGAATGACGCGCGAGTACCTGCGGCGCAAGAGCTTTGCCTACGGCGTCGGCAGCGCGTTCGCCGGCGGACGGCATCATAATCATCCCGGCAAACTGATTCGCAACGCGGCCCGGATGGCGGCTGCGACGCTGCGCGGCGACTGCGAACGCGCAATCTTTCATGAACTCGAATGCGCGAACTTCCTCGGCTACTGGCGTGGCCGGATGCTCGTGCGGCGTAAATAGCGTCCGCGCTATTTCAGGTACGCGAGCATCCCGCGCCTCAGAATCGCGGCTAAATACGGAATCGTGTCCATCGCACGAAGCTCCTCCGGCTTCACCCACCAGGACTCGATATGCTCGTCGGGCCGCAGCCGCACGCCCTGATAAACCCTCAACCGGCATGCGTAGATCACCTGCAGGTATGGCTCGCCGGTCATGGTGTTGACGCCAAGCAGACCTTCGAGCGCGAGGTCGAGTGCGGTTTCCTCCTTCGCCTCGCGCAGCAGGCACTGCTCGGCGCTCTCTCCGACCGCGAGATGCCCACCCGGAAGATCCCACGCGCCCGGAGCGTAGTGCATCGTCGGCGCGCGCCGCAGCACCAGCATCCGCCCGCGGTTCGCAATCACGCCATGCACGCCAACATAGAACTGCGCTTCCGCCATCGCTGTTTATCCTCCCGATCCGAACACCGCTAAAATTACGCGCGCGTCTGCCACTGCGCCACATCGTTGATGAAACTGGAGTTCTGTCATTCCCGCGCGCGGCGGAAGCTATCCGCACCGATTGTCGTATGGCGTCGGCGCGCAGTAGGATTCGCGAGCGATTTCGACGGAGATAGCGGCGATGGAAAAATCTGAATTCTTTAGCGACGCGCGCAGCGATATTCCCGGACCTCTGGCAGGCGTGCGCGTGCTGGAAGCGACCACCAGTTGGGCCGGACCGATGTGCGCGTGCGTGCTCGCCGATCTTGGCGCCGACGTGATCAAGGTCGAAGATCCGCACGGCGAAGTCGCGCGCCGGCTGCCGCCGTTTCTGCCCGGCACCACTCCGCCGGTCAGTTTCGCGCAGGCTACCGTCAATCGGAACAAGCGCAGCCTGACGCTCGATCTGCGCACGCCGCGCGGCCGCGAAATCTTTCTCGCGCTTACGCGGCAGAGCGATATCGTGGTGCAGAATTTTCGTCCCGGCACGCTCGACAAGTGGGGCGTCGGTTTTGCCGAATGCCGCCGCGTCAAGCCGGACATCATCTACGTGTCGATCAGCGGCTTCGGGCAGTTCGGACCAATTCATGATCGGGTCGGATATGATCCGCTCGCGCAGGCGCTGTCCGGATTCATGTCGCTCAACGGCGCAGTCGATGGCGCGCCGAGCAAGGCGCCGACTTTTCTGTGCGACGATCTGGCGGGATTGCACGGCGCGATAGCCGCGTTGGCCGCGCTGCGGCATCGCGCGATAACCGGCGAGGGGCAGCATTGCGATGTCGCGCTGCTGGACGCGATGCTGTTTCAGTCCAACGGCTATCCGACTCTCGGCGCGCTGGGACTCGCGCCGCCGCGGATGGGCAACGAGTTCGGATTCTCGGTGCCGACGAACACGTTTCACTGCCGCGACGGAATCGTGATGCTGGGGACGCTGCTCGATTCGCACTGGAAGGTGCTGGCGCGGATTGTCGGCCGTCCCGAGCTTGGCGACCATCCGGAATACGCCCAAATCGCGACGCGCATCACGCATCGCGGCGAGTGCAACGCGATGGTTTCGCGGTGGTGCTCCGAGCGCACGGTCGAGCAGGTTATCGAGATCTGCGCGCGCGAGGCGATTGCGTGCGAGCCGGTCCAGACCTATGCCGCGGCGGCGCGCGACCCGCACGTGCTCGCGCGCGACATGATGCAGCCGACCGCGCAGGAGGGCGGCGTGACAGCGCCGATCGTCGGACCGGCGGCAAAATTCTCGCGCACGCCGACGCGCGTTCG
>JBARDN010000088.1:0-5585 GCA_049795175.1 Binataceae bacterium (SeqCode) | reverse complement strand
GCGTGTATGAGATACACGCTGCGCCGTCGTCTATTATGCTTCAGATTTTATTCGGCCAGTCGGCAGTTCTGCCGATTCGTGTCCTAGTTGGCGCGCGCCGCGCGCTTGCCGTCACGCCGTGACGGCGCGCTGATTCGGCCGCTGCGGACCACCGGCGAACGCCGCGCAAGGCGCCGCGTCGATATTCCCGCAAGTTGCTGGCTGCGCCAGTCACGCAGTCCGTTGCGCAAGAACCCCGGCTCGATGCCGAGCGTTTCGCACACGGTCTCGAACGAGAACGGTCCTTCGCCGCCTTCTCCGCAGAGCCACTGCTCCGCTTCCTGGAACAGCCGCTTGCGCGAGCCGTTCTTGGCGTCGGCGTTGTTCTGGAAACAACGCAGGGCGTCCTCAAGAATCGCCATCATCAGCTTCTTGACCGGCCGGATCGAGCTGTCGTCGCGCCGACTGTCGTAAAACTGCTCAGGCGTCAAAACGTCGGGTACAAAGAGTGATCCCAATGCTGTATTTTCCCATTCCATGATACTTTCGCTCCACCCGACTTGCAGGGTCAGTCTTTCAGACTACGCGCAAGAGTCAGGGGTGTTAATCAATTACCTTCGCCTGATACCAGCAATTCTTATGCCTACCGCTTGCCGGTTCCGGAGAAAGTCGTTTACTTAAGCAGATACGCGGGCTTCAAAAGAAGATTAGCTCTGCTACTTGTTGGAGCTTTTACCTAGACCTTCGCGTTCTGCGAAGGATTCCGCGTTATGCAAAGCGCGAAAAGCTCGAATCCACACTAACCCGTTTGCGACAAAGCGTAACATTTCGGCTACGCCTTCTCTCCATTTCGTGTCACATTTCGTGATTTGTTGCCGGAAAGTAGCAGATATGCCACATCGCGATGCAGCCTGCCGCGTGCCGTCCCTGCGCCTGGTTTCTACTGCACTGTGTCGTTGCCGCCACGGGGCCCGGCAGGCCCGAGCTTGCGTTCCTCTAGCTTAAAAGTAATCACGTCGAGCAAACAATCAACCCTCCCCGACAACGCCTCGAGCAAGGTCTGTTTCTCGATCGGACTCACGTCCAGGTGGAAGCACAGGAAATTGATCAGCGCCGCGTCGCGCAGTCCACGCTGCTCGACGATAGTGCGCCATGCCTCCTTGGCGGGATCGCCCAGATAGCTGAACAGCACCTCGCGCAGCGACTCCATCGTCTCGAAGTCGCAATCGAGCGCTCCGGGCGGGACCGGGCACCACTCTACTTCCGCCTGCCGATAGGCTTTTTCGCGAATCTCGCGCAGCACGCGAAACTCGGCGAACCCTTCGAGCATCAGGTTGTAGCGGCCATCCTCGAGCCGCACTAAATCGCGGATCCTGCCGGCGCATCCGACTTCAAAAATATCCGGAAACGCGTGATACTCGCGCTCCCAGTCGCCCTTGAGCAGGATCATCCCGATAATCCCGTCGCCGTGCGCCGCGTCGGCAACCATCTCGCGATAGCGCGGCTCAAAGATGTGCAGCGGAACCTGGGTGCCCGGATACATCACCAGGTTCGGTAGCGGAAACAGCGCAATTATTTTAGGATTCTCGGCCACGCGACTGTGCTCACGAGATTAAAACCACCGCTCCATCCGGTCAACCTTTGAGCGTGGTCGCGCATGAAGTGCAGCCGTGACTGCGCTATGGTTCGAGCTACCATTGACGCGCACCCTCGGTTCGCCAGCGCACCGCACGGGAGCCGCAAGACGGAAACCCGACTGTTTATCGGCGGAGCTTACAGCCAATTCCTCGTCCTCGCGGCGCGTCGCCGATACCGCTCGCGTCGGCACGATTGTCATTCCGTGGAATTCACCCCTGGTGCGCGCGACGTGCAACTTGGGTCCTTGCACTTTCATGCCTCAGGGTGAGCGTAAATTGCACTCACCTTTGCGTCGTGACTTTCTTGAGCGGGTGCTGCTCTGCTCTCGCGACGCCGAAGCCGAATGGAGTAAGCAATTAGAACGTCAGAACTTTTCTTTGAACGGGCGAACCTCGAGCTCCATCGTCCATGCGCTGGGATGCTGATGCGCCAGATGCCAGTAGGTCTCGGCGATCGCGGCGGGATCGAGCAAGTCTTCCGGCTTGAAACCCGGGATCGCGCGGCCCGGAATGTCGATGACGCCATCGACGTTGATCCACGCTACATGAATTCCCTTGGGCCCCAAGTCGCGCGCCATCGATTGCGCCAGCCCGCGCATCGCGAATTTCGCCGGGCCGAACGCCGCCGACTTCGTTCCGGCCTTCACCCCCGCGGTCGCTCCGGTAAACAGAATCACGCCGCGGCCGCGCGCGAGCATCGCGGGCACGACCTCGCGCGAGGCGAGAAACGCGCCGTATGCGTTGACCCGCCAACTCGCTTCAAAATCCTCAGGTGAGACTTCGAGAACGTTACCCCACTTCCCGGACCCGGCGTTGTAAACCAGCACCTCGGGCGCGCCAAGCTGTTCGCGGATCAGCTTGAACGCGGCCTCAACCTGCGCGCGATCGCCGATATCGGCCGGCGCCTCGAGCACGGTCGCGCCCGAGGCGCCAATCTGCGCCTTGAGCGTACGCAGATAATCCACGCTGCGCGCATTGATCGCGACCGCGTAGCCCTGCGCGAAGCGGCGCGCCAGCGCGGCGCCAAGACCGGGGCCGACTCCAGCAACAACCGCGACCGGAGGTTTATTCAAATCTGCCACGCAGACTCCCACGGCTTCGTGATTTTGGCGAGCGCCTATTTGACGTAGAGAAAAATTCCCTCGTAGATGAGCGCGGGCTTGTCGTTACCGACCACGTGAATCACGCTTTCCTGCGTGACCTGGGTTCCTTGCGGACGCGGCTCGACGGCGACAATCCGGTTGCGCGCGTGGACTTTGGCACCGGCCGGAACCGGCGAGATGAAGCGCAGCTTGTTCGCGCCGTAATTCACCACGTTGCGCTGTCCGGTAACCGTCCACCCGGAATCGATCTCGACGGCGGGCAGGAGACTAAGCGTCAAAAAGCCGTGGGCGACCGGGCCGCCGAACGGGCTCTCACGCTTGCATCGCTCGATATCGATGTGAATCCACTGATGGTCGCCGGTTACGTCGGCGAACTCGTTGATCTTCTGCTGCGTGACCTCGATCGGCTTGCTCCATGGCCCGAACTCCGGACTGATTTTTGCGCGCAGCTTCTCGACGTCGTCAAAGCGGATGCTCTCCATATCTTCCTCCGAAATTTTCTTTGTGTTCAGCGATCGCGCGCGCCGAGAAACTCGAGCAGTGCGGCGTGCAGATTGTGCTTGGCCGTCTCACCGCCGCCGAGCTTCACGAGCGCATAGCGTTCGTCGTCATCGAGGGTGCTCCACGCGGACTGAGTAAGCGACGCACCGAGCGCGTCGGCGCGAGCGGCCAACTGCGAAGGCAGCTCCGCGGGCGGCCGCGCGGACCTGCGCGCGTCGTCGGACAGCTCGGTCGGACGGCTGCCGGCTCGGGCAAGCACGGTCTGGTCGATAAACAGTCTGAGCGCCGCGATTTCGCCGGCCGAATCCGCGGTCGCGTCGCAGATCTTGAGCCGCTCGGAGCGGCTCAGCTTGGCCCACTGCACGCGCCCAATCTTGATTCCGGCCGCGTCGAGCTTGCGCCGCGCCGCCATCGGCAGGCAACTGAGCGTCTGGTAGATTTCCGCTTCGAACTGGAACTTGCGAGTCATCACGCGCCTCGAATGAACGATCGTAGCCTCGCCCGTTTCATTCTGCAACTGCGCGACCCCGCATGCATCGATGCGTTGACGATCTTGGCGCGTAGGGGATGGCGGCTGCGGTAGTGTCGGACCGCAGCCGCCGTACCGTTTTGCTCAGCCCGGATTTGGCTTTAGCTGGTTCGTAGTTAGAGGTTTGTCCGGGCACGATGGCTCAGATGGAAGCGCGCCTAACGGGATCGCGCCAACCGAACCTGAGCCGCACGGCAGAGGGTGCAACCTGGCCGAAATCCGTCCGCAAGCCGCCGGGGAGCTGACTCGCATCATCGGGTTTCGCTTGGGAATTACCTCTACTTGAAGAGGCGTTCAAATCGATGGAACCGTCGTCCCAGTCTGCGCGGAACGAATTCGAGCGAGCGGTCCCCGTGTTGAGAAAGCAACGGCGGCCGCGACCTGGTATGGTCGCGGCCGCCGGCCGGTTTCAATTCGTTGCGTCTGGCCCGAGTTAGATTTCGTAGGACGCTGTGAACTCGAGCAGGTTTTCGCGCTGCGAGCGGCTAAACAGGAACGGATCCGTGTAGCGCCCCGAGCGGCCCTGGAACCACGCGGTATTCACTCCGAACAGAATGTTGCGCGAATAGCGATACACGTTGGTTGAGGTGAACGCGCCGCAGTTGTCGTCGATATCCCACTCGAAGACATTGGTCGCAGTAAGCTGCCCGTTCATCAGCCAGTTCGTCGCGGCCAGGAAGGCGAAGTTGCTGTCTTCACGTATCTTGCCGGTAAAGTTTGCGATACTCGGGGTCGCATCTTTCGGACGATCCGGATACCACGTGTTGACGTACTGGAAGGTCAGGAACGTGTGCTGCTTCGAGAGCCATGGTATGTACGTCGGACGGTCACCGGCGACAATGAAACGAGCGTTCTCCGTGTCGGTCATTGCGCTTCCCGGACCCGCCGCATAGCCGGCGGCAGCAGCTTGCGCAACGCCGACATTCGGTGCGTACAGAGTGTCGTAGCGATAAACGATATCGGTCAGATCCTTGTCGTAGTAAGTGCCGGTTAGCCCGAAGAAGTTGTTACGCTTGTAATCTTCGGCGGTCAGGATCTTAATCGTCCCGGCTTTGGGGACACCCGCACGCGGCGGACCGTATGCGAAATGACCGAGGTTGATGAAAACTCCGGGCGACGACCAGGTATAACCTTTGCCGGCGCTGGCGGCGTTGCATGAGGAGCAAAAGGCCGTAGCATTGTCGCGCGCCTCGTACAGATAGATGAAACTTGCCTGCAGGCCGTTCCCGATCGGCAGCAAGCTTGACAGACGGATGCCGAATTCGCTGTTGCGCAGCGAGTTCGACGGGTAGCTGCCGCGGTTCTGCACTACTTCGTCAAAGAACGCGCCGCCCGAGGCGATCATCGGCTTGGCGCCGATGTCCATGAAGGTCTGGTTGCGGAAGGCCTGCCCGTTCTGGTTGAACCCCGGGGTCTTGCCGGTTGCGGCAGGGATCACCCAAGGGTTGCGCGCGTCGGTGTTGTTGACAATGATTCCGTCCCCCTGAAAGTCCCCTGGAATCACGAACGCTTCGATTTCATTGTTCGCGGTCTTGAGGAAATCGGGCAGGATGTAGTTGAACTTGATCATGCGCAGATTCTTGCGCTGATCTTCCGCCGCTTCCGCGCCATAGACGCCATGATAAGTGGTGTCGATGGAGTTGGTGATTTCCGTGCCTGACAGCGCGTCGGCTTCCGACCAGATGACTTCCTGCTTGCCGATACGGGCCGAGAAGTTATCGGTGAAGTTCAACTGCGCATAGTATTCGTGCAGGTCGTCGCGGAAGTACTGCTGCTGCAGGTTTTGCTGCGAGTATGGCGTCCAGTCGCGATTGGGCTCCGCGCGGCCCCGATCCT
>JBARDN010000087.1:0-2450 GCA_049795175.1 Binataceae bacterium (SeqCode) | reverse complement strand
GAGGCGATATTTTTGTAGGTCTTGGTGACGTCATCCATGTCCAGCGACATCAGCGCCGCCATGAATTCGTGCGGATGATGCGCGCGCAGGTACGCGGTGCGATAGGTGGTCAGCGCGTAGGCGGCGGCGTGCGAGCGGTTGAAACCGTAAGAGGCGAAGGTTTCGATTTTCTGGAAAATAGATTCTCCGAGCTCGCGCGGCACGCCGTTCTTGATCGCGCCGTCGACGAACCGCACCCGCTCCTTTTCCATCACCGCCCGTTTCTTCTTGCCCATCGCGTCGCGCAGGATATCGGCTTGCGGGAGGGTATAGCCGGCCAGCGCCTGCGCCGCGCGCATCACCTGTTCCTGGTAAACGATGACGCCGTAAGTGTCGCCCAGGACCGGCTCCAGCAGCGGATGATCGTACACCACCACTTCGCGCTTGTGCTTG
This sequence comes from Binataceae bacterium (SeqCode), assembly GCA_049795175.1. Lineage (GTDB taxonomy): Bacteria > Desulfobacterota > Binatia > Binatales > Binataceae > JBARDN01. The sequence goes on along the minus strand of JBARDN010000087.1, from coordinate 2,018 downwards.
CGGTCGGTGTAGTGCTGAACCATCGTCTTGCCGTCTTCGATCGCGTCGAGCGGACCGGGACGGAAGAGCGCGCCCGCCGCGATAATATCGTCGAAGCAGGTGGGCTTCAGATCGCTTAAGAACCGGCGCATCCCGGAGCCTTCCATCTGGAACACGCCGACCGTGTCGCCGCGTGCGAGCAGCTTGTAGGTTTCCGCGTCGTCGAGGCGCAGGGTTGCGAGCTCGGGCGGCGTGTTGCCGCCCTCGGCGATCAGGTCGAGCGTGTTTTTGATCACCGTCAGGTTTTTTAGCGCCAGAAAATCGAACTTGATGAGCCCGATTTCATCGACGCTCTTCATCGCGTACTGGGTTATCGCAACTCCGCCCTCGCCGGTCTCCTTGTCGACATACAGCGGCACCATCCCGGACAGCGGGGCGTCGGCAATCACCACTCCGGCGGCGTGCTTCGAGGTGTGCCGCACCAGCCCCTCGAGCTTGAATGCGTAGGTGAAGAGCTCGGGATGAAGCTTGCGCTCGTCCTTGAGCCGCGGCTCCATCTCGAGCGCGTCTTTCAGCGGAAAATCGCGGCCCTGCTTGGGCGCGGGATAAAGCTTGACGATCTTGTCGGTCTCGCCGAACGACATGCCGAGCACGCGCCCGACGTCGCGAATTGCCTGCTTGCCCTTGAGCGTGCCGAAAGTCGCGATCAGCGCAACCCGGTCTGCGCCGTACTTCTGGCGCACGTACTCGACCACTTCGTCGCGGCGCTCGATGCAGAAATCGGTGTCGATATCGGGCATCGACTTGCGCCCCGGATTAAGCCATCGCTCGAACAGCAGCTTGTGCTCGACCGGATCGACTTCGGTTATTTCAAGCGCGTAGGAGACCAGCGAGCCGACCACCGAGCCGCGGCCGGGACCGACCGGAATCTCTTTGGCGCGCGCCCACAGCATGAAATCCTGCACGATCAGCAGGTAGCCCGAGAACCCCATATCGCGAATCGTCGGCAGTTCGTGCTCGAGCCGCTGGTAGTAGGGCGCCGGATCGAAGCCGTCGCCCAGCCGCGCGCCGATTTCTCCGATACGCTTTTCAAGTCCGGCGCGCGCGCGGCGGTCGAGCTCGGCGTCGAGATCAAGCGCGGCGGCGCCCGCTTCGCCGGTGGTGTAGATTGGAAAATGGAACTTGCCGAATTCGAATTCGAAATCGACCCGGCGCGCGATTTCCATCGTGTTGCGGAATTCTTCGGAGTCAGCGCCAAAAGCCTTGGCCATCTCGTCGGGCGTCTTGACGTAAAGCTCGTCGGTGTCGAAGCGCCAGCGTGATTCGTCGGCCATGGTCTTGCCGGTCTGGATGCAGAGCAGGACCTCGTGCGCCTTGGCGTCGTCGCGATGCAGATAATGGCAGTCGTTGGTGGCGACGACGGGAAGCCCGACTTTTTTGGCGACGTCGCGCAGCGCGTCGTTGAGCGGCGAGTGCAGGCGATTGTCCTGCAGCTCGATATAGAAACGATCGCCAAAGGTCTTCGCGTACCACTGCGCGGCTTCGCACGCCTTGTCCATCCGCGATTGCCGGAGCCACCGCGCAATTTCGCCGGAAAGACATCCCGACAGTACGATTAAGCCATTTGAGTATTCGGCGAGGATTTCCTTGTCGATGCGCGGCTTGTAGTAGAGGCCGTCCTGGTAGGCGGTGGTCAGCAGGCGGCAGAGATTTCCGTAACCCTCGCGGTTCTGGACCAGGACGATCAGATGGAAATTGCCGCCGCCGTCGAAGTCGTCGCTGCGCGGAATTTGCGTGCGGTCGGTGCGCTTGCCCGGCGCGAGGTACGCCTCGCATCCGATGATTGGCTTGATCCCGGCGGCGACGCACTTTTGATAGAACTCGACCGCGCCGAACATGTTGCCATGGTCGGTGATTGCGAGCGCCTCCATGCCGGAGGCTTTGGCATGCTCGATCAGCGGACCGAGTTTGTTCGCGCCGTCAAGCAGGCTGTACTGCGTATGGACGTGCAGATGGGCAAAACTCACCGCGGCACCTCC
>JBARDN010000086.1:0-15484 GCA_049795175.1 Binataceae bacterium (SeqCode) | reverse complement strand
TTGAACTTGGACCGATCGACTGGAATCGGCGTGCAAGCGGCTTTTTCAATACTGCTCGTCGTCGAAATTCCCCTTCTCGATAGGGTCGCGAGAGTGCGGCATCTTACAGCTCTAAGGCTTCGCCGAGTACACGCCGATACATCCGTTGCTGCAGTCGAGATGCTTTGCCGGATCGGTGTCGAAACTGGTTTGGTTCGGTCCCATCGGAACGAAGACGCGATTGTTCGAGGGATCCGCAGCCACCGAGTGGGCGGGATAGGCGGTGGCGAGATTTTCGACCCAGGCGTTGGTCTTCGCGTCGATAACTCCTAGCACCGGACCCGACGGATCGCGCACCGCAGCCAGGTAGTAACGGCCGTCGCCGGAGTTGTACCAGACCTCGTCGGAGCCGGTGACTTTTGGTGTCGCGGCGACGATTTTGCCGGTCATCGCGTCCATCACCACCGACTCTTTTTGGGTGCATCCGATGAGAAGCTGGCCGCCAGGCCCGAGCGTCAGGCCGGCGCCGTGGCATTCGCGGACCGGAAAGGTGCGGGTGACTTTCATGGTCTTGGGATCGATCTCGGCAATCGCGCCGTCGCCATGCTTGAGCTCCGGAATCACCTGGTAGAAAAGATCGCGGCTCGGATCCCAGACCGATTGTTCCAGGCCGTCGGTCGCGTCGGGGAAATCGATCTTGCCGGCGACTTTGTCTGACTTGATCGAGATGAACGAAACGAATGGAGGCTTCTCGCCCGGATTCGCGACCATCGCGAGGCCGTCGGCCGCGTCATAGGAAAGCTCGTCAGCGCGCTCGGCGCCTCCAGTGGGAATCGTCGCAGCGACTCTCGGCGGCGTGGCATCGAGGTCTATCATCTTGACCGTGCTGTCGCCGTCGCCAGCGATCGCCTCATGTGGAGAGTCGATTACGACGACGCCGTTAGGTCCGCCGTGATCGTAGCCGCCCGGCCCATTGCCGACGAACCCGCCGATTCGCGCGATGAACTTGAGGGTGCGCGTATCAAAGATGTCGATTGAATTGTTGGATCGGTCGGAGAGATAGAGCTGATGGGTTTTAGGATCGACCCACGAAATATCGAAGCCGGTCAGCGGCTTGCCTGGCACCGCGATGGTTTCCTGAAGCGCAAAGGGTTTCGCGTTGGCGGCCCGCGCGGGCGCGCAGAGTGCGCAGGTCAGCGCAATAATTGCGCCCGAGAGCAACCAAAGTGACGGACGGATGGATGGAGCTGTGCGCATTGCGAATCCTCGGAATCGATCGCCGGGCGGAGCTTCTGCAGAGGTATTTTTGGCCCGAGCCGTTGCCGCACGCACGATACTACAGATCCGCACGGCAAAATAAGCGGGAACACGAGTGGCGCGCGGGGAAATCGTGCTTACCTTCTATCTGATTAGGCCTGTAGCGGGGGCCGAGTAGCGTAATGAACAAGCATCACAAAGACGACAGCGATAGCCACGCGAGGGCGCATCCGGGACATCAAGGACACGAGCACGAGCATCGCGCGCAGCACGAGGATGTGGCAGACGCTGCGGCTGCTGGCGGCGACGGCGCGGAGCATGGCGACCTGCAGGCGGCTCTGGAAGCCAAAGAGCAGGAGCTTGCCGAGGTCAAGGACAAGTATCTGCGCGCGCTCGCCGACAATGAGAACGCGCGCAAGCGGATTCGTCAGCAGAGCGAGGAATCCGTCCGTATCCAGCGCGAGGCGATTCTGCGCGACCTGCTGCCAATAGTCGACAATCTCGAACGCGCGGTGGAAGCGGCGCGCGCCGGTGACGGCGGCTCAAAGACGATTATCGACGGAGTCGAGATGGTCCTGCGCTCGATGATGGATCTGCTGCGTGCGCAGGGCGTCACCACGCTCGACTCGGTCGGGCAGACGTTCGATCCGGCTCGGCACGAGGCAGTCGATCATGTCGCGAGCGAGGTTCACGCGCCGAATCAGATCGTGCAGGAGTTCCATCGCGGCTACCAGATTGGCGATCGTGTTATCAGACCCGCGCGAGTATCTGTCTCGAAAGGAGCCTCTGGGCAAAGCGATGGCGAAACTGACGCGTCGGACGTTGAAAACAATTAGGCAGTGGTTAGGTTTTATTCGAGCGAACAAGTTTTTTCGGGGACGTAGATAAAATCATGGCAAAAGTAATCGGTATCGACCTTGGGACGACCAATAGTTGCGTTGCAATCATGGAGGGCGGCGATCCGGTTGTGATCGCCAACTCAGAGGGCAGCCGCACAACTCCTTCGGTCGTGGCATTCACGGATTCCGGCGAGCGGCTGGTCGGGCAAATCGCGCGGCGGCAGGCGATCACGAATCCGACCAACACAGTCTTTGCGATCAAGCGCCTGATGGGCCGGCGCTACGACGATGCCGAAGTCGAGAAGGCCAAGAAGATTCTTCCCTACTCGGTGGTCAAGAACGACGACGGCGCTGCGTGGGTTGAAATCCGCGGCAAGAAATACAGCCCGCCCGAGATCTCGGCGTTCATCCTCCAGAAGATGAAGCAGACCGCCGAGGATTATCTTGGCGAGAAAGTCACCGAGGCGGTCATCACCGTGCCCGCCTATTTCAACGACGGCCAGCGCCAGGCGACCAAGGACGCCGGACGAATCGCGGGCCTCAACGTGCTGCGCATTATCAACGAGCCGACCGCAGCGTCGCTCGCGTATGGGCTGGACAAGAAGAAGGACGAAAAGATCGCGGTGTTCGATCTCGGCGGCGGCACTTTTGACGTTTCGATTCTCGAACTCGGCGAAGGCGTGTTCGAGGTCAAGGCGACCAACGGCGACACCTTCCTGGGCGGCGAGGATTTCGATCAACGCATCATCGACTACCTGGCCGACGAATTCAAAAAGGACCAGGGAATCGATCTGCGCAAGGATCGGATGGCTTTGCAGCGCCTCAAAGAAGCCGCCGAGAAAGCCAAGTGCGAGCTTTCCACCGTGATGGAAACTGACATCAATCTACCGTTCGTCACCGCGGATCAGTCCGGACCGAAGCATCTGAATATCAAGCTGACGCGCGCGAAGCTTGAAGCGCTATGTGCCGAGCTGCTCGATCGCCTCGATGCGCCATGCATCACCGCGCTGCGCGACGCGAGCCTCAAGGCCAGCGATATCAACGAGATCGTGCTGGTCGGCGGGATGACGCGGATGCCGTCGGTGCAGGAGCGGGTCAAGAAGATCTTCGGCAAGGAAGGGCACAAGGGCGTCAACCCGGATGAAGTCGTCGCGATTGGCGCGGCGATCCAGGGCGGCGTGCTCAAGGGCGAAGTCAAAGACGTGCTGCTGCTCGACGTGACTCCGCTGTCGCTCGGAATCGAAACGCTGGGCGGCGTTTTCACCAAGCTTATCGAAAAAAACACGACTATCCCGACGCGCAAAGGCCAGACCTTCTCGACCGCGCAGGATAATCAGACCGCGGTTACGATTCGCGTCTTCCAGGGCGAGCGCGAGATGGCGTCCGACAACAAGCTGCTTGGCCAGTTCGACTTGATTGGGATTCCACCAGCTCCGCGCGGGATGCCGCAAGTCGAAGTCACTTTCGATATCGACGCGAACGGAATCGTGAACGTCCACGCGAAAGATCTCGGCACCAACAAGGAGCAATCGATCAAGATCACCGCGTCCTCCGGACTGAATGAGGAGGAGATCAAGAAGATGGTGCGCGAGGCAGAGTCGCATGCGGCCGACGATCACACCCGGCGCTTGCAGGCCGAGGCGCGCAATAAGCTCGACAACCTGGTCTACACGACCGAGAAGACGCTGAAGGAGCATGGCGCGCAGCTCGACGATGCGGCGCGCAAGACAGTCGAGGACGCGCTCGCGGAAGCCAAGACCAAGCTCGAGTCCAAGGACCCCGATGAGCTGAACAAGGCTGCCGAGACGCTCTCGACCGCCTCGCATAAGCTGGCCGAGGCAATGTACGCCAAGTCTCGCGCGCAGGGCGCGCAGCAGGGTGCAGACGCAGGCGCGCAGCCAGGCGGACCGCATCAGGACGGCGGAGCAGGCGCGGGCGGCGACGGCGCTCCGGGCAACGACGGATCAGCTCCAAAAGAAGATGTCGTTGACGCGGATTTCAAGGAAGTGAAGTAAGCAAAATTGAAGTGAACCCCTTGTCCCCGTGAACGCGTGAGAACGCTTCACGGGGACAATGGCGTCCGGCACAGCGATGGTTTAGACTCATCCGGCAATGCCCCCTGCGACCAAACGGGATTATTACGAGGTTCTTTCGTTAAGCCGTGGCGCCTCTGACGAGGAGCTGAAGAAGGCCTATAGAAGGCTGGCGATTCAATTTCATCCCGATCGCAATCCCGGAAATAAGGAAGCAGAAGAGCGCTTCAAGGAACTCAACGAAGCGTATCAAGTACTCTCCGATCCCGAGCGGCGCGCGCAATACGATCGCTTCGGACACGCCGCGTTTCAAGGCGCGGGAGGACAGGGTCCGTTCGGCGGCTTCGACTTCACTCAAGGCTTCGAGGAAGTTTTCTCCGACATCTTTGGCGATTTTTTCGGCACCGGACGCGGCCGCGCGCGCTCGCGCACCCGTCGCGGCGACGATCTGCGTTACGATCTGGAAGTCGAATTCGAGGAAGCCGCGCGTGGCACCGAAAAAGCGGTTCGCTTCCAGCGCCTGACCAAGTGCGACGCATGCAACGGCTCGCGCTCGCGCGAGGGCGCCACCGCCGCGAGCCCATGCCCGAATTGCCGCGGGACCGGGCAGGTCCGCACGCAGCAGGGCTTCTTCTCGATCTCGACTACCTGCGGCCAATGCCGCGGCGAAGGCATGATCATCTCGGACCCGTGTCCGAAGTGCCAAGGCCAGGGACGCATCCGCAAGAGCGAATCGCTCTCGGTGAAAATTCCCGCCGGAGTCGACAATGGCTCGCGCCTCAAGCTGCGCGGCGAGGGCGAGGCCGGCTACGGCAGCGGCCCGGCAGGCGATCTCTACGTCGTTATCCACGTCAAGGAACACGACCTGTTCGTGCGCCAGGACAACGACATCGTGATCGAAGTGCCGATCAGTTTTCCGCAGGCGTCGCTCGGATGCGAGATCGAAGTGCCGACCCTCGACGGCAAGGTCAAGGCGAAGATCACCGCCGGCACGCAATCGGGCAAAGTGTTGCGGCTCAAGGGCAAGGGCATCGTCGATCTGCACGGCTACGGACGCGGCGACCAGTTGATCCGCGTGGTGGTCGAAACTCCGCACAGCCTGACCGCGCGCCAGCGCGAGTTGCTCGAGGAGTTCGCCCAGCTCGACGGCAAGGCCGTCAATCATCCGCTCTCAAAGGGCTTCGTCGACAAGCTCAAAGAGATGTTCGGCTAGCTCGCGCTCGCGGCTTCTTTGCGCGAGGATCTATTTTTCACATCGGTGACGAAAGATGAAACGCAAACCAGGTAAGCCGGTCAAAACCTCGAAGTCCGCTAAATCATCTAAGTCAGCCGCGCCGAGAAAGCCGGCCAGGGCCAACGTGCGGCCGAAGATGAAACGCGCGGCCAGCACCGCTCGCGCGATGCCCAAACGGCCGGCGAAACCGAAAGCATCGGCGCAAAACCTCGCGCGCGATCGCGAACAGATTCTCGCAGTGTCGAAGATGTGGTGGGACGCGAACCGCACCTTCAGCATCCCGATGATGTGCGACGCGTTTGTCGGCGGTGACAAGTTCCACGGCTTCAATTTGAACGGCCACACCTACTACGCGATTAACGAGTGGGTGCAGCTTTGGAAATATCTCGGGCACGTGATGGGTCCGGCCAGCGGCTCGGCCGCGATGAGCGCGCCGCGCGACGTTCGCCTGGTGATTCGCGGAGATATGGCATTTCTGACCGCGGAATCAACGTTCACCGTCAACGTGCTTCCGACCTCCGACGCGCAATCCGCGGCGCTGCCGCCGGCAGGACAGGTCGCGAAAATTCCATTTCGCGCGACCGAAGTCTTTGTGCGCGAGGACCACGAGGCCAACCCGGTCTGGAAGATGTGGCATTTCCACTGCTCGCCGCACGCTCCCGAAAGCGAGCCCCGCATGGGCTTCTGAACGGATGCGCGATTACCTCGGGATGTGCACGGCTTCGAGCTTCAACCCGTCCGGGTCGGTGAAGAACACCGCGTAATAGCCCGGCAGGTAGTCGTACTCGCGCGGCGCGTCGGTTACCTTGCCGCCGTGCTTTTCGATCTCTCGCGCGAGCGCGTCCACCTGCTCGCGATGGTCTGCGCCAAACGCAATCTCGCATAGCCCGATCCGATGCCGATGGAACGAGTCGGCGCGATAGACCGCTTCGGCCTCCTGCACCCAGACCGAGCCGCCGTCGCCCCACCATCCGATTCCGCGTTTGGGCCCGTCGGCGGGAAAGCTCATCGAGTTTGGATAGCCGAGCGCCGGCATCAGCCACGAATAGAAGCGGCGCGCGTCGTCGAAGCGGTTCACATTGATCATCAGATGATCGATTTTTCCGGCCATCGTGAGAACCTCTGGGCAAATTGATACTCGCCCGCGCGAGTTATGTCAGCGGCCGAGCCGTGTGCGCAGAGCGGACTCCATTACGCCGGGAGGCGGTGCGACGCCGTTGAAAAGCTCGAAGGCGAGTTCGCCTTGTCCGACGAGCATTCCGGCGCCGTCGGCTGTCGGACGTCCACGGCCGAGCGCCGGTTTCAAGAACGCGGTCGGCTCCGCGGCGTAGATCAGATCATAGAATAGGCACTGCTGCGAGGTCGCGGCGTAGTCGAGTGGTGCGAAGCGCCGCGTCACCAGGCCCATCGAGGTCGCGTTGATCACGCACGCCGCGTCGGCGAGCAGCGCGGCGTCCAGGAGCGCGTCGAGGCCGTGCGCTTCGATTTGAGCGCGCCGCCGCAGCATCGGCGCGAACCGGCGCGCCATACTCGCGGCTCGCGATACCGTGCGATTTGCGATCGCGATTCGCGCCGCGCGCATCCTGAGCGCGCACAGCACGGCAGAAGCGGCCGCGCCGCCGGCCCCGATCACGATTACAAGGCGGCCCGCGAGATCGATCTTGCGTACGCGCAGGTCGCGTTCCAGGCCGCGCGCGTCAGTGTTATCGCCGGCGAGCTTGCCGCGCCGGTTGACGACGCAATTCACGGCGCCGAGAATGCGCGCCTCCGCGCTGATCTCGCGGATCAGCCGGGCCGCGCGCTCCTTGTGCGGGACGGTCAGATTCACACCGAGAATTCCGAGCGCGGGAATTGCGCGCAGCGCGGCCGCCAGATGTTGCTGCGGCACGTGAAACGCAACGTAGCGGCGCCCGAGGCCTAGCGCTGCATATGCGGCGTTGTGCATCGCGGGCGACATCGAATGCTCGACCGGGTCCCCGAAAATCGCGGTGAGAGAAGTTGTACCGGAGATTTCGCGCCCGGAATCCACGAAGATGGCTCAGGCGCGGGCGCGCGCGGCGGCGCGAATCTCGTCGCCCGTGAGAATCCAACTGTAGGCGAGTCCCGCGCGCGCGAGTGCTTCGGCCGCGCCTTCGCCGCGTTCGACCAGAGTCAGCGCCGCGGTCACGACGGCGCCGGCCTCGCGCACTGCCGCGAGCGCCTCGAGGGTCGAGCCGCCGGTGGTGTTGGTATCTTCCAGCAGCGCGGTTTTGAGGCCGGGCTGAAACGCGCCTTCGACCCGCTGTTGGAGGCCGTGCGCCTTGGTTTCTTTGCGCACAAAAAATCCGCGCAGATTTACTTTGTGGCGATAGGCGGCTGCGATAGTCGCGTCGGTCACCGGAATCGCTCCGACCGCCATCCCGCCGACCTGCTCGACTCCGGCGGCGACCACGAGCTCGAGCATCAACTCGCCCGCAAGGAACGCGGCGCGCGGCAGGAAGATCGCGCGGCGGCAATCGAGGTAGTAATTCGATTTCTTGCCAGACGAGAGCGTGACCTCGCGCTCGACGTAGGCCTCGCGCACAAGGATCTCGAGCATCTCGCTACGATATTGCTGGTTCATCGCTGCGCGCGATTTTATCCGATGCGCGCGCGCGCACAAGAGCGCGCTATTTCGGGAACGAAAAATGGGCGGCCGCCTGGCCGCCCAACATCACAATCGATCTTGCCGACGCGAAGACCGATTTAGTTTGCGCTATCTTTCATTCCGGGCAACGCGTGCTGGAATTTGGAGCCATTTACCGGCGTCACGAAATTGCCGGGATTGTTCTGAATGTCCTCGCGCGCGTTGGGGTACTGGCTCAGGAACTGCTGGAACGCGGGATGCTTGCCGACGAACGAATCGTTGGCGACGATTTGCGGATTGCGCGCAATATTGCTCGCGAGCGCAGGGTCGTCGTTCGCGACTTTTCCGAACGCCTTGAGCTCATCCATGTTGAGTCCGTTGCTCGAGCGTTCGAAGACGATGGTGGTGTTTCCTTTCTGGACTACTCCGGTCACTGCCGGAGCCGCATCCTGGGCGAACGCGGGGACCGCGAGCGCCCCGACGATTACGGCGCCTGTCAATAGAGAATAAATTCGGTTCATAGAAATATGCCTCCTGATCACAGGTGTGGGATATACCGGAGCGAAAGCCGTGCCAAATGGGCGCCCTTGAGATCGCTCGCATATCCAGCCGGAGGTTTTCGCATCCGCGCAAAAATTACCGGCAGCGTGCGAATGCGCCATAGGAATGCCGCCTGACCGCGCGATATGAAGCTCGATGCATGCTTGCTATTGTCGCGCGGTGATCTTCGCCCCGTTCGTATTCATCTACGCAGTCATCTTTCTTCTCGGCCTCGCATTTCTGTTCGTCCTGATCGAGATCCACGTCATCAACTATGTATTCGTCGCGCTCGGGTTGTCTCCGCATCTGGCATTCATCGCGTTGCTCGTGAGCTTGGCCGGCAGCTATCTCAATATCCCAATCACGGAAGTGGAAGGCGGCCCGCCGCATCCGGAGCCGAGCGTGCGGCGGTTCGGCGTTCGCTACCAGGTGCCGATACGCTATGCGAGCGGCACGACCACGGTCGCGGTCAACGTTGGCGGCGCGATCGTGCCGATGGCGATTTGCGCTTACGTGCTGATTCATTTTCCCGCGATTCTGGCGCCGGCAATTTTCGGCACCGCGATCGTGACGATCATCGTGCATCGCTTCGCGCGGCCGGTTCCGGGGATGGGAATCGCGACGCCGATGCTTATTCCGCCGGTCGTCGCCGCGATCGTCGGAGCATTGCTCGGCGCGGCCTCGCATCATGCGGACGCGGTGGCTTATGTCAGCGGTGTGATGGGTACACTGATTGGCGCGGACCTGCTGAACCTCCGCCGGCTGCGCGAATTGGGCGCGCCAGTCGCGTCGATCGGCGGCGCGGGCACCTTCGACGGAATCTTTCTCACCGGGATCGTCGCAGTCCTGCTGGCGTGAGCGTGAGCGATGAAACGCCGCCGAAATCTCGCGCGACTGCAACTAGCTATTGAACACGCGCGAACCGACCGAGCGCGTGCGTTGGCGTTTTACCAACTCGCTCTGTTCCACGACAACAACACGCGCGAAGCCGAAGCGATCCCGAACTACGAGCAGGCGCTGCGGCTGGGACTCTCGGGCGAGACTCGCGCGCAGGCATTCGCGTGGCTCGCGAGCACCCTTCACAAAACCGGTCGCCCGCGCCGCGCGATACGATCGCTCGCGCTGGCGCGCGCCGCCACCCGCGACGCGGCATTGAAAAAATTCCTCGGCGGTCTCGAGCGGAGAATCAGGCGGGCTTGAACTTCACCAGCGTGTTCTCGGGAGTCACGTCGTCGAAATGGACCACCACCTTCTGATCGACGCGGACGCTTTCGGGCGCCGCGACGATATTGGTCGTCATCCGCGGGCCTTCCTCGAGCTCGACGATTGCGAGCACGTAGGGATCGGCGAATGCGCGATGCGACGCGCGGCGCACGATCGTATAGCTATAGATTTTGCCGCGGCCGCTAACCTGCTGCCAATCGAGCTGGTCGCCGAAGCAGTAGGGGCATCGCGGGCGCGGATAGTAGATGAACTTTCCGCACGCGGCGCAGCGCTGCAGCTTGAGCTCGTGGCGGTGCGCGGCGTCCCAGAACGGGCGGCTGGTCGGAGAAGGTTTCGGAAGTGGTTTCGGATATTCGCTCATGATCTGCGCTCCAGCACCAGGCCGACTTGCTCGCTCATGATTCCGCCGTTGCCGTTGACATAGCCGAGCTTCGCGTTTTTCACTTGCCGCTCTCCGCAGCGGCCCATCAGTTGGCGAATCGCCTCGGTCACGTGGCTCATTCCGCCCGCGAGTCCCGGCTGTCCGAACGACAACTGACCGCCGTGAGTGTTGCAGGGAAAGTCGCCGCGGTAGGTGAGGTCGTGCTCCTCGACGAAGCGCCCGCCGTGTCCTTTCTTGCAGAAGCCCGCGTCCTCGAGCGTGACGATCACAGTGATGGTGTAGCAATCGTAGGGGCAGACGAAGTTCATGTCTTTCCGATCAAGTCCCGACATCTTGAACGCGGCGTCGGCGGCGATCTTGATCGGAGATTCGGTGAGCGACGGCGCGTAAGTGATAGTCGCGTGATTGGCATACTCGCCCGCGCCTAGCAGCCACACCGGAGGATGCTTCGCGCGCCTGGCGACTTCCGGCGACGCGACGATCACCGCGGCGCCGCCGGTCACGGGACTCACGATCTCGAAGATATGCAGCGGATCGACGATCATCCGCGAGCCGAGGACTTCCTTGATCGTGAGCGGCTTGTCGTTAAAGGTCGCCAGCGGATTCTTGAGCGCGTTGGTGCGCTGATCGACCGCGACCTTGGCCATCTGCTCGGGCGTGGTGCCGAACTCGAACATGTGGCGATTTGCGATCATCGCGTAGCCGCAGTTCGCGCCGATATTGCCGTAGGGCGATTCGAATTCGCGTTGCACCGAGATGGTCGGCGGACGCTGGTCGCCGGCGCGATTCATGTCGGCGGCGATGCATAGCACCGCGTTGCACATCCCGGCGTCGATCGCGGCCGCAGCGCGCCAGATCATCCCGGCCGGGCTTGCTCCGCCGATATCGACGACGTTCAGCATCCTGACGTGCAACCCCATCACCTCCGCGGCGCTCGCAGGGTAGATGAAGCCGGGGTCGGAAAAGGGCATCCCGACCAGAAAGCCGTCGATATCTTTTTTCTCGAGGCCGGCGTCCGCAATCGCTTCGGCGGCGACCGTGGCCATCAGGCCCAGCGCGGTGGTGGTCGGGCCGGGCTCTTTGATCGGCTTGAGTTCGCCGATTCCAATCGCCGCGGCTTTTCCTTTAAGGCTCATCGTGAAAGCTCCTTGATGATGCGCGTCGCTCTGACGCTTACCACATAATCGCGCCGATGCGTGAAGGTAGCGCTCGGTGCGGCGGGCGATAATGACACGTTCAGTACGCTCGGATAGGCTGCAAGATTCGAAGGAGTGTTTCTACATGGCATTCATCATCTGCGACGATCACAACCTCGACGTCGAAGCCGACGGAATCGACGGCGCGGTTGCGAAACAACTGATGCTCACCGACTCGAAGCCGGACGCAAATCCGGTCGAGAAGGAAGTTATCGAATTCGGCAAGATTCATCGGCACTGCAATATCCGCATCCTCGCGGGCTGACCGCCAGGCATTCGCGTCGATGCGGCTTGACGGCGCGGCGTCGGCCTAATAGACAAGAGCGATGCGAAAACTGCCTGTGTACGCCATCACGATCGCGCTCGTGGCGATTGCGGTTTCGATTGCCGTCGCGGCGGATTCAGATCCGGCCAGCGTTGCGGCGATAAAAACCCTCGAAGCAAATTTCGTCGCCGGGGTGAATGCGAAAGACTCGGCGAAAATCATGGCGAACTACGAGCACAGCCCGACCCTCGTCGTTTTCGATTTGCTTCCTCCGCGCCAATACACCGGATGGGAAGCATACAAGAAAGACTGGGAAGGCGTGCTCGCGGGATGCAAGAGCGCGCCGAAGATGGAGATGACCGAGCTCGCGATCGACGCCGGGGCGGACTTTGGTTTCGGCCACAACATCCAGCACATGAGTTGCGTGGGCGCGAACAACGCGCCGATGGACTTAACTCTCCGCGTCACCGACGGATACAAAAAGATTCACGGCAAATGGCTGATCGCGCACGAGCACGTGTCGGTGCCGGTCGATCTCGAAACCGGAAAAGCCGATCTGAACTCGAAGCCCTGACCTCGCGCGCGCGATCTTTGCGATCGTGTTGACCCGCTTCCGCTGCGCCCAATACAATGCGCAGGCGGGGTGGAGCAGTCTGGTAGCTCGCCGGGCTCATAACCCGGAGGTCGAAGGTTCAAATCCTTCCCCCGCAACCATTAAATCCGCACGCAGTTCGTAAGCTCGCCGCATTTCGCCGCGATCTTCTGTTCGACCACCAGCTCAGTTGGCGTTCTGATTTTGATGACGGCGCGCGTCGCCGCTTTGATCGATTCGCGAGGTGATATTTTGATGGTCAAAAATTCTGATCGTTTTTTTGTTGTGACCGGTGGGCCCGGGGCGGGCAAGACTACGCTCATCGATGCGTTGGCGCGTAACGGTTATGCGCGATCAGTCGAAGCCGCCCGAGCGATCATCCAGGATCAAGTCGCGATCGGTGGCCGGGCGCTGCCGTGGTGCGATCCCGCGATGTTCACCGAGATGATGCTCGCGTGGGAGATGCGCTCGTACCACCTTGCGTGCGAAGCTGACGGTCCGGTCTTCTTCGATCGGGGCATCCCTGAACTCGCGGGATATCTGCGGCTCGTCGGACAGCCGGTGCCCGCGCATGTCGAGAAGGTGGTGGAAACATTTCGATACAACCGCCGCGTCTTCCTCGCGCCGCTGTGGCCGGAAATCTATACGCAGGACAGCGAGCGCAAGCAGACCCTCGAAGACGCTGAGCGCAGCTACAATGCGATCGTCGAAGCCTACACTCAGTATGGCCACGAGCTCATCGAGATTCCACGGGTGTCCGTCGAAGAGCGGGTGCGATTCGTACTGAAAGAAGCGGGACTTTGCGTAAACGCTTGAGCGTCTGGTAGGTGGAACGGGATGCGAACGCGCGTGAAGATTTGCTGCATCACGTCAGTCGAAGAAGCCGAGCTTGCGATCGAGCATGGCGCCGACGCGCTCGGACTGGTCGGCGCGATGCCCTCGGGACCCGGAGTGATCGACGACGCAACGATCGCAGCGATTGCCGCGGTGGTGCCTCCGCCGGTCGCGACATTCCTGCTTACCTCGGAGCACACTGCGGACGCGATCGCGGCGCACGTCGCGCGGACGGGAGTATCGACGGTGCAGATCGTTTCGCCGATTTCGGCTGAGGAATCGGCGCGGCTGGCAGTGGTCTTGCCGGTGACACGCCGTACGCAGGTGATCCATATCGAAGGCATGGGCGCGCTCGATCTCATCGCCGTCTATGCTTCGCACGTCCATGCATTCCTGCTCGATTCCGGGTGGCCGCGAGCGGCGGTGCCAATTCTGGGTGGAACAGGGCAGACGCACGACTGGCAGGTAAGCGCCGCTTTCGTCGCGGCGAGCCCGCATCCGATATTTCTCGCTGGGGGTCTGACGCCCCGCAATGTGGCCGAGGCGATCGCAACGGTTCGGCCCTACGGCGTCGATGTCTGCACGGGTGTGCGCACGGACGACGGCAGGCTAGACTCAGCGAAACTCAGGGCGTTCATCAAAGCGGTCGCCGCCGCTGATGCCGCTCTTGCATCGTGATGACTAGCGAACTGAAAACCGGGCGTAATAAGGAGATGTGGATCGCGCTGGCCGCGGTCGGTCTGTTGATCCTCGCGTGTATCGTGATCCTGCTGCCGTTTCTGTCGGCGATCGTGTGGTCGGTTATTCTTTGCGTATCGACCTGGCCACTGTACCAGCGGCTCGAGACGGCGACGCACGGACGCGCGGCGCTGTCGTCAATCCTGATGGTGCTGCTGCTCGCGATCGTGATCGTCGCGCCGTTCGCAATTGTCGGCGCGAGCCTTGCCAGCAACGTTTCGGAAGTAGTTAATGCGCTGCGCCGCTTTTCCGCCGACGGACCTCCGATGCCGCCTGACTGGATCGCGACGATTCCAATCGTCGGGTCGCGTTTGAATGACTATTGGATGGAGCTGTCGCTTTCCAGTGCGATGCGGGTGCAGGAGTTCGCCAAGTTGATGCCCGCGGCGAAGACGTTGGTGGTCACCGTCGGCGGAGGGTTGGCGTCCGGAATTCTCGAATTGCTCCTGAGCCTCGTGATCGCGTTTTTTGTCTATCGCGACGGTGGCGTGGCGCTCGCGCATGCCAACGCCGTGCTCGATCGGCTGGGCGGCACCCAAGCGCGCCGTCTGCTCGAGACCGCTGGAACCACGGTGCAGGCGGTGGTGTACGGGATTCTCGGCACCGCGCTGATTCAGGGCACGCTCGCGGCGATTGGATTTTGGATTGCCGGAGTTCCCGGCCCGGTCTTCCTTGGCTTCTGCACCTTCGTGCTCGCGATGGTGCCGATCGGGCCGCCCTTTATCTGGATTCCAGCATCGCTATGGCTATTCCATCTGGGCAGTACCGGATGGGCGATTTTCATGTTCATCTGGGGCGCGGTGGTGGTGAGCGGTTCCGACAACTTCGTGCGTCCGTTCCTGATCAGCCGCGGCGGCACGACGCCGCTCATCCTGGTGATGCTTGGCGTGCTCGGCGGAGTGTTTGCGTTCGGGTTTATCGGCATCTTTCTCGGACCGACGCTGTTGGCGGTCGGCTATAGCATGCTCGCGGATTGGGCGCCGGCTCCGAATACAATGAGTAATCGGTAATAGCTACTTGCCGAGCGCTTTGCCCCACAAATCCACGAATACTAACTGGTCGAGTGAACGACGGATCAACGGCCCATGGCCGCGTCCGATTGGATAGCCAATTGGAATCGCGGCGGCGGTGTACCATCCGTCCGGCAGCGCGAGCAGCTCGCGCACTTCTGGCTCGTCCTCGCACAGCAGAGTAGTCAGGACGCATCCCAGTCCTTCGGCGCGGCACGCGAGGAGCAAGTTCTCGACCGCGGGATAGACTGAGCCGCCGCCGACGACTGAAGGGCGGTCCTGCTTGGAGTCGGTAATCGCCATCTGTTTGGGATCGAAGCAGAACATCGCGATCGCCGGAGTATCGCCGAAGTGGGCGGCCATGTAATCGCCGGCCGCAAGGGTGCGCTCGGAACGCGCGCGCACGTCGGCGGGGGCCGAGGCGGGAACGGCAGCGCGGTAGTGGCGCGAGTAGTTGTTCCATCGCGCGGAATACAGCTCGCCCAGCCGGGTCTTTTTCGCGCGGTCCTTGACCAGCACGATTCGCCACGGCTGCCGATTTCCGCCGGTTGGCGCCCAGGCTGCGGCCTCGAGCACGCGGCGCATCACGTCGTCGGGAATCGGATCGGGCTTGAGCCGCCGCACCGCGCGCAGTGTGCTCATCGCTTGGTAGATACCCATTTCCGCCATTACCTATTCTCCTTGTTGCGGTTTGCTTCTGGTGCAGTTGTCCCTCTCCCAGATAGGGAGAGGGTGCGTGGCGCGGCGATTGCTTCC
>JBARDN010000085.1:0-18238 GCA_049795175.1 Binataceae bacterium (SeqCode) | reverse complement strand
GCCAGCTCGCGCAGCCGGTGCGAGTCGCGATCACCGGAGGGACGGTGAGTCCCGGCATCTACGAGGTTATCGGCGTACTCGGCAAGCGCCGCACCGTCGAGCGGCTTCGTGCAGGCGTCGCGTCGATATCTCCCGCCTGACGGCGCGCGATGAAGCCCGGCAAGAACGACAAGCGCCGTTCGATCGCGCCTCCGGGGCTCGAAGGCGTCGCGCTGGAATCCGCCGCCGTCGAATCTTTGCTGAGCGATGAATGTTATGAACGCAAGACTATCGACGGCGCAGCGCTGAGCGCCGCCGATGCTCGCGGCGTGGTGTTCGATACCTGCATTATCAGGCGCACCGCTCTGGATGGCTCGAAGCTCGCGCGGCTGCGGATAGTTGATGTCCGCGTGGAAAAAACGCGTGGCTCGGAGCACGGACGCCCCGGGGTTCCTCGGCTATGGCTCGGAATGACGATTGGAGGCTCGGCTGAAGGTACGATACTTATCTACCAAGCCAACATCCGTCATTTCGACCGCAGGGAGAAATCCCGAGGCGTCCATACTCCGAGCCACGTCCACGTGCGGTGAACCTTCGTTTGGGATTCCTCGCGCGGCAGCCAGGCGCGCGGGAATGACAAGTCGGGAACAGTGCAGATCTCAAACGGACCCACTCCGAACCGCGCTATCGCTCGACCCGATGACGCGCGCGGAGTAGCGTAATTCTGCCATGAGTATCCTTATTCCATACGTTGTCGAGCAGACCGGCCGCGGCGAGCGTTCCTACGATATCTATTCGCGCTTGCTGAAGGACCGGATCGTTTTTCTGGGCGGACAAGTCACCGATGATCTCGCAAATTTGGTGACGGCGCAGCTTTTATTCCTGGAATCCGAGGATCCCGAACGCGAGATAAATATGTACATCAACTCGCCCGGGGGATCGGTCACGGCGGGACTGGCGATTTACGATACGATGCAATTCGTAAAGCCTCCCGTTTCGACGCTCTGCGTGGGACAGGCTGCGAGCATGGGATCGCTGCTGCTGGCGGCGGGAGCCAAGGGCAAGCGCTACGCGCTGCCGCACAGCAGGATTCTGATTCATCAGCCGCACGGCGGTTTCGAAGGGCAGGCGGCGGATATCGAAATTCAGGCGCGAGAAACGATGCGGATCCGCGAGCTGCTCAACGAGATCCTGTCCAAGCACACGGGACAGCCGGTCAAGAAAATCGAAAAGGATACCGATCGCGATAATTTCATGTCCTCGGCGGAAGCGGTCGCGTACGGCTTGATCGATGAAGTGATGGCGGGGCGCAACACCAAGATCGCGCAGGTCTGAATCGTTTCGCTCCGCGGACTAAAGGAATGCTCCGATGGCGGCAAAAATGAAGTGCGTCAGGTGCGGAGCCGAAGTCGAGACGCCGAAGCATTGCAATCGCCCGATGCATCTTGAAAAAATCGCCGGCACCGAGAAGCTGGTCTGCTGGATGGGCGCGGACTGCGGTATCGCCGAAGTTCCCGCGCACTGCGGCGCCGCGATGATCGAAGCCCCTGCGTAGTTCCGCCTAATTCGCGATCGCGCGATCCGTGTGCGCCTGCGCGCATCCAAAATGGCGTCATCGGCGTATTGCTCGTCTGCTGCCGGGAGCGATTGCGAAGCGGAAGATTTCCGATTGACTGATTTGGCCGAGCCATTAGCGCAATTGCAACATCCAGTTGTAGCGCTGACACATCCGGCCCATGCATCTCGAAGTGACACGTCGCATAGCCTGCGATCTTCGCCACTGGACGCGTGGATCGCGCTGGCGCGCGGATTGCTTCTAATCTCGCATGCCCACGGCGGCCACGCTGTGGGGTTATGCGCTGACTCACCTCACCGTGGCGCGGGGCGATCGCCTCGCTCCGCGCCGCGGGCTATCCTCTTCGGGATCGTCGGTACGGCTGGTATCGGCCTGCTCCGGTGGACGTGGACTTTCGTTTCAGGTTTCGGGAAAATCATAGTTCTACAATGCTGCGCGCGAGCGATCCTGGATCGTCGAGGGAGGGAAGAATGCAGGTTCGAGAGTTAGTGCGGTTGCGGAGTGCCGCGCGCGGGCTACTGTACGCCGCATCGGCGATGCTGGCCGTGGCCGCGCTTGGCGCAGTATCGCCCGCATGGCCGGGACAATCACTATGGGTTGCTAACAACCAGTCCATCAACCTCGAGCAGTTTAAGCATAGTCAGCTCAAAGAGACGGGTCTTCCACGTCCGAATTTGATCGGGCTCTCGAGCGCGCCACTCGGAATCTCGTTCGATCGCAAGGGCAATCTGTGGACGACCACTGGCGGTACCCAGGTTCAGGAGATCACCGCCAAGCAGCTCGCCAAGTTGGAAAAAAAATCCACTCCAACTCCCGCCGTGACAATCACCAGCTCCTCGTTTCAATCTCTGGTGGGGAGCAATTTCGACCCGGCGGGAAATCTGTGGATCGCGGACGCATCCGGGGCGATCTATCAACTCAGCGCAGCGCAACTGAAGGCGGGCAGCGCCGACCTCACGCCCGCGATCACGCTCACTGCGAGTGGTGATTTCGATTCACCGCAGTTCGTCGCCTTCGATAAAGCGGGCGACCTGTGGGTTTCCGACCAGGCCGCGAGCGCGGTGTTCGAATTCACTCCGGACCAGCTAGCCGCGGGTGGAAACCAGGCGCCGCGCGTGATCACCGCCGGACTCGCGTCGCCGGGACAGTTGGCTTTCGACCACAAAAAGAATCTGTGGGTCGCCAACTTCGATAATTCGACGGTGGTCGAATATTCGAAAGCTGACCTTGCTTCCACTACCAATCCCGCGCCCGCGATTGCCATCACCAGCCCCAACAATACTCTGAAGGGCGCATTTGGAGTGGCGTTCGATGTCAGCGGCGACCTGTGGGTAGCCAATTTTACTACCGGAGCGATCCTGAAATTCGGTCCCGTGCAGCTCACCAATCCGAATTCGCAACGTCCAAAGATATTTCTGGGCAGCGCCAACAATTTCTCCTACCAGATCACCTTCGGTCCCACCTCCGGATCGAATTGAGGCTGTCAAAAAAGAGTGCAACTCACGAAAGGGGGGAGCCGATGGATGCTGATGAGGAAAAGCTGATCGTTCGGGTTGAAGAACGAGTGGAAGTGATCATCACCGATGGCGCCGCGCTGCCGGGCTCCGTCGGAGAGCATCGCCTACAGGAAAAATACGGCAAGACGACCCACGCAATCGCATTCTATAAGCATCAGGTGATTGACTATCTCAATCCCGCGATGCAGGCGTTTCTCGCTCGCCAGGAAATGATGTTCGTGGCAACGTCGGATGCGAACGGAGCGGCCGACTCGAGCTTTCGCGCGGGGCATCCGGGATTCGTCAAAGTGCTGGACCAGAGGACGATCGCGTATCCCGAGTACCGCGGTAACAACGTGATGGCGAGCCTGGGAAATATCTCGGAGAATCCGCACGTGGGACTGTTGTTCGTCGATTTCTCCGATCAGATCGGTCTGCATGTTAACGGCGGCGCGCAAATCGTCGAGAACGACGAGTTTCTGAAATTTTTGAAAGATCATCCGGCCGAAGAAGCGATTCTCGGAGACGCGGTCCTGAAAGACATCATGGAGAGCGACGGCGGCCATCTCGAACGATGGGTAATAGTCTCAGTCGCAGAGGCGTACGTGCAGTGCTCGAAGCATATTCCGCCGATGCAGCGGATGGATCACGACATCCAGTGGGGCGCGCCCACCGACCATCACGTCCACGGTGGCGACTACTTCGGCACCGCGCACGGCTCCAAGTAACAATTGCTCAAAAACGGGACTTTGGTGGGCAGGGAGTGAATCGAACACTCGACACGAAGATTTTCAGTCTTCTGCTCTACCGACTGAGCTACCTGCCCACCGTTTCGCGCTGATCTCGAACGATCATTCGTACCGGTACTCTGCCGCCCATGCAACCATCGCAGGCCGCTGCGCTCGTTCTAGCGCGATAGCTGGGCGCATCGCGCTTCGACGAAATCGAGCACCTTTGCTTCCAGGCTCACGCTGTCGAGACGATCGATCTCCTGCACGCCGGTCGGGCTGGTGACATTCACCTCGGTCAGGTAGTCGCCGATTATATCGAGCCCGACGAAGTACAGGCCGTCGCGCACAAGCCGCGGCTTCAGCATCGCGCAGATTTCCCGGTCGCGCGCGGTGATCGGTGCCTTCACGCAGGTGCCGCCGACGTGGATATTGCCGCGATGCTCGTCGTCGCGCGGGACCCTGAGCGTTGCGCCGAGCGGCTCACCGTCGAGCACGATGAGGCGCTTGTCGCCGGCGCGGACCTCGGGCAGATAGCGCTGCGCCATGATCGGGCGGGTCTCGAAACGAGTGATCGATTCGAGAATCGCGCCGAGGTTGCGGTCGGCTGTATGGATGTAAAACACGCCTTCGCCGCCGTGCCCGTCCAGCGGCTTGACGATCATCTCGCCACCCTGTTCGGTCATGAACTTGCGCAGCCGCGCCGATTCGTAGGTGACGATCGTGGGCGGAATCGCGCCGGGAAAGTTGAGCGCGTAGAGCTTCTCGTTCGCTTCGCGCAGCCCCGATGGATGGTTGAGCACGAACGTGCGCCGCGAGTCGGCCAGAGAGAGCAGCATCGTCGCGTAGAGATAGTTCGCGTCGGCGGGCGGATCCTTGCGCATCCACACCGCTGCGAAATGCTCGATCGCGTAATCGTCACCCTCGTCGAGAAAACGAAAATGTGGAGTCCCGCGCATCACCTCGCAGCGCCGCGCGCGCATCATGGCCTGAGGTCCGCGCGCGTACAGGTCGCGCAGGCCAAGGAAGTAAATCTCGTGCCCGCGTCGCAGCGCCTCGAGCATAAAGACGAACGTCGTATCCTTGTCGAGCAGAACGTTCTCGAGCGGATCCATTATGAACGCGAACTTGTGCGGCACGCGGAGTAACCTCCCTAGTGACTATTATACGCCGCGCGCGAGGAATTGCCCCGCGATCGCGAGCGCGGCCAGCGCCGCGGTTTCGCTGCGCAGCCGGGCCGGTCCGAGTCCAACGGCAACGAATCCGGCCGCGGACGCCGCCGCGAGCTCGTTTGAGTCGAAATCGCCTTCGGGTCCGATTGCGATCAGCATCGCGCCGGGCTTGGCGCGCTCGAGAATCGCGCCGATCGGCTCGGCGCCTGCCACGCAGATTAATCTGCATGATTCGCTGAGCGTTTGGTGCGGCGCGTCACCAATCAAGCCGCGGAAATCAATCGCCTCGCGCACCCGCATCGGCGGCGCGAGGATGCACTGCTTCGAGGCGGCGAGCGCAAGCCGGTTCCATCGCGCGTGGCGTTCGGCGCCGGGCGCGCGCACCAATCCGCGCGCGCAAATGATCGGCCACAACTCGGTCGCGCCCAGCTCAGCCGCCTTTTCGATGACGAAATCCATCCGCGGTCCCTTGATGATCGCCTGCGCCAGGATGAGCCGCGCGCGCGGCGGAGCCTGCCGCGTCGCGATAATCCGAAGCTCGGCGCCTGCGCGAGAGTAGCGTTCGAGGCTCGCGGAATATTCCAATCCATTCGCGTCGAGCAGCGTGATCGTTTCTCCGGGCGCAATCCGCATCACGTCGCGCATATGATGCGCCTCGGCCCCCGTCACGCGGGCGATACCGTCGGCCGCCGGTGGTGCTTCGAGTGCGAAGCGGGACCGAGTTTTCATCGCGCGAACCTCAGTGTTGCCCATCCGCGGCTGCGCATCTCGGACACCGGCCGCACCAGCTTGCGGTATGCGCCGATCACGCCGCGCGATTCGCTGGCGAGAATCCCTCCGAGAACCAGGTCGCCGCGGGGCGCGAGTCGTCGCACGAGGTCGGGCGCCATCTGGATTAGCACGCCCGCCAGAATATTTGCGATCACCAGGTCGAAGCGCCCGCGCACCGAATGCAGCGGAATTGCCGAGAAGCGGATCGCGCGGCCGGCGCCGTTCAGATCGGCATTATCGCGCGCATTTTCGAGTGCGTCGGCGTCGATATCGATCGCAACGACGCGAGCCGCCCCGTGCATCCGTAGCGCGATTGCCAGCAGACCCGAGCCGGTGCCGACATCGAGGGCGCTGCGAATCGCGCCGCGCGCCGCCACTATCTCCTCGATCGCGCGCAGCGCGCCGGCCGTCGATGGATGATGCCCGGTGCCGAAAGCGCGGGCAGGCTTGATCACAATACTCATACGGCGCGGTTCGGACTTGTGCTTCCACGGCGGCACGATCAAAAACGTGCGTCCGATGCGGAACGGACGAAAGCGATGCTGCCACATCGTGGCCCATCCGGGATCGATAATTCTGCGCGGCGCAGTGCTGCGTTCCCCCGCCGCCAGCATCCCGGCCTGGCGCATCGCGAGCCGAAGCCGCGCAAGTTCGCGTGTCGCAAGCCGAGTGAAAAACGCCTCGAGCGTGACCACCGCGCGCGGGCGCTGGTTCGGCCGCGCCATCTCCGCGACGGCGCATCCGAGCGCGCCGTTGGCGACCAGAAATCCCGCAGCTTCGTCGGCCATCGCGGCCGGAGTGCGAAACGTTGCCTTGATGTATGATCGAGCGATGGACTTGGCCTGAGTCATGAGAACCGCCGCTGATTTTACGCGAGATCGAGCCGCGATGGGATTGCGGGCTGTGGAGACACGCCGAGCCGGCGATTGCCGATTCGCGGCCGGACTGCGTAAGATTCTTCTGTCAGACTAACCTCGACGGGAACCACACGATGAGCGCGCGCGTGCTGAATATCGGACATCGCGGAGCCAGCAAGACCTTTCCGGAAAATACGCTCGCCGCGTTTGGCGCCGCGTGCGATGCCGGCGCGGATCTGTGCGAGCTTGACGTGCAGCTAAGCCGCGACGGTGCGGTCGTCGTGATTCATGACGACACTGTCGATCGCACCACGAACGGACGCGGCGCGGTCGCCGATCTGACGCTCGCGGAACTTAAGGCGTTGGACGCGGGCCGCGGCGAGCGGATCCCGACCCTCGAAGAGGTCTTCGCGGCGACGGCGGGACGATGCGGCTTGAATATCGAGCTGAAGATTGCCGGGCTCGAGCCGCAGGTCGCCGGGATCATGCGCAAGTGCAAGGCGATCGGAACCTCGATGGTGTCGAGCTTCGATTGGGGCGCGCTCAAGGCGATGCGCACGCTCGCGCCGGAGATTCGCGCGGGAGTGCTGGCGGAAAAGAAACCCGATCGGATGCTCGAAGCCGCGGCGCGGATACATGCATACGCGATCAATCCGCGTTACGATCTGGTGACGCCAGACCTCTGCGCCACCGCCCACGAATGTGGCTTCAAGGTCTTGGTGTGGACCGTCGATGTGCCCGAGGCGATGCGCACGCTTATCGACGCGGGTGTGGACGGAATCATGACCAACTATCCGGACCGGATGCGGTCGGTGCTGGGCGTCTGATGGGAAGAATCGGCGAGGATAAGATCGAGGAAGTTCGCACGCGCGCCGATATTGTAGAGATGGTCGGCGCGCATGTCCGATTGCGCCGCACCGGGCGCAATTACACCGGTCTGTGCCCGTTCCATCAGGAAAAGACACCGTCGTTTTCGGTCAACGCCGAGCGCGGGTTTTTTCACTGCTTCGGATGCGGCGCCGGGGGCACGGTTTTCAACTTCATCATGAAGCTGGAGGGCCTCACGTTTCCCG
This sequence comes from Binataceae bacterium (SeqCode), assembly GCA_049795175.1. Taxonomy (GTDB): domain Bacteria; phylum Desulfobacterota; class Binatia; order Binatales; family Binataceae; genus JBARDN01. The sequence goes on along the minus strand of JBARDN010000085.1, from coordinate 10,586 downwards.
AGGCGGTGCGCCAGGTAGCGCATCGATACGGAATTGAGATTCCCGAGAGCGAGAACGCAGGAGGTCCGAGCGTCTCGGAGCGCGACGGGCTCTATCGCGCCAATCAGTTCGCCGCGGATTTTTTCGAGCGCGCGTTGTGGAAGAGCGACGAGGGTGCGGGCGCCCGCGCGTACCTGGAAGCGCGCGGAATCACCGCGGCAACCGCGCGTGCGTTCAAAATCGGGTTCACTCCCGAACAGCCGGTGTGGCTCGCACGCGCGCTCGAAAAGCGCGGGCTCGCCGACGCCGGCCTCAAGCTGGGACTGCTCAAGCGCGATCCTGCCGGCACCCACGATATGTTCCGGGCGCGCGTGATGTTTCCGATTCGCGACGTGCAGGGGCGCGTAGCTGCATTCGGAGGCAGGGTGCTCGACGACAGGCAGCCGAAATATCTGAACTCGCCCGAGTCGCCGCTGTACTCGAAGACCCGCACATTGTACGGACTTTACGAAGCGCGCCAGGCAATCACGGCGAAGGATCGCGCGATCCTGGTCGAGGGCTACGTTGATGCGATCATGCTGGCGCAGAATGGCTTCAAAGAAGTGGTCGCGGGATGCGGCACCGCGTTGACCGTCGAGCAGTTGCGGATGCTCAGCCGGCATACGCGAAACGTGCTCGCATGTTTCGACGGCGACAGCGCGGGGCGCAAGGCGTCGGTGCGCGCGCTCGAAATATTTTTGCAGGCGGGTCTGCTCGGGCGCGGAATCTTCATTCCGGCCGAGTTCGATCCCGACACCTTCATCCGCGAGCACGGCGCAGAAAGCTTCGCGCGTCTGGCCGATTCCGCCGAATTGCTGATCGATTATTTTCTTCAGGCGCAGGCCGAAGAGGCTGGGCGCTCACTGGCCTCGCGCGCGCAGGCGGCGCAGCGGGTCGCGGCAGTGCTCCGGATGGTCACGAATAATTTCGAGTTCGACATGCTCGCGCGAAAGGCCGCTCCGCTGCTGGGCGTCGGCGAAGAACTGCTGCGCCGCGAAGCGCGCCGTCCCGGGGCGGCTGCGTCGCGCATGCCAGTTTCACGTCCGACCGTGAACGTGCCGGCGGGACCGGCTGCCGATGCGGGCTCTCGCGCCGAGATTGGGCTGGTCGCGATCGCGCTGCTGCATCCGCAGCTTCGTGCGGAGATTGCGGTCGCCGCGCCCGAGCAGAATTATGCCGATCAGGATCTGGCCCAAGCCCTGATGGAGGTATGCACGCGCGACGAGCCCCATCAAGCCTTGATAGGATGGGCGGCGGAGCGGCTGACTGCGGAGCAGCAATCCGCAATCGCGGCGATGGCGCTGGGCGATTTTATCGAGAATCGCGATCAGGCGCGCGCGCTGGCCGGTGATTACCTGACGGCGCTGGCGCGGCGGCGGCGCGGGCGCGAAGTCGAATCGCTCAGGCGCAGCGCGCGCGCGTCGTCAGACTCACACGGCTCGCGCGAGGGCGACGATCAGGCGGCAGCGGCGGCACAAGCGGTGATTTCGCTCAGGCGGGAATCCGAAACCCGGCGATGAAGCAATGGCTTCGGTCATAAACCAATCGTGCGCGTGCCACTTAAAACCTCCGGCGCGAATTGGTAGAGTCAAGGGTCGCTCGATGCATTTTCAAGGGCCCATAGCTCAGCCAGGTTCAGAGCTGCCGGCTCATAACCGGCTGGTCCCAGGTTCAAATCCTGGTGGGCCCATCTCATTACCGATCGATTTATTTTCAACGCCGAACGCGGATGCGCGAGCACTCGCGCGTGCGCATTGGAGGACGAATTGCGCGAAGAGATAGCGCGGCTGATGGGCTTGCAAGTCCTCGACCGCCAGCTGCAAGAACTCGAACAGTCGCTGGCGGAAGTCGCCGGACGGGTGGAGCAACTACGCGCCGAAACCGAAAAGTTCCAGGCTGAGCTTCAGCGCCTTACCGAAGAAGATCAGCAGGTTGCCGCCGGGCGCAAGCGACTCGAAAAGGAACTGGCCGAAGGCGAAGCTCGGATCCGCAACAAGCGGATGCGCCTGAACATCGTGCGCACCGACAAGGAACTGCAGGCGGTCACGCACGAAGTGGATTCCCTCAAGGAAACCAACCAGAAGATGGAAGCCGATCTGGTGGCCTTGAACGATGCGGTCGGATCGCGCGCGGCGCGAATCAAGGAACTGGGCGAGGTTGTCGCGAGCGGGCGCACTGAGCTGGCCGCCGCCGAAAAGGAAATCGCGGACCGCGTCGAGGAGCTGAAGAATTCGATCGGCGCGCAGCGCAGCGAACGCGACAAGGCTGCCCGTGAGATCACCCCGGCTCTGCTCTCGCGCTACACGATGCTGTTCCAGCGGCGCGCGGGCATGGCGGTCGCGATGGTGAAGCCGCTGGCGAAGGATGGTAAGTGCAGTGGATGCCAGCGGCTCTTGCCGCCGCAACTCTACAACGAGATCCAGAAGCTCACGCAGGTCCAGATTTATTCCTGCCCCAATTGCCAGCGAATCCTGTTCTATGAGGCTCCGCCCGCGCCGCCCGAAGAGTGATCGCGCGTGAGGCGACTGGTGCGCGGCGCGCTGCTAAAATCACGCCGCCGGAGTGAGTCGGGCGATCGCTCTCCGCAAGGGGAGAGGAAAGTCCGGGCTCCATAGGGCAGGATGGCCGCTAACGGCGGCGCGGAGCGATCCGCGGAAAGTGGCACAGAAAACAGACCGCCCGAAAGGGTAAGGGTGAAATGGCGGGGTAAGAGCCCACCGGCGCGCGAGTGATCGCGCGCGCATGCCAAACCCCATCCGGAGCAAGACCAAATAGGAGGGTGAGCGGCCCGCTCATAGCCCTCGGGTATGGTCGCATGAGCGCACGGGCAACCGGGCGCCAAGAGGAATGATCGCCGCCCGCAAGGGTACAGAACCCGGCTTACAGACTCACTCCGGTTTTATTCCTCGCTCATCGATTTCGCTGCGGCCTCGAGCGCCCGCAGGATTTCCGTTCCGCCGGTGACATAGCCGGCGACCAGCGCGAGCGCGCGCAGGTCGGGAACGCCAATGCCCAGCTCGGGAGCGACTGAGAGTTCCACCTCCTCGGGAAGCTCGCGCGCGAACTGCGCCACCCTGCCGATCTGCACAAGAGTCCGAATGCGATACTGCGCCAAATCCCGCGCGAGAGCCGCGCATCCTGGCCGCGCGCTCGATTTTGCCGCGGCCAGAGGCAGGATCGCGTCGAGATGCGCGAGCGCGTGGCGCGGATTGTGCGCCGCCTCCTGCCATGAATGCTCATCGAGAAACCGGTTGATCACGATCGCGGAGAGCTTAAGCTTCTCGCGCTTCATCTCGCCGATAAGATCGCGCGCCTGGCGCAGCCGATCCTCTTCGGCCGTCGTCACCATCACGAACCGCACCGCCGGCGAGCGCATCAGCGCCTCGGTCTTGCGCAGCCGATCCACGACCGCGTCGACGGTCTCTGACGCGGCGGCGAAGAACTCGGCGATAGTCGAGAGCACGTTGCCACCGGCGAAACGCTCGAGCTCGCGCATCACGAAGCGCGCCGCGTTGCTCGCGACCTTCACCGCCAGCCATCCCGCCGAAAGCGAGGGCGTGAACAGCCAGCGCGCGGTGCGCGAATCGAGCAGGCGGGTAAAGCGCGCGGGCGCCTCCAGGAACTCGAACGCATGCGCAGCAGGAGGAGTATCGACAATCTCGAGCGCGAAGTCGCCGCTCTGATGAAGATCGTAAAGCTGCTGCAATGCGGCGAAGGCCTCCGCGCCGGCAAACTCCGCCGACAGGCTCTGGTAAAACGGATTGTCCAGGATTCGTTTGCGCGCCGTGGGATCGGCGGCGAAACGCTCGACGATTCCGTCCCACACGCCTTTCGCGTCGAGCATCATCGCCGACAGCGCCAGCGCGGGATCGAGTCCTGCACTGCGCAGATGACGCGGCGACAGACGGGTAGGGCTGCCTCCAAGCTGCGCGACGCCAAGCGCGTCGCGCAGGCGGCGGGCCGGATCAACGGTGATCAAAGCGCAGTCGAGGTTCGCCTGCGCGCCTGCAATTCCGAGCGCTGCGGCGACCGTGGTCTTTCCGACGCCGCCGGTGCCGAGCACAATCACGATCGAGCCTTGCTTGAGAAGATCTTTCAACAACCGGCTCCGGACGCGGTCCAAATCGCGCACACAATAGCAGGCCGGCCGCGCGGACGCATCGCGCAGCCGTTGTCATCGGCGCCCGGGGGTGCGTTTCGCTCGGGCGGCGACAAGTTTAGAATCCTCAACTATGGAAGGAGTCATCGCACTGCTTGCACTGATTGCGGGCCTGGCAATCGGCACACTAATCGGATGGCTGATGAGCAGAACCGGCACAGCGGCGGCGCTTGCAACCGCCGAGCAGGAGCGCAATTCGCGCGAGGCGCTTGCCAGCGACGTGAAGGATCTGCGCGAGCAGCTTTCGTCGGCGCGCGACGATAAAATGGAGGCGGAAACCAATCTCCGAAATGCCACGGAAAGGATTGCGCAGGAGCGCAGCCTGCTCGACGATGCCAAAACCAAGCTCACCGACACGTTCGAGGCTTTGGCGGCGCAGGCCCTTCGTCAGAGCAGCGAAGGCTTCCTGCGATTGGCGACAGAACGGCTGGGCGTCGTCAGCACTGCGGCGACCAGCGACGTCGAAGCGCGCAAGAAGGAAATCGAGACGCTGGTGAAGCCGCTCGGCGAGTCGCTGGCGGCGATGAACGCGCAAATCCAGGCGCTCGAAAAGGCGCGCAGCTTCGCCTACGGCGAGCTCGGCAATCAGGTGAAGTCTCTCATCACCACGCAAACCGAGTTGCGCTCGGAGACCGCGAACCTGGTCAAGGCGTTGCGCGCTCCGCAGGTGCGCGGCCGATGGGGCGAGGTTCAGCTCAAGCGCGTGGTGGAATTGGCCGGGATGCTCGAGCGCTGCGATTTTTTCCAGCAGGAAAGTGTCGAGACCGACAACGGGCGCCTGCGTCCCGACCTGCGGGTGCAGCTTCCCGGATCTCGCAGCATCATCGTTGATGCGAAGACTCCTCTGCAGGCCTACCTCGACGCGCTCGAAGCGCCTACGGAAGAACTGCGTACCGCCAAGCTCAAAGAACACGCGCGCCAGGTTCGCGACCACATGACGAAGCTGGAAGCGAAGGCCTATTGGGAGCAGTTTCAGCCTGCGCCGCAGTTCGTGGTGATGTTCCTGCCGGGCGAAACTTTTTTCAGCGCCGCACTCGAACAGGATCCTTCGCTGATCGAGGCGGGTCGCGATCGCGTGATTCTCGCGACGCCGACCACGCTAATCGCGCTGCTGCGCGCCGTCGCATACGGATGGATGCAGCAGGAGACGGCCGAAAATGCCGATCGCATCAGGATCCTCGGGCGGGACCTTTATGAACGCCTGGCGACCGTGGTCGAGTTCCTCGACAACGTCGGGACGCACCTCGGCCGTTCGATCGACGCGTTCAACAAAGCGGTGGGTTCGTTCGAGATGCGCGTCGCGCCTGCGGCGCGTCGATTCAAGGAGCTCGGAATCGCGAGCGACAAGGAACTCCAGCTAAATCCGATCGACAAGATTCCTCGCCAGGTGGACGACACCCCCACGCTGCCTTTTCCGGCCGAGCCACCTGAGATCTAAAGACCGAGGCTGCCCGTGACGGTCATTCAGCGGTCGCCGCGCGCAGTTGCTCAGCGTAGTAGTTCGCCAAGCGCGAGAGCGTCGCGGCGCCGTCGCCCGAGAATGACGAGCCGTGCATGATCGCGAGCGTGCGCGGTGCAAGCGCGGCGAGTTTGCGCACGGTAGGGGCGGCGGCGGGAGTCAGGGCGGTGAAGGGCAGAATCTTCTCGACTTCGACTGCCGTCGCGGCGACATCACGGTCGGTCACTGCCACCGGCTCGCCGAGTTGCGTGAACAGATCGCTGGTAAACAGCGTGCGAGTGGTTTCCTCGAACATCAGGCCCGCATCCCAACAGTGCGGCAGGTGCGGGGTATCGATGCGGCGGACAATCTTGCCGCCCAGGTCGAGCTGCTCGCCGTCGGCGAGCGCGCGCGGCGGGCGTATCGCGGTGTCATTCAGCCAGATATTGCAGCCGACGCGTCCGTGCGCCGCGGTGGCCATGGGAGCCGCCGCGAGCCATTCATTCATCGAGCCGCACTCGTCGGACTCGACGTGGCTGAAGGTAATCCAGCGCAGGCGTTGCAGATCGATGACGCGCGATGCCGCGGCGGAAACCGACGGGAACAGCGCGCGCTGGCCGCAGTGAAAGAGGAGCGGTTGGTCGGCGTCGATCAGGAACTGGTTGAAGGTCAAGCCAACGCCGGCGACGCCGGGGATGAAGGTGGCAAAGCGGTAAATGCGATCAGCGATTTCATCGACTTTGGTTTCCATCGCGAATCCCTGGTGCTCCTTACTGCTGCTCCTCGTCGCTTGGTGGAGGAGGTTTGAGTTGCGAGCGCTCGCTGCCCGCGGCGATCCATCTTTGGACCTCGCGGCGCTCGCGTTTGAGGAAATCTGCGATCGCTTTGCGCAGGCCGGGATGCGCGACGTAGTGCATGCTGCGGGTGAGGGCAGGGTCGAAGCCGCGCAGCCATTTGTATTCGCCGCCGGCGCCGGGCTCGAAGCGGGCCAGGCCGTGCGCGATCGCGTACTCGATTCCGGCGTAGTAGCAGACCTCGAAGTGCAGGAAGCGAACGTCGCGGAAGCATCCCCAATAGCGTCCGTAGAGCACGCCCGCCTTTTCGAGGCAGATCGCGCCCGCGACAATCTTGGCGTCGTCGTAGGCCGCGATAAAGCTCAAGTTTCGCTTGAAGTTTTTCCGCAGCAGGCCGAAGAACTCTTCGGTCAGGTACTGGCGGCCCCAGTAGAGCTTTTCGATCGTCGAGAGATAGACCTGGTACATCACGGGGAAAAGCGCGTCGGGAATTTCGTCGCCATGATGGACCCGGACCTTGATTCCCGCCTCCGCGACCGCCGCGCGTTCGTGGCGGACCGCGCTGCGCCGCTTGTGACGCATCCGCGCGAGATAGTCGTCGAAGGTTTTGAAGCCGTCATTTTGCCAGTGATACTGGTAGCCCCAGCGCTCGAGGAACCCGGCCTGCGCGAGCGCGGGCGCTTCGTCGTCGGCGCAGAAGTTGACGTGCACAGACGAAAGCTTGTTCTCGTCGCATAGCGTCGCGAGCGCGCCGGACATGACTCGCGTCATCGTTTCGCGGTCTGTTCCCGGCGCGGTGAGGAGCCTGCGCCCGGTATGCGGCGTGAACGGCACGCCGACCACCAGCTTCGGGTAGTAGTGGATTCCCGCGCGCGCGGCCGCGTCGGCCCATCCGTGATCGAACACGAACTCTCCCATGCTGTGCGATTTGAGATAGAGTGGACACGCCGCGGCGATTCGCCCGGCGCCGCGTTCGCGCATTACGATGTGGTACGGAGCCCATCCGGATTTGCGCGTAGCCGAGCCCGAGCGCTCCAAATCGGCCAGCCAGTCCCATTCGAGAAACGGAGAATCGTCGGGCGAAAGTATCGCGTCCCATTCGGCGCGCGGGATCTTCTCGATCCCTTCGACAATCTTGAGTTCCAGATGTTCGGCCGAATCGTTCATCGCATCTACAAGTCCGGTGCAGAAGTCTGTTCCGAGCGAAAGCGTAACAATCGCGGAGCGATTAGCAAACCGCAATTGCGCAACCAGGCACTCCCTAAGATAGTGGTTAATTTGATATTCTATGAAGTGTGGGAAAGGTCCCGCGGCGAACGCAAGATGGAAACGAAGCTGCAACCGCTACCAATCGCTCAGCGTACCGCTCAAGCGCGAGCCGGTGCCGACGGCGCGGGCGGTGACGATTCGCGCAACACCGGCGGCGGCACTGTCACCGAGCGGCGCACCAAGACCCGGGCGAAGACCGCCAAGCCCCCAGTGTACAAAGTGATCCTGCTCAATGACGATTACACGCCGATGGAATTTGTGGTCGAAGTTTTGAAAGCGGTCTTTCATCGTCCGCACGCCGAGGCCACGCGCATCATGCTGCATGTGCATCAGAATGGGATGGGGGTGGCGGGCGTGTATCCGTTCGAAGTCGCGGAAACCAAGGTTCACACGGTCGAGGAGCTTGCGCGACAGGCCGAATATCCTCTCAAGTGCGTGATGGAAAAGGAGTAGGGAGCCGGGCCCGCGCCGGCGTTAAAACCAGATGCCTCCGTCCAACAACATAATGATCAGCCGCGAGCTTCAAGTAACTCTGCAACTCGCGATGACCGAAGCCGCGAACCGCCGCCACGAGTACGTCTGCCTGGAGCATCTGCTGTATGCGATGATCCACGATGTCACAGCGAGCAATATCTTAAAGCGCTGCGGCGCAAACCTCGACGCGCTCAAGCGCAAGCTGGAACGCTACTTGAACGAACAGGTCGAGCCGATGCCGCCCGGCGAGAATGCGGCGCCGCGCTACGCGCTCGGCGTGCAGCGCGCCTTGCAGCGCGCCGCGGTGCATACGCAGTCGGCGGGACGCAGCGAAATCAACGGCGCCAGCGTGCTGGTCGCGATGTTCCAGGAGGCGGAGTCGCCGGCGTTGTTCTTCCTGCAAGAGCAGGGCGTCACCCGCTTCGACGTGATCAATTTCATCTCGCACGGAGTTTCCAAAGTCGGCGAAGACGAGCTGCACGACGCGGGCGGCGTCGATGAAGAAGCCGAAGATGAAGACGACGCGCACGGCGAAGGCGAGGGCGACGAAGAGGGCGAGCGCAAGCTCTCGCCGTCCAAGGCGCTGCTGACTTACGCGGTCAATCTGACTGAGCGCGCGGCTGCCGGAAAGATCGATCCGCTGGTAGGGCGCAAGAACGAGCTCGAGCGCGCGATTCACGTGCTGCTGCGCCGGCGCAAGAACAATCCGATATTCGTTGGCGAGGCTGGCGTCGGCAAGACCGCTCTGGCCGAGGGTTTGGCGCTGGCGATTCATCACGGCGAAGTGCCGCAGGCGCTCAAGGGCGTCGAACTGTACGGGCTCGACATGGGCGCGCTGCTTGCGGGCACGCGGTTTCGCGGCGACTTCGAGCAGCGGCTCAAGGCGGTCATCAAGGCGGTCGCGGGAAATCCCAAGCGCGTGCTGTTTATCGACGAGATTCACACGATCGTCGGCGCGGGCGCGGCCTCGGGCTCGACGATGGACGCGTCGAACCTGCTCAAACCGGCGCTCGCGTCGGGCGAGCTGCGATGCATCGGATCGACGACCTATCAGGAGTACAAGCGCTCGTTCGATCGCGACAAGGCGCTGGCGCGGCGTTTTCAGCGGATCGACGTGCTCGAGCCGACGCAGGAAGAAGCAATCCAGATCCTCGAGGGGCTCAAGTCGTACTACGAAAAGCATCACAACGTGCGCTACACGGGACCCGCGATCAGATTGGCGGTCGAGCTGAGCAGCCGCTACATCAACGACCGCTTTCTGCCCGACAAGGCGATCGACGTGATGGACGAATCCGGCGTCGCAGGCCATCTGCGTGGCAAGGGTGCGCCCGAGCCGGTGACGGTGGGGGTGCGCGACGTCGAGCGAACCATCGCGCGGATGGCGAAAATTCCGGAACGCACCGTCTCCGCGACCGATCGCACGCGTCTGCAGAGCCTTGGCGAAGAGCTCAAGCAGGCGGTGTTTGGACAGGATCAGGCTATCGACGCGGTTGCGCGTGCGATCAAGCTCGCGCGCTCGGGACTCAGTCATCCGGATCGTCCGGTCGGCGCGTTTTTGTTCGCCGGACCGACCGGGGTAGGCAAAACCGAAGTCGCGCGCCAGCTCGCCAAGGTGATGGGCGTCGAGTTCCTCCGCTTCGATATGTCGGAATACATGGAGCGGCACACGGTGTCGCGGCTCATCGGCGCGCCGCCAGGATATGTCGGTTTCGATCAGGGCGGCTTGCTGACTGATTCGATCAACAAGACGCCGCATTGCGTGCTGCTGCTCGACGAGATCGAAAAGGCGCATCCGGATCTGTTCAATATCCTTTTGCAGGTGATGGATCACGCGACGCTGACCGACAACAACGGGCGCAAGGCTGATTTCCGCAACGTGATCCTGGTGATGACCACCAACGCGGGCGCGCAGGAGCTCGCGCGTGGCACGATCGGATTTAGCGGCGGCGTCGGCATGGGCAATCCGAAGTCGGTGCTCGAGCGGATGTTCAGTCCCGAGTTCCGAAACCGGCTCTCGGCGACGATCGAGTTTGCACCACTGTCTCCGCCGATCATCGAGCAGGTGGTCGAGAAGTTCCTGGGCGAGTTGCAGGATCGCCTCGACAAGCAGAAGGTCGTGCTCGACGCGACCGCAGCCGCGAAGAAGTGGCTCGCAGAGCGCGGCTACGACCCGCGCTTCGGCGCTCGGCCGCTGGGCAGGCTGATCGAGAATGAGATCGCGCGCGTGCTAGCCGACGACGTGTTGTTCGGCAAGCTCACCAAGGGCGGCAAGGTCACGGTCGATGTAATCGACGACAAGCTGACGTTCGAGTACAGCGATCTGCCGATCAAGCATCCCGCCCCGGTCGGGTAGAGCGTCCTCGCGAAAGACGATGGTCGCTCTAGGCACGTAACCTCGCGACAGGCTCGGGCGCCGCGAGCGAGTTCGGGATGA
>JBARDN010000084.1:0-31300 GCA_049795175.1 Binataceae bacterium (SeqCode) | reverse complement strand
ATCACCGCGTGGGAAGGCGACTATTGTACCAAAGTACAATGACCCTCTTACGAAATTCGCGAAAAGCTCGATTGGATCGCGATATCAGTGGTGCTGAGGCTGGCTTAGCTCTTTCAGCATGTGGCGGGCTTCTGGATTTTCCGGCTCGAGCTCACCGAGGCGTCGCGCATAAGTCAGCGCTTTCGCGGGGTCGCCCGTGTGCTCCAAAAAGTCAGACAGCGCGGCCAGTGAATCGCGGTCGTAAGGATGCATCTTGATAGAATTCTCGAGCGTTACAATTGCGGCGCGTGTCTGGCCAGCGTCGTTTAACGCAACTGCATACACGTATGCATAGCGGGGGTTGTCGGGATCGTTGCGCGCGGCTGCCGCCAGTAGGTCCAGCCCCTGCGCGTTACGCTTCTGGCGCACCATCAGCAGGCCGAGCGCGTGTTCGAGCGAAGCATCATTCGGCGAACGGCTGATAGCGTCGTTCAGAACGCGCTCACCTTCTTCATCCCGGTTCTGTTCGCGATAAAGGTCGGCGAGATTGACCGCCGCAGCCGCGAAACTCGGGTCGAGCGATATTGCGGTTCTGAGCTCCGCGTCCGCTTTGTCGAGGTGATTCTGCCGCGCATACAACAATCCTAAATTCAGATGCGCCTCGGGCCGGTCCGCGTTCAATTCTTGAGCGGCGACGTACTCATCGGTTGCGCGACTGAAAGCAGCCGAAACATCCGCGGGTAAGTTATCGGCGGGCAGGCCAGCGAGCACTTCAGCCGTTTCGATCCTCACCGCCCGAACCGGATCGCTCAAAAGGGGCGCCAAAGTATTCGCGCTGCCACTTGGATCTGTATTCGACAGAGCGTGGGCAGCGGCGCGTCTCACCAGCGCCGAATCATCCGCCACTCCCGCATGAACTGTTGCGTCGGTCAGAGGTGGAGCGAATTGCGAGAGTATCGAAAGCGCGGTGGCACGGGCGATTGCCGGTTGTTCGCTGTCCGCGACCAATCCTTCGAGTGATTGCTGTGCGCCGGGTGCGCCAACTGACCCGGCATTCAGTATCTCGGCAAAGCGTTGAAAGCCCTTGGGTGAGTGACCGTACCATTTGTTTACCGAATCCAGCGCCCACTTAGCGGAACGTCCGGTGTGGCAATTGGTGCACGCATTTGGAGTTCTGAGCTTCACCGACAGGTCCGGACGCGGAATGCGGATGCCGTGATCCCGACGCGGATCGACCACCATGTATGTGCGTGATGGCATGTGACATTCGACGCACTGCGCGCCAGCCGATCCAGCTTGGTGGAAATGATGTTTCGGCGAATCATACTTCTGCGCGGAATGGCATTGCTCACAAACACCGTTGCCTTCGGCCCGAAGCTTGAGGCTGTGCGGCTCGTGGCAATCGCTACACGCGACGCCAGCATGGAACATCCGGCTCTGGATGAAAGACCCATATTCGTAGTCCTCCTCCTTGATTTGCCCATCCGGGAAATAGTGGTCCTCATCGAGCAGCGCCACCCTGTAATCGTCGCCGATTGGCTGACCGTGCGCATAATCTTCGTGAATCTGGCCGCGTCGCGCGTGGCACCGCGCGCACATTTGAACTTCCCGCTCCGAATGACGCGGAGAGCTTCGGCGTGCGTTGCCGGTCGCGGGATCGATCGGCCACGCGACGCCGCTGCGTTCGTCAAGCGCGATGGTCAAGCCTTCGTTGGCGAAGGTCTTCCAATCGCCCTGCTTCTTGGCCCACGCCACGTGATTGGAGCCCGGACCGTGGCAAGCCTCGCATGCGACATCGATCTCCGAGTAGGAAGTAGAAAAAGTGCGGGTGCCGGCATCGTAGTTCTTGCGCAGATTGGTCGAATGACAATCTGCACACATGTAGTTCCAGTTCTGATCGATGCCGGTCCAATGCCTCGTGTCCTGATAAGTGATCTTTTGGCCCGGGTAGAGAAAAAACCAGCGTTGACCACCTTGGTCTTTCGGGCGGGTGTCCCAGGCAATCCCCAATGCTTGCAGCCGTCCGCGGGGCATGGGAATCAGAAATTGCTGCAGCGGATAGACGCCGAACGTGTACCTGATTTCATAGTCACGAAGCGTCCCATCCGGACCATCCGTGTTGACCATGAACTTGTCGGCTTTGCGATAGAAGGTTGACGTGACACCGTTATTGTTGAAACTCGCGCGATTGAAATTACCCAATACCGTAGAGTTTGTGGCCGGTAGCATCGACAGTTGATGATGTGATCCGCGCCACAGGGCATTTTCCTGCTGGTGACAAGGGGCACATTGCGCGGCTCCAACGAATTTTGGTTCGAGCACAGGGGACGTCGTCGACGAAAGTGCTGGAGCCACATGCTCACGCCTCCCACGCGCCAGGATGGCGACGGCGCCGACGCACGCGATAACTGGTGGCAGGAGCCATGCGAGATGTCGAAGACCGCGATGCGGTTTTGCTAAAACCGCCGACCGTTGCGCTTGCGCGCCCTTTCCCATCACCGGGTTGTTCGGCCGCTTGCTGCGGGTCTTCTTCTTGCTCAACGTCAACCTTTGGCTAGATGCGGGAACTATTTGTTCCGCGAGGAACAAAATTCCTCCATATGCGACTGAAGTCGATTTGCCTCAACTCCGTCAGAGTTCCTACTATTTTCCCGCGTTTCGCAAGAGACCGGGGCTTGGGAGGAACGACGGTGACGGGCACTCGATTCGGACCACGAAGTGGCAGCGCCAAAGACGTTCAGGACAGCGGGGCTGTCGGTACGACCGATCGTACCAGGGTTGCGATAGTTGAAGATGACGAGCGGGTGCGACAGGCACTTGTCTTTCAGCTCAGCACCGCAGGTCTCGAAGTTGTTCCTTACGCGGCCGCGGAAGAATTTCTCAAAGCCGCGGATGCGCACAAATTTGATTGTATCGTCACTGACATTTTCCTGCCGAGGATGAACGGACTTCAGCTTCAGGAAGAATTCAGCCGCATTGTTCCCTACGCATCGATCATTTTCATCACTGGCCATGGCGATCTGTCGCTTGGAATGCACGCGATGAGGAAAGGCGCTGTGGATTTCCTTGAGAAGCCCGTTGACGATCAAGTTCTATTGGATTCGATAGCTCGAGGCGTCGATCTCTCTCGCAAACGGCGTGCTGAACAGCGCAAGCGGATCGAACTCGACGAGTACCGTCATTCTCTGACCTCCCGCGAACGCCAGGTCTTCGGCTTGATAACAAAAGGGTTGCTCAACAAGCAGGTCGCCGCCGAACTGGGAACGACCGAGCGAACCGTGAAGGCGCACCGTGCCAGCGTAATGTTCAAGATGGGCGCTGGCTCACTCGCCGACTTGGTGCGCATGGCTGGAATCCTCGAGATTCACTCTTCTTCGAAAAACGCAGAATGAAGTGAGAAAACCCGCGCGCCGCCGCCCGCGTTCTGCAAATGCACACTTGCGCATTGATTGAAAAGCTACACTCGCCTCGATGCGCGGGCGCGCTTCCTTTTGGCGCCCGGAAGTGTGAACGTGAATGTAGTGCCGCGATCAGGGTTTGAGGTTGACCAGATTTTTCCGCCGTGATTTTCTACGATTGATCTAGTGACGAGTAGCCCCAATCCCAGTCCTTCGCTCTTGGTGGTAACAAACGGCTCGAACAGCCGGTTCGCGACCGCCGGATCAATCCCGCTGCCGCTATCGCTTACGCTGATTCCGACCCATCCGGCCTTCATCGGCGCGACTTTGATCGTTACGCCGCGTCGCTCTGAGTTGGCGTCTCCGATCGCGTCAAACGCGTTCATCAGGAGATTCAGCATACACTGGTGAAGCTGTATACTATCGGCGATGACACGTTGTCCGGGCGGCGAAACCTCGATTTGGACTGAGATCTTCCGAACAGCGGCCTCCCCCGCAATCAGCTTCATCACTTCGTCGATCAAAGCGCCGATACCAATTGCGGTTTTGGGCTCCTCGTGTTTCTTGAACATGAAGCGAATCCGCCGAACGATCTCAGCCGTTCTCTTGGTGTCTTCAATCGCATTGTTGATGGCTTCCAGGGCCATTTGTGGTTGCGGATTTCTTTGAGCAAGCAAACGCGCGAGACCTCCAAGGTTGCTCAAAATCGCGCCAAGCGGCTGGTTGATTTCGTGCGAGAGGGAGGCGACGAGTTCACTCATCAGGTTGCGCCGCGAAGCGACCCTGAGTTCAGCGCGAACCGCCCGGAGCTCCATCTCAGATTGCTTGCGTTCGATCGCGCTACCCAAAATTCGCAGCGCGAAAGTCAATTGAGCGATAAGTTCAGGTGTCCATTTTCGCGGCGAGCGGAACTTGCCAAAAGTTGCTGCTCCAATGATCTTGCCTCCGGACCACATCGGGAGCGCCGCGGACGCCTTGGGTCCGTATCGCTCTACGAAACGCCTGGTCTCCTCGTCTTCGCTTGGAATATCGCTCGGGCTCGCGAACGTAGACGGTATACCTGTCATGACCAGTTTGGTGCCCATCGGGAAGAACTTCTCCGGATCATAGTCCGGCGGAAACGGCGGGAAACCCGGTCGAAGCCACGTATGCGTCGTGCGTACTGGCCGATCCTGTGCGTCGCGCTCATATATCGCGCTTCGGTCCAGATCCAGGGCTTCGCAGATCTTGCCCAACCAGAAGTCAACTTCGCGGTCCACTGCGTCGGCGGGTGCCAACGCCATCGCCGCTGATAACTCGTCCACCAACGATTCGAAGCGCTTGGTTTCATGCCGCGCGCGGCCGACGCGGCCGATCCTGTTGGGCTTCGGCTCGATGGTGGCGGTGGTCGCTCGTCGGTGAAGTCGTTGCATGAGATAAAATCTGCGCGCCGGCGTTTCAATCTAAAGGAATTACGGCGACTGAACGCCGAAGCCACGGAACGTGATTCGCGGTGCGAACCATACAATATTGGCGCAGTCGTATCAAAGCGCAAAATTGCGCGATTGTGAACTTGGGTTCCGGTAGATTTACCGAAAGCACTATTTGATGACACAGCGCTGCTTATAGTGTTTAGTGCGGTTAATTCCGCTGACGCCGCAGAGCTTTTCGGAGCGCCCGCAGCAAGTCTTTCTCATCGAAGGGTTTGAGCAAGCTCGCAATCGGCTTCGCGTCACGAATCATTTTCCGGGTTGGTTCATCGTCGCGGCCGCTTATCAGGATCGTCGGCAGGCATCGTCCTGACGCTGCCAGGCGTTGGCATAGTTCTATCCCAGTCATTCCCGGCATGAAGACGTCCAACAGCAGGCATACGTCGCCGGTTGGAACCTCGCTTGCCAGGAACTCTTTCGCATTCGAATAGTCAAGCACGCTGAATCCCAGAATCTGTAATTGGCGTCGCAACGCGCGCAGGCACGACGTGTCGTCATCTACGACAATGACTGTGGCCGTCGATTTCTTTTCCAATAAACGTTACCGGCCGCGAACAACGGCGCGGATCAGGTGCGTCGCTACGTGAGAATATTCTGCATCCTCCGTGGCCTCTCGGCCATTGTACCAAAGTACAATATCTCTTCCTCGGAAAACGTAAGACTCTGGGGGCGAACGGAAGAAGCAGCTCTGAGAAACACACTGAGGAGATGATGAAGCCCAACTCCAACCGGATGAAGCATGCAACGAGTTTGGTGTTCGTTTTGCTCGCGGGACTTTTGTTGATCGGTTGCTCTCAAACAGCCGCGCCTGAACCAACCCAGGTGGCGCAAGCCCCTGCTGAACAACCTACGCCTCCGCCTATGGCGAGCATCCAGCCGCCCGAAACCGCTGCGCCCGGCGGCCAGTACGAGGCGCCACCTGTCATCAACGCGTCCGACCTTTTGCCTGCAAGCGCGCTTTCGGGACCCGGATTTTCCGTGCAGCCGCAAGTGCCGACAAACGGTGCGATGGGCCAATACACTATCGTCGCTGACGTTAGTGTATTTCGTGGCGACGCGGGTACTTACTACGTCGAAAGCCTGGACCTGCTGAAGATACGCCTCTCCGAAATCCCCGCTATCGCTCAGCTCGAGAACATAAGTGAGACCGGAGTATTCGCCAAAGCACTGGCCTCGAGCGCAGAACGTCCGGCAACCGATGCCGCGAATATGGTTATTCATCCAATGGATACGGTGACGGGTCTACCCAGCGGGGTCGGAGAACTGTTTGGCCGCGTCAGTCTCGGCGCCGGTGCAATTTATACGTCCGCGACCAGTTCTCCCGGAAGTGGGAAAGCTGCCGGCCAAACGGCCAACGCTACGCTGACCGCATTGGGCTACGACCAGGTCCGCCGCGACCTCGCGAGAAAGCTTCACGTCGATCCCTACTCTTCTGATCCGATACTCACGAAGAAACTGAACAAGGTCGCGTGGGTGATGTTCTCGGCACGCATGACTGTCGATACAGCCATGATGGCAGTGCCGGGATCAATGATCATCACGAGCGTCGAATTCACCGATGATCTCGTCTATCAGACACCGAAAGCAGACCTTATCCTGCTGATTCAAAAAAAGCTGCATAAGATCGGGCTGGCGCCGGAAGAGATCGCCGCGTTCAGTAGTAATAGCGCGATCCCGTTAAGCCTTCAGGTTTCGGCGGTCAAAGACCTCGAAGCTCTCGGCGACATTCCGGGACGTCGGGCAGCCGCGGTGGCTTTGGCCAACGCGATGACCGAATACCAGGCGCGGTTTCTGGTTACTTCGCTGCATATGCTCGATCAATGGAGCCAACAAAAGAGTCCTATTATCAGGATTCAGGCTACCGGCGTACTGATTGCGCATGATCAGAATCACGCAGTGATACTGCCCGCGCCGGTGGACTACCTATCGTGGACCCAGCGTATCGCGGGTTTTGCGACTGATCCTCATTTGATTACCCTGCGGCACCGCGTGCTTTGGATCACCGGCAAGATGACACCTCTTGCGCGCGAGCAACTTGCGGCCAATGGGTGGTCGTTACGCGAGGGAAAATAATCGCAGTTGCGCATATCACTTGAAACCAAGGAGACAATGAATCGGAGGAACACAATGATTCAGGAAAGAGGAAACATGAAGCGCACCATAGGATTGCTATCTGTTCTGGTTGCTGGCCTGCTAATGGCCGGATGTTCACAAACAGCCGCGCCACAGCCGAACATTATTCAGCGCGCAACCGGCGAAACGCCCGCCGCACCAGCACCGAGCGGATTCCTGGGCAATGACTACTCTCTGCTGACACCGCCCGCCGAGGGCTCGGACCAAAAGGCGATGCTCCGGTACGTTAATCCGAGCGCTGGCTGGGGCAGCTACAACAAGATCATGATTGCGCCGGTCACGTTCTGGGCCGCTGACGATTCCAAAGTTTCCGCGGCAGACCAGCAAGCACTATGCGACTACGCATATAACGTCTTCGTGAAGGAGCTTGGAAAGAACTTCGCGATCGTCGATCAGCCGGGGCCGGGCGTGTTGAAGCTCTCCGCCGGCTTAACCGACGCCACCTCAGCCGTACCGGTTTTGCGTAGCGTTTCAGTCATAGTGCCGCAGGCGCGCGCGCTCAGTTTGATAAAGATGGCGGCCACGGGCACTTACGCATTCGTAGGTTCAGCGCAGGGAGCGCTTAAGCTGAACGATTCCGTGTCGGGACAGTTGCTGGCGGCCGCGGTCGACAAGCGCGTCGGAGGCACCTCCGTCACGAACGTAGTCGTGTTCCAGTGGGGCGATGCCGAGCACGCCATTGACTACTGGGCCGACCTGACGGATCAGCGTCTGGTGTCGTTCGGCGTTCAGACGTCGAGCGCTCACTGAAAAAAAGCGTTGTTTAGGAGAATTCCAATGCTTGGATCAAAACCCAGATATTTCGGTATCGCGATGCTGCTCGGCGTAGTGATGGTCCTGCCCATTGCGCACCTGGCGTGGGCTCAGGACAAGAAGCCTAACATTATCGTTATCATGGGCGACGACGTCGGTTGGTTTAACATCGGCGTTTACCACCGTGGAATCATGTCGGGCAAGACGCCGAATCTCGACAAACTAGCATCCCAAGGCATGATGTTTACTGACTACTATGCCGAGGCAAGCTGCACCGCGGGACGTGCCAATTTCATCACCGGCGAGTTACCTCTCCGTACAGGTTTGACGACAGTCGGACAGGCCGGCGCCGACGTAGGGCTGCCGGCGCGAGCAGTCACTCTCGCCACCGTTCTAAAGGCACAGGGCTACGAAACGGCCCAGTTCGGAAAGAACCATCTCGGAGACCTGAACAAATACCTCCCGTGCGTACATGGCTTTGATGAATACTTCGGCTATTTGTACCACCTCGATGCGATGTCGGATCCGTACTGGTTCGACTACCCACAGGACTGGATAGACAAGACAGGGCCGCGCAACCTGACGCACTGCTGGGCATCCGATACCGACGACACCACCGTGATGCCGCGATGGGGCAAGATTGGAAAACAGAAGATCAAGGATGAGGGTCCGCTTGCGCCTTTTCCCAACATGAAAGACATGCAGAACTGGCAGGAAGGACGTCAGGCAAAATACGACATGGAGACCTTCGACGACGTATTGGTCCAGAACACCGACCGCTTCATGGACAAAGCCAAGAGTGACGGGAAGCCATTCTTCATCTGGCACAACACCACTCGCATGCACGTCTTTACCTATCTTCCGCCGAAGTACCAGGCGATGATGAACGCAAAGAATAACTATAACGTAGAAGAGGCTGGGATGGCGCAGATGGATGACAGCGTCGGCGCGCTCCTCAAGCACATCGATGACATCGGCGAGGCCGACAACACCATAGTCATCTTCACCACGGACAATGGCGCCGAAGTGTTCACCTGGCCCGACGGTGGCATGACGCCGTTCAAAGCCACTAAGGGCACTACCTTTGAAGGGGGTTTCCGTGTTCCCTGCATCGTGCGCTGGCCGCGCCACATTCAACCTGGCCGAGTTGAGAACGGCATCTTCTCCGGGCTCGACTGGCTACCCACGCTCTCGGCGGCAGCCGGCAACGCTCATGTCACCGATCAACTCCTGAAAGGAGTGACAATCGGCGATCGCGAGTACAAGAATCATCTCGATGGCTATAACCAGATCGACTTGATCAATGGCAAAGGGGAATCCAAACGCCACGAGATTTTCTACTTCGGCGGACCACACCTCGGGGCCCTGCGCATCGATGACTTTAAGTACCAGTTCATTCAGCAGCCATATGGATGGCCTGGGGAGAAGGTCACCACCGACATGCCCACGATCGTGAACCTCCGACAAGATCCGTTCGAGCGCACGCCGAATCTCCGGGGCGAGAGCCTGAACGATATGGGTGGAGGTTACATGAATGACTTCATGGCGCGTGAGTTCTGGCGCTTCGTGATGGTGCAGCAGTACGTTGGGAAACTCGCGATGTCTGCTGTCGACTATCCTCCGATGCAGGCGCCGGCCACTTTCAACCTTCAAGCTGTAAAGGCTCAAGTCGAGGAAATGATGAAGAAGCATGAAGGCCAATAGGTGAGTGCCCAATCCGAAGGGCGCCCTGTCGAGGCCGCCCTTCAGTCTTCGGAGCTGCCGAGAAAGGAAAGAACTTTAGATGCGAGAAACCGAACGGCATAGCGGACATACAGTACTGAGCTCAAGGCAAACCGTATCAACATCTATGGGAGGAACTTCGATGGCAGATAGAAATTCAAGAACTAGAGTGGAACACCTGGCAAAGCGAATGGCTATAACCTTGGCAGTGTTGGGACTTCTGGTACTCAGCGGCTGCGCTTCGTCCGAGCCTCCGCCGGCGTCTCAGCAAGCTGCGCTGGCGCAGACCGAGTTGCATTTCGATTTGAGCAAATGCCAGCAGCTCGGCGCGGGGCTATATAAGTGCCCGGCAGCGGACAAACCGGTGTGCAGTCCCGATTACACTGGCCAGGGCGAGTGCGTTCGAATCGGACCGAAGGGCAGCGTCTTTGTTCAGAGTCAAACAATTGGCGACTAACTAGCGGAAGCATCGTTTCTGTGGCGCTGAACCGATAGGCCGCCATCGGTTCAAAGGCTATTGGGGCGCCTGCAATACAAAGTAGCGTGCCTGCCGAACGCATGAAAATCGACGAAAGGAACGCTGATGCGAACATTTATAACCATAACGCTTGGCTGGTTGTTAGTTGCGACAGGATCCGCCCGGGCTCAGGTCGTGCTGCCACTCCCGCCGGCGGACCAGCAGAATATTACTGCGCAGCTCGGTCCGAACGTGGTAGGCGCTGCATTGCCGAGCCAGCCAATTGCTGACCCTTCAAAATACTTTCCTCTTCAAGCAAAGCTGCAAAACTACCAGGTTGTCGCTGGTCCGAACGCCGGAAACATACAAGCTCTTGGGGTGACGAAGACCCGGCGTCCGGGCGGCAGGTCAGCATGGCGATTCGCGATGTCGCCCACGCTCGCGGGCTTTCTACGCGAAAACACAGAGGGCGACATCATCATGGCCGCCCTGACCGATTCGGGCGAAGGTGTGGTGGTCGTCACCGCTCCTGCCAATCCATTTGTGCCCAAAGGAATCCAACCCGGAGAAACCCGAAATTACGTTCAACATGTCTCGGTAAATTACCTGGATGATCCGAGCGACCAGAGATACTCAGGAACTCTTACCGGCACCTACACCTATGTTGGCACCTACCAAGTGACCGTGCCGGCCGGAACGTTTCCAGCGATACTGTTCCGCGTCAAGTGCGAGGGAAAGGTAGGTCCGGCTCATACGCAGAACATCGGATACAACTTCTTCGCGCCCGGTGTCGGCATGGTCGCGATGATCCTGCAGGAAGACGTGACGGCCTTCTGGCTGTTCAACATCGACAGCACTACGGGCAAGGTGCTGATGGCAAACTGAAACTGCCGGACGATTGAACCACTGGAAATAGTCAATGACTATAGGGAAGATTCCGTTATTCACCTTCGTCCTCATAGTTGGGATCACCTGCAGCGTTCGAAGACATACAATTAAATGCGATTCAGCCATCGCCCAGTCGGAAGAAGATCACCTTGCGACGGAAGTAGAAGATCCGACGGCGATTCTCGCCCAGCTCCAGTTTCAGGATCTGTATACTACCAGAAATTTTCAAACGTCCGCGCAGACGAACACAATTCAGCTTCGCCCGATTGTGCCGATACAAGCGTTTTCCGAGTTCCCGTTTCAGCAGATCATCCGCCCGACCTTCAAAGTCTCGCAGATCGCGACCTCCTCGAGCAGTTCTACGATTACCGAGTACCAGGACATGGAGCTTCTCGATTTATTCGTCTCTAACTGGCCCGATCCGAAAGAAACCGGATTTGGCTGGGGTATCGGGCCGACACTTGTATTTCCGACGGGAAGAGTTTCCGCCGCGGGAAATCATGCGTGGGAGGTTGGACCCGCAGCCGCGGTTGCGTATCGCGGCATTCCGCGCCTCCTGGTGGGCTTTATTTTTCAGAACCCGATTTCGATCGGGTACACAAATTCCTCGGCGACGCCCCAAAGTCAGATGCAATTCCAGCCGAGGATTTCATACACCCTCGGTCACGGCTGGTACGTTAAGTCTTCCGACTCGACGTGGACGGTCAATTGGCGTCACGGCGGTTCGACTACGATCCCAATAAGTTTTGGAATTGGCCGCGTCTGGAAGTTTTCCGGGCTGCAGTTCAACCCATGGGTCTCCGGCGAATGGACGACCTATAGGCAGAATACAAACATCACTCCGATGTACACCGTCAGGTTCGGTTTGACGCTGCTTTTCCCTGATTTGCAACTCTAGATGGAAACGAATTGTGCATCTAGACGATTGCTCGCAGATTGTACCAGAGCGAGGCGATTTCAAATGAAGGAGTTAATAGTGCAGCGTATTGAAAAAGTGAAATCGACCTCATACATGCAAGTGGCTTCGCGCAAGATGCAGAGGGCTCTCCTTCCTGTAATAGCCATTTTCCTGGCGTTGGCTACGTCGGCGCGAGCCGCAGGTATGGCGTTGTACGAAACAGGCGCACCCGACCTCGGCACCGCAAGCGCCGGGCGGGCCGCTATGGCATCGGACGCTTCGACTGCGGCGGCTAATCCCGCCGGGATGACTCTGCTCGACCGTTCACAACTGCTGGGTGCGTCCGGCGCGCTACTGCCCTCGACTAACTTCGATGTTGCTCCACAAACGACAACCTCGGGCGGTGGCGGCGGGAATTCCGGGGTGTTTACCCCGCTGGGAGCGTTCTTCTATGTCTACAAACTGTCTGAGCGGTTCCGGCTCGGCGTGGCGGTCGACTCAAATTTTGGTCTTAGCGGCAACTATGGCAAGACCTGGGTCGGACGATATTACGTGACCTACGAGTCAATCATCTCCGGCACCGTCAACCCGTCGATCGCCTACAAGGTGAATGACTGGCTCTCGGTCGGAGCAGGTGTCAGCTTTTCGATCGCGCGGCTGAAGTTTCAGTCGAAGATTAATAATATTCTTCCGCGCGCGCAGGATGGCGGCCTCGCGTTTGAATCGTGGGACGAAGCATTCGGCGGCAATGCCGGCGTGCTGCTCAGGCCGCTCGCCAAACTCCGCATCGGACTCACCTATCAATCGCCGGTCTACTACAAGTTCGGCTTTCGGCCGCACCTCACAAACCTCGGGCCGGCGCTCACGTTCATTCGCAAAAAAATCGGTGGCGCAAAGATCAATATTCCGATGGAGGTGCCGCAGCAGGCGATGGTCAGCGCCGTCTACGACGTCACCCCCAGGTTCAGTTTGATGGGCAATGTAGGATGGCAGAATTGGTCTGCGTTCGGGGAGTTTCCAGTCGGAATCTCCACCGCCACGCAACGGACCGTTACCGCTAATCTGCATTTCTCGGACACATGCCAGATTGCGATCGGGCAACAGTTTCGGATCGCTGAAAGATGGCTGTGGTCGGCGGGCTTTGCGTATGATAGTTCGCCCGTCTCAAAAACCAATCGCGTTCCTGTCTTACCTTTAGATCGCCAACTGCGATACGGCACGGGCATCCAGTATGAGATCAACGATGACGTAACCGCTGGTGCCGCCTGGGAGTTCATGGACGCCGGACCCGGACCTTTCAGTGCTAGCCGCGGACCGCTTGCTGGAACACTGCAAGGGCATTATTCAACGAACTATCTTAACTTCGCCGCTCTCAATCTCATCTGGAAATTCTAGTTTGAAGTACGATCGCTACAGCGAATTCGATTCGGTGAACACAATAACCGGCGCTCGGGCGATGGACCATGCAGAGGAGAACATATTTTTCGAATAACGAGCGCGGCTTGGCCGATTCGGCCGCGTCGAGGAGTTCGTGTCTCGGCGCGCATTGATGCCAGACGACCGTCGTCAGCACGCGCGCTGCGGGTCGCTCGCGGGGAGTCTTCAACTGCGATCGCTACTCTAGACGTATGCGCCTTCGACGTACGCCTTCGCAGCATCGCTAACCGCCTTGGCGTGCCCTTCGGCCAGCACTTCGAGTGGTTTCCGGCCGCCCAGGAGCCGGTTGCGCGCAGTCAGCCATTGGCCGACGCCTCGCGCCGTGAGTGTCTCTCTTAGCAGAAGAACGATCTCGCGCAACTCGCGCAGCCGTTCATCGCTGCGAGGGCGGATCGCCGAGGTCTCCTGCCAGTTCCGCACCGAACGCATTGGTCATCTTCATACCTGCCGAGCGCGACACGCCGGCGCGCTCAAGGCTCCGAACTGCCGTTCGCCGAAGATCGTGCACCAGCCGATCTGCAAGTCCCGCGAGGCGGCAGGCCTTATCCCATGCCCCGTAATAGTCGAGAATTGGTGCCCCGTCGCGATGGAAGACCCACGGGATGACGCGGCCTGTCGCGAGTTCGAGCTGATGCGTCCGTTCCTTTTGTGCGGCAAGGATCTCGCGCAATTCGGGAATGAGCGGAAACATCCGCCGAACTATGTCCCCAGCCGCACACTGCGGCACCATGCGGCAATTACGATCTCCTCGTCTCGGCGCAATTTCCCGCCGACACCGGAGGCGTCATATTCGCCTGTCAAACGACGCTGGACGGCCCGGGCCGGCTCGCGAGCCAAATCCTCCGGAGTGAAAACTCCATGCGGGTTCGATCTCCGCCCTCGGCACCATCCTTTTGGCCCATCTGGTGCCGACGAGACCGGCGTCTCGTGCAGCACTTGACATGAGCGAGACTGGTCGGGAAGATTGGCGCCACGGCGCCGACCGGTCGCCGAGCTTTGGAACATCCGCCCCAGCCGGGGTTCCTTTGGCGAAGGGGAGTTGCCCTCACGGTCGTCGATGTCACAGGCCATCTCTCAACACCGCGTCGCTGGGGGACGAGGGTTTAAAGAGGAGGCTTGTCCATGACCAAGGACGGCAGTTTCAAGAAGGTTGTCCGCCGCCACGCTGAGGAAACGGGTCAGCGCTACACCCAAGCGCTCACCGACCTTGAAGGGCTCCAAGCCCGGATGTTTCACCAGCCCGTCGCTGAGCGTCTGGTCACCCATCTCCGAGATCACTACGGCATCGACGCGATCGCCGCGACGAAGACCAGTCAGCACCATGACCACGTCTTTCGCGTTGACCGACGCGACGGCGACCCGTGGATTGCGCGCGCGTTCCCGCCGGCCCGCCCGCGGGCCGGCGTCGAAGGCGATGCTGCGATCCTGCGGTTCCTGGAGCGGCACGACTACCCGGCGGAGCGGCTCGCGACCGACGACGCGGTGTCGGCATTCGACGACTCGACCGTCCTCGTCACCCGATTCGTCCCCGGCGGGCCGCTTCCCATGGCCGTCGGACACGAGGGCAGCGAGAAGTTTGCCATCATGGGTGACCTGCTCGGTCGACTACATACCCTGCCGTTCGACGAGTCCATCAGCCGCCCCGGTGGGGCTAGTGGTGAGGACCCCAGGCATGAGGGCAGCCCGCGTCAGGACCTCATGGCGGCCCTCGCGTTCCTCGACGCGGTCGACACGAAGGTCGCTCCGGCCGAGCGCGAGCGATTCGAACGGCTCCGCGACCAAGTGCGCTCGGCCGACGACGGCCAGGGCCTGCCTGAGGCGTTGCTGCACGGCCACCTCCTCCACGCCCCAGATCACGTGATCCTGGGCGAGCGAGGCCCGGTGGCGATCAACTGGAAGGCGGCCGGGCGCGGACCGCGCCTGGCGGACTTTGCCTGGCTTATGTGGGGCACCTGGCGCAACGCCGACTGGATCAATCTGGCCGTAAGCGCGTACCGCCGGCACGTCGAGTTGACCGATGACGAGCTCGAGCGGCTCGAGGCGGTGATGTATTTACGGCCTCTGTACCTGGGTTGCTTCAGCTACCGGCGTGACTTGGTCAACGGTCGCCCGCCCAAGGAAGTATGGGGCTTCGTTAACCCCGAGCACATCGGCGCAATTGCAGCCGCAACCCGAGCCGCCTGCCGCTGATCGCTACTCCCACTGCGCGCGGCGACCGCCTGGGACGCTTGGCCGACCACCTGGCCCGAGGTGCTTTATTGCTATGTCTGTGATCGTAGAGGAACCTGTTAGCGCCCAATTATCCTGAAGGAGAAATTTCCGTGATTACTGTCCATCACCTTAATGACTCTCGATCGCAGCGGATTTTGTGGCTTCTCGAGGAGCTCGGGCTGGCTTACCAGATCAAGAAGTATGAACGCGACGCGCAGACTCGGCTTGCGCCCCCGGCCTTGAAGCAGATTCATCCGCTTGGAAAGTCGCCGGTTATCACCGACGACGGACGCGCGATTATCGAATCGGGGGCGATTGTCGATTATATCCTGCGCCATCATGGTGGCGGCCGCTTGCAGCCCGCCGCCAACACTCCCGCCCACGACGAGTACCAGCAATGGCTGCACTACGCGGAAGGTTCCGCGATGCTTCCCCTGATGCTGAACCTCTACGTCGCGCGCCTGGGCGAATCGGGCGCTTCGCTGCGGCCGCGAATCGAGAGCGAGATCGCGAATCATCTCGGGTACATCGAGAAGTCGCTCCAGGGCCGCCAGTTTCTGGTCGGCGACAGCTTGACCGGTGCCGATATCCAGATGAGTTTCGTCGCCGAGGTCGCGGGCGCGTTCGGGGTACGCGCCGCGTATCCAAATCTCGACGCGTGGATCAAGCGCTTGCACGAACGTCCCGCCTACAAGAAAGCGCTCGAACGCGGCGGCGCGTATAACTTGGGCAACTAAGTGTCTGCCTGATGGCGGGAAGATTCTTCCTGGGAGTGCCAATCTCCCGATTGGTGTCTTTTCCTCGTGGATCTCGGACCTAACCTTGTCTATTCGGCACGCAATGTGTATACTGAGTAGTGTGAGGTGTGGCTGAGGTAGGTTGGCGAACGAATAGAGTAAGTATTGAGTAGAGCGATCGAGTGGCGAAAGAAGATAGTAGCTATCCCAAAATTGACCAAACGAAGCCAATAGCAAAGCGGAAACGTCAATGATTTCAAAGCAAAACCTCTTTTCGGAGCCTTGATTGTAACGCAAAAGATACCAAACGAACCCACCGAAGTTGAACTCCAGCGGCAGACTTGCATCTTGCATGAGTAATCGCTTGTCATCAGCGCCGCACGGCTCTCACGACCGCGAATGGATATTCGATCATTATTCAAAATCAACTGGCTAATCGAGGTTCATCGCCGCTTGCGGCCTTCCATCTCGTCGAGGGTTCGCGGCCAATCCTCGTGCAGCAGGCGCGAGAGAGCGCGGTCGGCCAGGAGGCGGCCTCCGGTCTGGCAGCGCGCGCAATAGTTAGTCTCGTTGCTCGCATGCCGGATGCGCTGGACTTTGGCGCCGCATCGCGGACACGCCAGTCCGTAGCGTCCATGCACCGCCATCTCCGGACGAAACGCGGTTACCTTTTCGGGAAACCCGCCTGCCGATTCCACGCGCAGGCGATCGGTCCATTCGATGAGCGTCGCGCGGGTGGCGTCGTAGAGCCGCACGGTCTCCGGCTCGGTGAGCTTCCGTGTCATCGCGATCGGCGAGAGCTGTGCGCGATGCAGTATCTCGTCGGAATATGCGTTGCCGATTCCGCTGAAGATGTGCGGATCGGTCAGCGAGCGCTTGAGCGTGTGATTTTCGTTGCGCAGCGCGGCTGCGAACCTATCCAGGCTCGCCTCGAGCGGCTCGAGTCCGCCCGCGGCGAGCGCCGCGAGACCGGCTTCGCCTGCGGCTATGTGCAGCGAGGCGCGACGCTGCGTGCCGGCTTCTGTGAGCCACAGCCATCCACTGTCGAACTCGAACGTCGCGAGTACATTTCTGCCCTTTGCTTTGGGCGCGGCGGTATCCCAGTGAAGCCGCCCCGCGATCATGAGATGCAATACCAGCCATACATCGCCGGTGAGTCCGATTGCGATCCGCTTGCCGAGCCGGCGAACCTCGCGGACCGTTTTGCCGTACACGGCGCTCAGCGGAGGATCGGCCGTACGCAGCAGGAATGGAGATCTGACTAATGCGCGGATTAGCACGTGGCCGCGGGTTCGATCGCGCAGCGCTTCGACGTACACGGTGATGTCAGGCAATTCCGGCATCGTGGATATGGCGCGGCGAGCACGCCGGACCCGGCAGTTATTTTTTCGGACAGCGCGCGATGGCCTGGTTAATCAGCTCACGTGCGGCGGCGCGATCGACCCATCCATTGACCTTGACCCACTTGCCCTTTTCCAGATCCTTGTAGTGGCGGAAAAAGTGATCGATCTGGTCGCGCACGATCGGCGGCAGATCGGCCAGCTGGTTGATTCCGTCGAAGTATGGATTGAGCTCATCGACCGGCACCGCGAGGATTTTTTCGTCCACTCCGTTTTCGTCTTCCATCAACAGCGCTCCGACCGGGCGGCATCGTATGACCGCTCCAGGAGCCACCGGCACCTGCGACAAGACCATCGCGTCCGCAGGATCGCCGTCTTCGGAGAGCGTGTTCGGGATGAAGCCGTAGTTGGCCGGATAAAACATTGCGGTGTGCAGAAAGCGGTTGACGAACAGCGCGCCCGAAACCTTGTCGAGCTCGTACTTGATCGGCACGCCGCCTTGCGGAATCTCGACCACCACGTGAATTTCGTCGGGCGGATTGCGCCCCGGCGTGATCTTGCTGACGTCCATCGCGCTGCGCTCCTTTCTTTGCCGCGATCAAGTAAAGCATGCGGCTCGCGCCCGGGCTATCGCGGGAAATCGCGCGCGGCGCTAGCATCGACGCCGCGCCCTCCGCGCAAGGAATCCAGATGCCGACACATTTCACATTTGCAAAAGACGCCGCGATCGCCACGATCACTTTCAACCGGCCCGAAAAGCGCAACCCGCTGAACGACGAGGTTATCCTCGAGCTCGAGCGCCTGGTGCATCAGGTCCGCGACGATCGCGAGACCCGCGTGCTGATCGTAACCGGCACGGGTGCGGCATTTTCCGCCGGCGCCGATCTTTCCGCGACTCGAGGCGTTACTGACCCGCGCGAGCGCGCACGCATCACGCGCGAAACGGCGGGGCGCTTCCCGCGTCTGATAGGGCGCGCGTTCGAGGCGATAACTCATCTCGACGCGTTGACGATCGGCGCCATCAATGGCTATGCGGTCGGCGGCGGATGGTCGCTCGCGCTCGCCTTCGATTTTTGCCTGGTCGCCGAGGGCGCGGAGTTCTGGGTGCCCGAGGTCGATATGGGCGTGCCTTATCGTGGCGCGCCCGCGCAACTGATGGCGGCGAGGATGGGCCCGTGGCGCGCACGCGAGGCGATCCTCGAATGCCGCCATTACCGCGCCGAAGAGCTGCTCGCGATGGGACTCATCAATCGCATCGTCAAGCGCGAGGAGCTGATGCCAGAGGCTCGCGCCCTTGCCGAACGCCTCGCACAGAAGCCCGCCGCGGCCGTGCAAGGCAGTAAGCGCGATATCAATGCCTTTTTTTTCGGCCAGCGGCTGTTCTGAAGATGCCCGCGAAACTCGGCGGCCGGCGTCACCGTCCTGCGGGCATTAGCACGTTTTGCGAAAATGGCCGGGAGCGCACTTGCTTCCGGCCGTTTTTCTTTTTCTGTCTGATCAGCTTTCGATCTGACTATTACTCAGTTCGCGCGGGCCGCCGGGATCGGCACCCGGCGTCGCACCTCGAGGTTGAACATCCGCGCCGCGTTGAGGCCCAGGATCTGCGCGCGCTGCTCGTCGCTCAAATGCGCCATCTGGCGCTCGATCGCTTCGGCCGAATGCGGCCACGAGCCTTCATGATGCGGATAGTCGTTGGCCCACATGAAGTTGCCGCAAAGATCGTACTTCGGCGCGAGATCAAGCCCGGGAGCATCTTCCTGGAACGACGCGAAACCATTGCTGCGGAAATACTCACTCGGCAGATGCTTCAGCTTCGGGAATACCCACATGTGATGCTTTTTGTAGGCCTCGTCCATCGCCTGCAGCGCCCACGGAACCCATCCGATGCCGGCTTCGATCGAGGCGAAACGCAGCTTCGGGTATTTTTCGATCACGCCCGACGCGCACAGATTCGCGATCGGCTCGATCGTCGGCGCGAGCGAATGCGATACGTAGTTGATCACGGCGCCGCCGTCTTTGCGCGCCGCGCGCGGATCGCGTCCGGTCGAGACGTGGAACGTCACGCACAGGTTCAGGTCCTGAAGCGCCGCCCACAACGGATCGAAGATCGGCAGATTGTAGTTCGGATGGCGCGCGTCGTGCGCTCCGAAGATCGGCTTGCACGGCAGCGTGACGCCGCGAAAGCCCAGCTTGGCCACGCGCTCGACTTCGCCGACCGCGCCTTCCAGATCGCCGGTCGCGATCGAGGCCATCGGCACCATCCGGTCCCGATACTGCCCATAGGTCTCCGCGGCCCAATCGTTCCACACCCGGCACTGCGCCGCGGCGAACTTTACGTCCGACGTCGCCCACATCATCAGGCCCTTATTCGGAAAGATCACTTCGACATCGACGCCGTCGTGATCCAGATCGATCAGCCGCTCGGCCGGGTCGGCGCCCGCCTTGGCACGCACGTGATCCTCGCCCTCGAGGCGATTGTCCAGCAGCCGCGAACGCTGCCACCCCTCGGACACCTGCCACTTGACGCCGTTCTCGTCCACCTCGATTCGCGGCAGGCGCTTCGCGTATTCCTTTTCGAGCCGCTGATGCCACAAGCCGCCGGGCTCATTGGCGTGGCAGTCGGCGGAGACCATGAAGTACTTGTTAGGATCGTCGGGCCGTGCGGTGCGCTTCCATCCCTGATGCCCAGGGGTTTCGAGCCGCCAACGGTTCGGTTGATCGATTTCGGCAGTCGTTTGATCGGTATGGGTAAGATGCTCGCTCATCGGGGCTGTCTCCCTCGCGTGTCGATCGCGTGTGTGATCAGTGTCTGTCAGATCCTAGTGCCACTGATGCCCTGTGGTAAAGCCCCGCGCATGCCTGACGCCCGGCCCTACTGGCAGAGCGCAAGCATATGCTAATGTCCGGAGCAGCAGGATTCGCAATCGAGGGCGGAGCGCGATGCTGAAAATCGAAAACGAATTTCCGATCAATATCGAACCTGGCGAGAATCCGTTTCTGCGCGGAGTGTTTGGACCGATCGGCCGCGAAATCACCGCCGACGCCCTGGAAGTTATCGGCGAGATTCCCGGCGACTTGTTCGGCGTCTATTTGCGCAACGGACCTAATCCGATTTTTCAGCCGCGTGGCCGCTACCACTGGTTCGATGGTGACGGGATGATCCACGCGATTCATTTCGAGCGCGGCAAAGCCTCGTATCGAAATCGATGGATTCGCACCGACGGCTTTCGCAACGAGCAACAGGCGGGACACGCCGTGTGGCCCGGACTGATGGACCGCCCCGACCCGAGCGCTCCCAAAGGCGCGGGCTCCGACGGATGGCTTAAGGACACCGCCAACACCGACGTGGTATTTCACAACGGCTATGCGCTCGCGCTGTGGTACCAATGCGGCCTGCCGTACAAGGTCGACGCGCGCACGCTCGAGACTCTGGGCGTCGAGACTTTTCGCGGCGGCCTGAGACGCACCGTCTCCGCGCACGCCAAAGTCGATCCGGTCACGAACGAGCTATTGTTCTTTGACTATTCGACCGCCGCTCCATTCATGACTTACAACGTCGTCTCGGCGGCCGGAGACCTGACCCATCATGCGCCGATCGAGATTCCCGGTCCGCGGCTTCCGCACGATATGGCGTTCACCGAGCGATACTCAGTCCTGATGGATTTACCGCTGTTCTGGGATCCGGAACTGCTCCAGCGCGGAGTGCATAAGGTAACTTACTATCCGGAGATGCCGAGCCGCTTTGGCATCCTGCCGCGCTTCGGAACCAATCGCGACGTGCGATGGTTCGAGGCGTCGCCTTGCTACATCTACCATGTGATCAATTCGTGGGAGGAAAAGGACGCGAAGGGCAACGACGTTATCGTGATGGACGCGTGCCGCGTCATCCAGCCCGAGCCGGGCGCCAAGCGCGGCGAAGGCGAGCTTGCGCGGATGCGCGCGTTTCTGCGGCTCGAGGCGCAGGTATGCAGGTGGCGCTTCAACCTCGGGACCGGCGAGGTAAAGGAAGAGCAACTTGACGACGCGCGCACCGAATGGCCGACGATCAATCGCGGCCGGATGGGCAGGCGCTCGCGCTATGCATACAACTCCCTGGTTCCTCACTTCGAAGGGATTGTGAAGTACGACCTCGAGCGCAACTCGACCGAGAAGTATCTATTCGGTCCCGGACGCACGGCCAACGAATGTCCATTCGCGCCGCGCGTAGGCGCACGCGATGAAGACGACGGCTACGTAGTAGCCTTCGTATCAGACGTGAATGCGAAGGACTCGGGTGAAGTAGTAATCCTCGACGCAAAGAATATAGCGAATGGTCCCGTGGCGCGGGTAAAGATCCCGCAACGCGTCCCGGTAGGCTTTCACACAATCTGGGTTCCCGGCGACCAGCTCGGCGCCCCTGTATAATTCCTCGCCCCGCGATCCTACGCCAGCATCCGATGCGTTGGCGCCGTCAACTGCGCTACCGGCACACCATGTGGGCAGGCACTCGCGCACGGCTTCGCAGTACACGACAGGCACGCGGCGGCGTTGCTCGCGAGCATCGCATATTCCGCGCGCGCAAACCGCAAGTCGCCATAGTCATTCGCATACATCCGTGTGCGCATCACGTCGGCGATCGGCACACCGTTGGGGCACGAGCTCTCGCACGCGTCGCATGCGTGGCGGCAATACGAGGTGCCGTTGATCCGCGCGTAGCGCCGCAAGAGCGGCAAATCGCCCGCCGCGCTCGCGCGCCATCCGGAGGCGCCCAGGTATTCATCGATGATTGCGGTGCTGGTCATCGATACGATCAACGCACTCACGCTGGGATTCGACAGCACCCATCTAAACGCCGCCGGCGCGAATGAAGCGCCGTCTTTCTCATACGGACGCATGTCGTTGAGCCGCGCGCCCATCAGAGTTTTCATCACCACCACGCCGACGCCCTTGCTTTTCGCCTTGTCCAGTACGCGCGGCAGATCGGGCTGGCGCGCCACGAAATCGAATCCGCCGAGGAAGTGCTGATAGAAGCGCGGGTCCTGTCCGAAATTATACGCCGCAAGGATCACGTCGACCTGGTTGTTGTCGATTGCGTAATCAAGGCATTCGATCAGATGCCCCGCATGCCCGGACATCCCGGCGTGGCGAATCTTTCCCTGCTTGCGCGCGTCGTCCACAAATGCGTGCCACTCGGGATTTTTCAGCCGCTCGAGATTGTTGACCGCGTGATTGAAGTAAACGTCCACATAGTCAGTCTGCAGGCGCGTGAGGCTCGCTTCGAGCGCGCTCATCATTTCGCTGCGCGGAGTATCGGGAGCAGTAATTACCTTCGAGGTCAAATATACTTTGTCGCGCTTGCCCTTCAGCGCGTTGCCGATCGTGGTCTCCGACTCGCCGCCGCCGTACTCATTGGCGGAGTCGAAGTAGTTAATCCCGGCGTCGAAAGCGTGGCGCACGATATCTTCCTGGCCGTCGCGAAGACGGCTCGAACCGAACGAGATGTCGGAGATTTTCATGCCGGTGCGTCCGAGCGGCACGTAACGCCGGACTTCGGGCGGGCCGAGCGGGGGAGTGCCGGCTTCCGCCGCGCCCGCGAATGGCGCGAGCGCGATTCCGATGCCCGCGACCGCTCCGCGCTTGAAGAACTCACGCCGATCGAATCTGTTCCCGGGCCGTTCGGTCTTCATCGAAAAACCTCCGACGCGCGTGATGCCTGATCGTAACCGCGTGTGCCACCCGGGGCAATCGAGTTTCACAATGTATGAAGCGCAATAACTAATGTACAATCGCACGTGATGAACGATTCCGGCCTGATTCGAATCGTCGCCGCGAAGATCGCGCCGCTGGCGATTTTCGCAGACCTTGCGCCCGTGGTCCGCGACTCGATTTGCGCGCAGCTCGAATGGATAAGCCTGCCGGGAGGATGGACCTTGTTCGAGGAGGGGGAGCCCGGCGACGCGATGTTCATCGTGCTCTCCGGACGGCTCGGTGTAATCGCGAACACGGCCGAAAATGGCTCGCACGTTATCGCACAGATCGGCGCGGGCGAGACGGTCGGCGAAATGGCGATGCTCTCGGGCGAGGTGCGCTCGGCGCGGGTCGAGGCGCTGCGCGATACGGAGCTTCTGCGGATGCCGCAGCGCGCGTTCGACCAGTTGATCGATTCCAGTCCCGCCGCGATGCGCTTCATGAACGGCCTGCTGGTGAGCCGCCTGCGCCACACCTCGCGCCGCCCAGCCAGCGACGATGCGCCGCGCGCGCTGGCGATCCAGCCGCTCAGTGCCGATATAGATGGTGCGGCATTTGCGCGCGAGCTGGCCCGTGCGTTCGAGGCTCGTGGGCGCAAGGCGGCGATCGTCGGAGCCGCGGACGCGGGTCGCGGAACCGAATGGTTTGGCCAGCTCGAAGAGGCGCACGATTTTGTTCTTTATGTCGGCGAAAGCTCCGCGACCGAATGGACCGGTCTGTGCCTGCGGCAAGCCGACCGCGTGCTCGCGATCGCGCGTGCGGCGCCGCAACCTGGCGTCGCGCGCGATGGCGCTCCGATCGACGCGATGATCAAGGCGCGGCGGCACGCCAGTGTCGAGCTGGTGATTCTGCATCCGCGTGATTCCCGCCGCGCCGCGCATAGCGCCGAGATCCTGCAACGCTTCCCCGGCGCAGATCATTCGCACGTGCGCGAGGGCAACGTGTCCGACCTTGCGCGGATAGCGCGGCTGATCGCGGGGCACGCGGTTGGAATCGTGCTTTCGGGCGGCGGCGCGCGCGGCTTTGCGCATCTGGGTGTGATGGCGGCGCTCGCGGAAGCGGGAATTGCGATCGATCTCTATGCCGGCGCGAGCATGGGCGCGATTATCGCGGCCACTGCGGCGCTCGAATGGGATCGCGAGCAGACGCTGGCGCATCTGGTGCCCGCATTCGTCGAGAGCAATCCGCTGAGTGACTATACGCTTCCGATCATCGCGCTGGCGCGCGGACGCAAAGTCTCGCGGCGGCTGAGCGAACATTTCGGCGATCTCAATCTCGAGGAATGCTGGCGCACGCTGATTTGTACCGCATCGGATCTGACCACCGGCCAGGTGCGGATTTTCCGCAACGGCCCGATCTGGAAAGCGCTGCGCGCCAGCGTCGCGATTCCCGGCGTGCTCACTCCGGTGATCGAAGACGGGCATATCCTGGTCGACGGCGGCGTGCTCAACAACATGCCGATCGACCTGATGCTTGCGATGCGCCGCGGGCCGGTCGTAGCCGTCGATGTGATGCGCGACCATGCGCTGGCGGCAGACGCCGAGGCGCTCGAGGAATTGAGCCTGTTCAACATGCTGCGGCCCGCGCGCCGCGGCTCGCCCAATATCATCGCGCTGCTGATGCGCGCCGGGACGGTTGGCAGCGAGGCGCAGATACGCCATCTGCGCCCGCAGGTTGATCTGCTGATCGAACCGCGGATCGAGCCGATGGGGATGCTCGACTGGAAGGCGTACCGCCGCGCGATCGACGAGGGCTATCGGCAGACGATTGCGATCCTCGAGCGGCGCGACAATTCGTCGCTCTTGCGCTGATCGGTCAGGACGCTGTCAGTGCGCGGCTTGCGACCATTGCTTCGGCACCGGTTGCGCGCGCTGATGCGTCAGCATCGTGGCGCGCCGGGCCCGCTCCTCGGCGGTGACGGTTGCAGGGTCCTCGCGAAATTCGGGCCCTAGCGCCATCGCCTTTTTGACCGCCGGGCGTTCGCCGATTTCAGATAGCCAGCGCTTCACGTTGGGAAATTCTTCCAAATCGATTCCGCGCGACTGCCAACTCGACGCCCACGGGTAGCAAATGATATCCGCAATAGTATATTCGCCGGCGGCTATGTAGCGCTTGCCTTCGAGCCCGAGATTCATCACTCCGTAAATGCGATGCGCCTCGTTGTCGAAGCGAAGAAGTGCGTACGAGAGATCGCCGTTCTTGCTATCCTGCGCGGCGCGGCGGAAGTGTCCCTGCTCACCGAGCTTCGGTCCCTGGTTGCCGGTTTGCCACATTAACCATTGGCAGACATCGTATCTGCGGCGCGGGTCCTGCGGATAAAACCGTCCTGCCTTCTCCGCGATGTACATCAGGATCGCGCCTGACTCGAAAATCGAGATCGGCGCGCCGCCGCCGAGCGGTTCACTATCGACGATCGCCGGCATCCGTCCGTTGGGCGAGATCCGCAGAAACTCCGGCGTGAGCTGATCGCCGCGGCCGATATTGATCGGCTTGATGGTGTACGGAAGCCCGCACTCTTCGAGCAGGATGACCGGTTTCTTTCCATTCCCGGTCGGCCAAAAATATACATCGATCATGTGAGTACTCCTTTGTTGTTTAGGCGGTCTCCGACGCAAACAGGACGCGATCAATCGCGAGCCGCTCCTGTCGCGACGGATCGTTCTCGACCCTGCTCTCGCGGTTGAAGATCATCGTCGCGCGCTGGGCGGCGTTATACGCGGGCCAGTGCGGCGCATTGCCGGTGTTCGGATCGCCGCTGCGGGCAAACGCGATCCAGCGGCTGCTCATCTCGGCCGCGAGCGCGTGAACCTCCGGGCTGTCGGGCGCAAGCCGCGGCGCGAGCGGCTCGCCCGCGTGGTCGAACACGAAAGTGATTTCGAGCGCGTGCGGCGACTTCATCCTGCCGCCGGCAATCGGCGTCTCCCAATCGAAGCGGTAGAGATAGGAGGGAGCAGCGCCTTGTTCGCTCTTGCGCTGCGCGATCTTGCGCGAGAACGCGCCGGTCGGATAGTCGGTCCCGATCAGGAAGAACAGCTCCGACGGAGTCGCGCCGGGATTTGCGCCGCGGAACTGCTCGATCACGCGCTCGGAGTCGTCGCGCAGCAGAAACTTGGCGCGGCGCTGAAGTCCCGCCTCGTCGAGCGCGAAGGCCTCGCGGTCGCCGGCCAGGAACAGTGTCGTTTCGGTGCGGTTGTATCCGATCATCACAGGAACGCCGGCGGATAGCGCGGACGCTTTCGGATCGAACGGATGCTGCGCCAGCGTCCGTTCATCGACCACCGGCGCGAAGCCCTGCCGAAATCCTACGACCCGCCGACCGAGCTTGCGCTCGACCGCCGCCTCGGCCGCGAGGATACGTTCCACCGCGACGTTCTGGATTTCGCCGACGCGCCCGCGGTCGAGTGCCAGCTCCCCGAGCAGCATGTCAGCGGTCTCGATCGCATTCTTGGGCTCGAGCATCCGAAAGCCAGGACCGCTCTGGATCACGGCGCGATGGAAAAGCCCCTTGGCCGACGGCATCGCGAGCAGAGTCGAAACCTTCGCGCCGCCTCCCGATTCGCCGAAGATCGTGACGCAATCCGGGTCGCCGCCGAACCGAGCGATATTGTCGCGGACCCACTCAAGCGCCGCGACCAGATCGAGCATCCCGACGTTGGCCGACGAGGCAAACCGCTCCCCGCCGACTCCGGCGATATAGCTATATCCAAGCGCGCCGAGCCGATGATTGACGGTCACGATCACGACATCGCCACGATTTGCGAGCCGCTCGCCGGCGTACATCAATGGCGAGCCCGAGCTCGCGGCAAAGCCGCCGCCGTGGCACCAGAACATCACGGGCCGCTTGCCGCCGTCGCCAGACGAGGGAGTCCAGATATTGAGGACGAGGCAGTCTTCGCTTTCCGTTATGCCGTCGGCGTCCCCATACGCGGCGAATCCGCTGCGCGGATCGACCTTCCCGCGCATCGAAGACGGATTCTGCGGCGCGCTCGGTCCGTAGCTGGACCCGTCACGCACGCCCGCCCACGCGGGTGCCGCAACCGGCGGCATGAAACGGTTGTTGCCCGCGGTTGATGCGCCGTACGGAATTCCCTTGAAGATGCTGACGGCGCCGGCGATTGTTCCGCGAACTTTGCCGCCCGTTGTTTCCACGATCGGTTCCGCTTCGCGCAAAATAGCCGATGACATATGGATGAGCCTCCGATGTATCGCTGAGCTACTCTTAGCCGAACGCCACCCGCGCTGTCGAATATCTCTTTGGCGACGTCCCTGCCCGTGTCAGACAATGGTGGAGGAATCAGAGGCGGCAAAATCGGAGGCATCGCGAAATGGCTGAAACACGATGGAACTTGCGGCAGCGCTATGGCGATTGGGCGCTCGTCACCGGCGCGTCTGCCGGAATCGGACTCGAGTTCGCCCGCGCACTCGCGCGCGAGAACCTGTCTGTGGTGCTGACCGCGCGCCGCGAGGATCGCCTGAACGCGCTCGCGGCTGAGCTGCGCGAGCAATACAAAATCGAGACTCGCGTCGTCGCCGCCGATCTCGCCGCCGTCGATGGCGCCGACCGGCTCGCGAGTGCGGTCGCCGATCTGCCGATCGCGATCCTGGTCAACAACGCGGGCTTCGGCTACGCGGGCCGTTTCGACAAGCTCGAGACCGAGCGCCTGCGCATGATGGTGCGGGTCAACTGCGAGGTCCCGGTCGTGCTGACCAGCAGGATTCTGCCCGGGATGATAACGCGCGGGCGCGGCGCGGTGATTATCGTCGGCTCGGTCGCCGGCCGCCAGCCGCTGCCGCTGCATGCGGTGTATAGCGCGACCAAGGGATTCGACCTGCTCTTCGGCGAGGGGCTATGGGGCGAGCTGCACGAAACCGGCGTTGACGCGATCGTCCTCGAACCGGGTTCGACTGCGACCGAGTTTCAGCAAGTCGCCGGAGAGAGCGTCGGTCCCAACCACGGCGAGCCGCCCGAGAATGTAGTGCGGGTGACCTTCGACGCGCTGGGAAAGCATCCGTCGGTCATTTCGGGATGGTTCAATTGGGTGCGCGCGAATTTCGTGCGCCTGGCGCCGCGCTCGGTAGTCGTGAAGATCGCCAAGCGCGTGGTCGAGCGGCAGACCCCCGCCGACCTGCGCTGATCGCGATGTCGAGCCTGCGCGCCGCGCCGTTACTCGTGCGCCTGGGGCGGGTTGCCTTTCAGGCGATAGACGATGCCGGTCTTGGTCGTGCCGAGCGAGACCCATTCGCGGCCGATTTGTTGCAGCGCGATGAAGAATCGATTGCATCGTTCCATCGCCTTTTCGTGAAGCTCGTCTTCGCGTTTGAACTTGCACTCGTACGAGAATTCTCCCACCAGCAGCTTGTGGTCGCCGCGTTGCCGCCACAAGGCGGCGTTGCACTTGGCGCTGACGCCTTTGCCGAAGTCCAGCTCGCCCAGGTCCTGCAGCACTTCCTCGACGATCTCGTGGTTCACGAGCTCGATCTTTTGCGCTCCGGATTTCTTGAGCGTCGCCAATAGCGGGAACAGATTCACCAGCGTCGCCAACGATGCGCTATCGACTCCGCGCGCCTGGTTCAGGCCGAATTCCACGTTGTGAGAGAACAGCATCCGCTGGCCGCCAAGCTTGTTCTTGAGCGGCAACGCCTCGGCCTTGAACTTGATTCGGTATTCGCCGCGGATATTCGGGCGTACATCGAGTTCCGCCGCGGTGTCGAAATCCGGATGGCGGAACTTGAACACCACCTCCGGCTCACCAATCGGAAAGCCGTCTTCATACGTGATACGCCGGCGCAGGATGAACGCGTGGTTGTAGAGCGCGAAATCCCTGGTATCGAGGAAAACCACTTCCCTGATTTTTGGTTTGAGATTCTTGAAGCCCGAGGTTGAAAAATCCACGCCGGTCTCTTCGGCCGCACGCCGCACGATCTTGGCGTAGTCGTGAAAGCTCGGGGGGGCGATGAAGCGATCGGGCTTCAGGATCAGCTTGCATTCGAGATAGTGAACCTCGTCGAGCGGATGGCCGTCGCTATACGTTACCGTCTTGGGATTCGACATCCGTGGCAGGACACCCATTTTAGCGGCCATTTGTCGATCCTCCAGGGAAGACAAATTTCGAGAATACGCGTGCGCCTAAAACCCGACCTTAGTCCCATACCCTTTCATGCCGGTCAAGGCAGATGCAGAGTCCGCTTCAAAGGGCATGCAGCGCTCGCGTCGCGAGCAGGATCGCGAGCATCCCGGCTGCGGTTGCTACGCCGACCAATGGCGAATCGTGCTCCTTGGCTTCGGGCAGCAGGTCGGACGCTCCGATATACAAAAACGAACCTGCGAAAAAGGCCAGCAGCCACGGCAGTACCCCATTGAGATCAATCAGCAGCGTGGCAGTCGCGCCGAGCACTGGCGCGATCATGTCGAGCGCGAGCCAGAAGATCGCGCGCTTCAGCGGATTCTCATGCGCCAGCACCACGGTCACCGTGTTGAGGCCATCGCTCAAGTCGTGGGTAATAATTCCTAGCGCGATCAGCAGTCCGATTTGCGCAGAGGTTTGAAATCCAACTCCGATCGCGAGGCCATCGAGAAAGCTGTGGAACACCAGCCCCGCCGCCGACATCGCCCCAAGCTCCTGCTCATGCGCCTTGGCCCGATGCACATGCTCGCGCGCCCGATGCATCGCGGTGTACCGCTCGAGCCCGAAAAAAGCCAGGAACCCAACCGCGGCCAGGGGCATGTACGCGGCTCCGCCGTGGATTGCGAAAACCTCCGGCAAGATGTCGAACAACGCCACCGCGATAACGGCGCCGGAGGAGAATCCGAGCAGGAAATGCAGCCGGTCGCGAAACCTGATCGCCGCCATTCCGCCGAGCCCGGTCGAGACCAGCGTCATCGACGCGAGGATTATCGGCATGAATCGCATCGTGGCGGTCGCGTTCGCAGGATCCATAGAATCGATCGATGGTACCGAAATGTGGCCGCGACTCTACAGGTTCAGGCGCATCGCGGCGACGGCTCGCGCAAAGCTCGGAGATTCGCACCGTTACAGATCTACCGGCAGCTCGAGGTACTCGCGGTAAATGAAATCGCGATGCGCCAAAAGTTGCGGGGTGGTCGCGGCGAGAATCAGAGGATCGGTGCAGTCGTAAGCCTTTCGCATCCCCTGACGCATCGGGCATAGCTCGTGGGGAAGCGGTTTGATCACAGCGGCGAACGCAGCCCAATAGATGTCCAGCGCCGAGATACGGTCGCCGATAAAGAAGCGATGGCCGAGAGCCTGCTGATGCTCGAGGCGGCGGGCAATGACCGCAAGCATCTCTGCGCATTTGGCGGGAGCGGCCGCGGCCGCCTCGCGCGAATATCCGTACTTGGCTCCGAAGGCGAGCGATCCTTTGCGCGCGGCTTCATCGGCGCCGGAGTCATTCAGCATCCCCTGTACGATGATCAACCGCCGCGTCCATCCGAAGCCGTTCTCGCCGGCGAGCAGATTGCACAGGCCGAACATCAGAACGCGATCGTCGAGCGCTGCCGGAATCAGCGGCGGTGAGGGCTCAATTCGCTCGGCGAAATTTAGCTGGTCGTTCCACACGCTGCGCGGGCGTTCGTCGTTGTAAACCAGGACCGGAGTGCTCGCCTGTGCGGTCCATCGAGTGAGCGGAGAGTAGTCAACTCGATCGTGGCGCACCTTGATGTAGGGAATTTTTTTGAGGTGAAGGACGCCTTTGATCGCTTCGCCCCACGGTCCCGGGATTCCGGGCGGCAGGACGACTCGCAGTCCCGGCAGCTTGATCGCTTTTTCTATGTCGACGTATTCCGCCATGAGCACTGACCCTCCGCTGCGCGCGATCCGCAGATGGTCGCGACCATAGCATTTGATCCGTCGTTTCGCATTCCAAGGTTGCCGCGCGGAGGTGGATGCTCCGAGATCGAAGACTCACGCCACCAAGACCACAACCGTCATTCAAGGGAAGCTAGCAAGCTCTTCAGGCGGGAGGGATCGACCGGCTTGGTCAAGTGAAGATTGAACCCGGCCTCATTCGCAGCCTGCCGATCCTCTTCGCGTCCATATCCGGTAACCGCGATGAGGCGGGTCGTTTCCGTTCCCGGTAATTGGCGTAACCGCCGCGCAAGTTCGTATCCATTCATCCCAGGAAGTCCGATGT
>JBARDN010000083.1:0-6326 GCA_049795175.1 Binataceae bacterium (SeqCode) | reverse complement strand
ATGATGGACTGTCAATTCTGCTTCCGTATCAGCGCCGATGGATCGCCGATCGCGCGCACGTGAAAGTCGCCGAGAAGTCGCGCCGCATCGGACTGACCTGGACCGAAGCTGCCGATCGCGCGCTCGGAGCCGCGGTTGCGGGACGCGGCGGAATGGACGGCTGGTATATCGGCTACAACAAGGACATGGCGCTCGAATTCGTCGAGACGGCGGCGATGTGGGCGCGGAGATTCGACAAGGCGGCGCGCGCGATCGAGGAAATCGCAGTCACCGACGAATCACGCGACATCCTCGCCTACCGAATTCGGTTCGCATCGGGGCACAAGATCGTCGCGCTGTCGTCGCGTCCGTCGAATCTGCGCGGCAAGCAAGGCTGCGCGGTGATCGACGAGGCCGCATTTCACGACGATCTGGCGGGTCTTCTGAAGGCCGCGCTCGCGTTCACGATGTGGGGCGGGCTGGTGCGCATCATCTCGACTCACAACGGAGCCGCGAACGCGTTCAATCAACTGGTGAGCGACGTCCGCGCCGGACGCCTGCCGTATTCGATACATCGCGTAACGCTCGACGACGCGCTCGCGCAGGGGTTGTATCGGAAAATCTGCGAGACGCTCGGGCGCGAATGGTCGCCCGAGGCCCAAGCGGATTGGCGGCGCGAAATCTTCGAGCTCTACGCCGACAATGCCGGTGAAGAGCTGATGTGCATCCCGCGCGCGTCGACGGGAACGTTCCTGAGCGCGCTTGCGATCGAGTCACGGATGCGCGACGGAATTCCGATCCTGAGATGGTCGGTCGCCGACAATTTCGCATTCAAGCCGGAAGAGGTGCGGCAGTCGGAAACCTCGGCGTGGTGCGAAGATCAGCTCGCGGCGGCTCTGGCAGCGCTCGACAGCGCTTCGGCGACCTGCTTCGGCGAGGACTTCGGACGCTCGGGCGACTTGACGGTAATCTGGGTGATGCAGATCGCGCCGGACCTCACGCGGCGAACCGGGATGGTGGTCGAGCTGCGCAATCTTCCATTTCGGCAGCAGGAACAGGTTCTGTTCTATCTCGCGGATCGGCTGCCGCGATTTATTGCGGGTGCGATGGACGCGCGGGGAAACGGCCAGTATCTGGCCGAGACCGCGGCGCAGCGCTACGGAGCCCGGATTGCGCAGGTGATGCTCTCGGCCCAGTGGTACCGCGAGAACATGCCGCGGTACAAGGCCGCGTTCGAAGACGGCGCGATCGAGTTGCCGCGCGACGGCGATATTTTGGCGGACCACCGCGCGATCGTCCTCGAGCAGGGAATTGCCAAGGTCGGCGACACGCGCTTTCGCGGCGCGGACGGGATGCCGCGGCATGGCGACTCAGCCGTCGCGGCGGCGCTGGCGTTTGCGGCCTCGCGAATGGAAGTTGCGGAGATTGCCTATACGCCGGTGCGCGGGGCTGCTCCGGTTCGATTTGGGGAAGGGGCTTGGTGAAGGCAGAGGGGAGCAGCACCGTCACCCGCGCGGCGCGATGCTTTCCGAAAAAAAAACCGCAAGCAGTGCGCCGCGCCGCCCTCTCCCGGAGGGAGAGGGAATCTCAACAGGCA
Source organism: Binataceae bacterium (SeqCode) (assembly GCA_049795175.1). GTDB lineage: Bacteria > Desulfobacterota > Binatia > Binatales > Binataceae > JBARDN01. The sequence continues at coordinate 4,750 of JBARDN010000083.1, read as the reverse complement.
ATCGGCCAATCCAAGACATTGGAAACATCCACTGAGGTGTGAATGAGTATCTATTGGGAATGGCGATGCGAGGCTTGCGGATATCAGTTTGTGCTTACCACTATGCGGCTGCCTGAGCCGTGCCACCTATGTGGAGCGGGATGGTTCCGCAAGGTCGGCGAGTCGGACCGCAAACACGAGGAGGTGGCTTCATGAAGCTATACGATGCGTACGGGCGCGAGGTTGAGACCGAGAGTCTGCGCTCCGAACAGGCGGCACCGACGATGGCGGGAATCCGCAACATCTTCTCCGTGATGCATCCGTCGGTTGGGCTCACGCCTGAGCGGCTCGCTTCGATCCTGCGCGAAGCGGAATTCGGCGATCCATTTCTGTATCTCGAACTCGCCGAGGAGATGGAAGAGAAGGACCTGCACTACCTGGCGGTTCTCGGCACGCGCAAGCAGGCGGTCGCGGGGCTCGAACTGATCGTACGTGCGGCGTCGTCTTCGGCTGAGGACCAGCGCGCTGCCGCGATGATCCGCGAACTCCTGCTGGGGGGCGGGTTGTCGATTGATTCGGCGATCGTGGACATGCTCGACGCGATCGGCAAGGGCTTTTCGGCGACTGAGATAATCTGGGATCGTTCGGGGCGCGAGTGGTTTCCGCGCGAGCTCAAATGGCGAGATCCGCGCTGGTTCATGTTCGACTGGATATCCGGCAATGAATTGCTGGTGCGCACCTTGAAGGAACAGACTATGACTGGCGCGGCGGAAACCACCGAGCCAAGCGGCGGCGGGAAGACGCCACATTTTGCCGGCGCTGGATTGGCGGGCGGCTTGTGTGACGGTAATCAGCCGATGACCGCGCCGCTGGCCCCGTTCAAGTTCATTACTCACTTCTCGAAGGCAAAAGCGGGGCTGCCGATTCGCGGCGGTCTGGCGCGCGCGGCGGGCTGGTCGTATCTGTTCAAGAATTACATTCTCAAAGATTGGGTGACGTTCACCGAAGTCTTCGGGCAGCCGTTGCGAGTCGGCAAATATCATCCGGGCGCGACTGAGGTTGACAAGCAGACGCTACTTTCAGCGGTCGCGAATATCGGCACCGACGCGGCGGCGATAATTCCCGAATCGATGATGATCGAATTCACCGAGGCGCGGCAGGGCGGAAGCTCGGAGCTGTACCGCTCGTTCTGTGAGTATCTTGATGCACAGGTGTCGAAGGCGGTGCTCGGACAGACGTTGACGACTGAGATGTCGTCGTCGGGCGGATCGCGCGCGGCGGCCGAGGTTCATGACGCGGTGCGGCGCGACATTCTGGCGGCGGACGCGCGCCGGCTGGGCGAAACGCTGGGCCGTGACCTGGTGCGTCCGATCGTCGATCTGAACCTGGGACCGATGCGCCAATATCCGAAGCTGGTGCTGGGGCTGCCGGACGATCAGGACGCCAAGGAGTTCGCCGATATCGTCGGAGCAATGGCGGATCGAGGGTTGCGCGTCGCGCAGAAAGCGGTGCTCGACAAGCTAGGTCTGCCTGAGGCGGCGGTCGGCGACGCGGTACTCAGTCCAGCGCGTTCAGGAGGCGGACGATAGATGCCGAGTTTGTCCCTCATCCTGCCGTGAAAGTATGTGGGGCAATGAGTATCGTAGTCTCAGCCACCGGCCGTCATTTCGAGCGCTGCGCGAGAAATATCTATGGATGCTATGCTTCTTCAACCCGCCGTTTTGGTCTTTGCCGGTTTGGGGCTGCCTTCGAGCGCGTTCTGGATGCGGGTGCCGAGGTTGGCATCGACCTGCGCCCAGTAGGCGATCGCGCGGCGTTGCATGTCGGGCGTCACGCCGCCCTTTAGATGGCCGACGACATTTGTGACCATGTGGTCACGGTCGGTTTCGGATAATACTTTGCGATAGAGCGTTCCCGCCTGGCCGAAGTCGTCGTCCTCGGCATGTTTGACGTATGCGGTGCGGATGATCTCGCCGGCTTCGATCTGCCAGTTCGGCAGTTCGTAGGAGGGGTCGGCTTTCGGGCCCCCGACCGAGTTGGGTGCGTAGACCGGGTCGGCGGGATTCTTATGGCGCATCGCACCGTCGCGATTGTAACTGTGGACCGCAGACAGTGGGCGGTTGACCGGCAACTCGAGATAGTTAGTGCCGATACGGTGGCGGTGAGAGTCAGGATAGCTGAATAGTCGGCCTAAAAGCATCTTGTCGGGACTCGGGCCGATGCCGCGGACCATGTTGGCGGGCTCGAAAGATGATAGTTCGATTTCGGCGAAGTAATTTTCAGGATTGCGATTGAGCACCATACGGCCGATCGGGATTAGCGGATAGTCCTTGTGCAGCCAGATCTTGGTCACGTCGAAAGGGTTGAAGCGATAGTTCGCCGCCTCCTCGAACGGCATAATCTGTATCTCGACCCGCCACTCCGGCGCATCGCCGCTGGCGATCGAGTTGTACAAATCGCGCAAATGGTAATCCTTGTCCTCGGCCGCCATCGCCTTGGCGTCGGAGTCGGTAAAGTTCTCGATACCCTGTACGGTCTTGAAATGGTATTTGACCCAGAATTTCTTCCCGCCGGCGTTCTCCCATAGAAACGTATGACTGCCGAAGCCGTCCATGTGGCGCCAGGTTCGAGGAATGCCGCGATCGGTCATCAGGATCGTCACTTGATGCGCTGATTCAGGTGAGAGGGTCCAGAAATCCCACTGCATATTGTTATCGCGCAGATGATTATCGGCGCGGCGTTTTTGGGAATGAATGAAATCGGAAAACTTTTGCGGATCGCGGATGAAAAAGATCGGGGTGTTGTTGCCGACCAGATCATAGTTGCCTTCCTGGGTATAAAACTTGAGCGCGAAACCGCGCGGATCGCGCACCGTGTCGGATGATCCCGCTTCTTGAGCGACCGTTGAGAACCGCGCGAGCATCGGCGTGCGTAGCCCTTTTTTGCTGAGGAAATTCGCCTTGCACCAGGGTGTCACATCCTCGGTGACCTCGAAGAAGCCGTGCGCTCCGCCGCCCTTGGCGTGAACCACGCGTTCCGGAACCCGTTCGCGGTTGAATTGCGCCATCTTCTGGACCAGATAGTGGTCCTGCAGCAGGATCGGACCGTTGGGTCCGGCAGTAAGTGAAAATTCATCGCTCGCCGCGCCGATGCCTGCGTCGGTGGTGGTTATCGCGAGCTTTCTGTCAGGAGCTTTCTTATCTGGCATGAGGGTCTCCTTGAGCGTCCGCTTCCATATTAGCCGGATCACGAGGCCATGGAAGCGATTTTGTGGTGAAGGATCGGCGCCAGGCGGCGTGACTGACTAATGGCTCGATTTGCCGGTCAAGGCTTGAGCGCCTGCTTGAGCTTTGCGCGCAGGGCGCGGCGGCGATGCTTCAGGTTCAGGAACAGGTCGTCGTAGATCAGTTTGCGCGCGGAAAAGGACGCTCCCGCGAGGGCGGCGGAATCGATAGGACCGTTTGCGCGATAGCGGTAGATCTGGATGCCGTTCCACCAGGTCGGGTGATGGTTTTTTGGAGTGCGCAGATTGAGTATCAGCTCGAAACCCGGAACCTGGCGCGCGATTAGTGCGTCAGCGGAGCGTGCGGCACGTTTGTTGGTATCGTCGATAATGACTATTGCGTCGGCGGCCAGATGCGGCAGCGCGAAGCGGATTCCGTCGTACTGGTCCTCGAAGGAATGGCCGCCGTCATAGAAGTAGGCGCCGATTTTGGCCGGCCGCCACGGCGCTTCGGTCATGAACTTGCGGAAATCGAGATCGCGGAACTCGACTTGTCCGGGGCGGGTGAATTGCGCCAGCACCCCTTCCAGCGCTTCGGCGGCGCCGTCGAACTGGGAAAAATTATCGCACGCGTAAATCCGCGCGTCGGGATTTCCAGTCGCCGCGCCGACCAGGCTCGCGCCTTTGTAGCATCCGACCTCGACGTACACTTCGTTGTCGTCGAGCGAGGCGACCGCGAGGTTCAGCAGCTTGAGCTTGTTTTCGGTCGCCATCCCCTGCACGCGAGATAGGACGGCGCAAAGGTCGCGGGTGGCGGGACTGCGCGATTTCTCGAGACGGCGAGGATCGCCGAACTCGGGCCATTCGGCGTGGCATCGCTGGATAAATCTGTCGAAACGCATCGCGGATATAACTCGCCCGCGCGATCAATAGTACATTCCGGGACCGATCCATCCCATCCCGCCGTAGGGATTGAACATCTCGGTCTGCAATTCCATCTGTTCTTCCTGGCTGGCTTCCAAATTGTCGCGGGCGGCCTCATTTTCCTTGCGCTGCCATTTTGCCTGCAGGCGCATCTGTTCGTACTTCTGATAGTTCTCTTCGGTGCCGAGGTAAAGGCATTTGCAATACTGCGGATCGGCCATCCAATAGTGCAGCTTGCCTTTGCGCCCGACGTAGTATGAGACAGTCAGCGGAGGCAGGGTTGATAGCTGCTCCTGGCGCTCGGGAGTGTCGGCCGGCAGCATCGCGAAGCCGGCGGCGGCGAGCATCGGTTCGAGCTGGGTCGAGCGTTGTTCGGGAGTGGGCTTTTCCGATTGCGAGAGCGCGGCGCAGCCGCCGAGCGCGAATGCCAGGACGAAGACAATTGCGGAGCGGGACGCGCGTCGATGGAGTGGAGTGTCAGTCATTAAAATGGTCCAGCATCAGATAGCTCATTAGGTAGCCGCGCGATAGTCAGTCCGGCGGCCGCAATAGTCAGTTAACGATTTGCGCACTAAGCACTCTCTTCCGCGCGTCACGATGCTTGCTAAACGCAAACATCGTGAC
>JBARDN010000082.1:0-37275 GCA_049795175.1 Binataceae bacterium (SeqCode) | reverse complement strand
CGCTCGGGATGGGTATAGATGTTGAAGCTGCCGGCGCGTAGGAAACCGATTACCGTGGTGCCGGCTTCTTCTGCGAGCTCGACCGCCAGCGATGACGGTGCGGAGACCGCGGCGAGAATCGGGACGCCGGCGGCGGCGGCCTTTTGCACCAGCTCGAAAGAGAGCCGCCCGCTGACCATCAGGAGGTTATCGCTCAGCGGGATCATCGCGGCCGCGAGCGCCCATCCGACGATCTTGTCGACCGCGTTGTGGCGGCCGACGTCTTCGCGCAGCGACACGATTTTTCCCGCGAGATCGAAGAGCGCAGCGGCGTGCAGGCCTCCGGTCGCGGCGAAGATTTTCTGCTCGGTGCGCATCGCGGCGGCGAGGCCAAGGATAGTCTGCGGCGTCACCCGGACCTGGCCTTGAGGAGGAGAGATTCGGCGCGTGATCGACTCGATGCTGGTCTTGCCGCAGATTCCGCAGCTCGATGAGATCGCGAAATTGCGCTTGAGCCGATCGCGCAGCGCCGCGGCCGGAACCTCGAGCACCACGTCTACAATGTTGAGCTCAGGCTTGCCGTCGGGTCCGCGGACGCGGCGAATTTCGCCGAGCTCGTGCGCCGATGCAACGAAGCCTTCGGCGAAAAGAAATCCCGCGACCAGCTCCTCGTCATTGCCGGGCGTGCGCATCGTGAGCGTGAAGCGGCGTCCGCCGAGGCGAATTTCGAGCGGCTCTTCCGCGGCCAAACATTCCACGCCCGCGGCCGCATGTCCGCCGGACCATTTGAGCGCTCGCACGCGCGCGGTCCGATGGTCATCGAGTTGGTTTTTCACCGCCGGTATCCGCCTCGCGATGCGGCGCACTTTCGCGCGCGAGCGCCGCAACCGCGTCGCGCACGATCTGGTTCAACCCGGCTCCGTCCGCGTCCAGATAGTCGATAATCTGCCGGCGCATCACCGGCGCCCAGCGGGTGCGCAGATGGTGGGCGATGCCTGCGACCGCCTGGTCGCGATCGGGATAGGCCTCGAAGAATGCGCCGATATCGTTCGCCATTCTGACCAGACGACGGATGTCCACGATTGGCTACTCGGTGGCGCTCGAGGGATTGCGCTCGCGCTCGTAGTCCTCGAGCCGGGCTATAGGCAGAACTTCGACCGCGGTCACTTTGTACTCGGGGCAATTGGTCGCCCAGTCCGAAAATTCGGTGGTGAGGAGATTGGTCTGCGACTCCGGATGATGAAACGTCGTGTACACGACTCCCGGCTGCATCCGCTCGGACAATTGCGCGCGCAGGCGGGTTGCGCCCTTGCGCGAAGTCACATTGACCCACACGCCGTCGCGGATTCCGCGCTGCTCGGCGTCATGGGGATGAATTTCGAGCAGGTCCTCCGCGTGGAGCGCGGCATTGGCAGTGCGGCGCGTCTGCGATCCGACGTTGTACTGCGTGAGGATACGGCCGGTCGTCAGGATCAGCGGAAAGCGCGCCGAGGTGCGCTCCTGGGTGGGAATGTACGCGGTAATGGTGAATTTGCCGAGACCGCGCACAAAGCGGTCGACGTGCATGGTCGGAGTGCCATCGGGCGCGGCGTCGTTGCAGGGCCATTGCACGCCTCGGCCGCCAAGGCGTTCGAGCATTTCGTAGCTGACGCCGGAAAAGGTCGGAGTCAGGCGCGCGATCTCGTTCATGATTTCCGAGGGATGCGAGTACTCCATCGGATAGCCGAGCGCCGCCGAGAGCAGGCAGGTTATCTGCCAGTCCTGGTAGCCGGCGAGCGGCTCCATCACCTTGCGCACGCGTGAGATGCGGCGCTCGCTGTTGGTGAAAGTGCCGTCTTTTTCCAGGAACGACGATCCGGGCAGAATCACGTGCGCGTATTTCGAGGTCTCGTTCAGAAAGATGTCTTGCAGCACGACGCACTCCATCGCCTGGAGCGCTTTGATCACGTGCGCCGAGTCGGGTTCGGACTGGACCGGATCCTCGCCCTGGACATAAAGGCCCTTGAAGCTGCCGTCGAGCGCGGCGTCCATCATGTTAGGAATCCTGAAGCCGGGTTCGGAGTCGATCGTCACTCCCCAATCGCGTTCGAACGATCCGCGCACCGCGTCATCGTCGATATCGCGGTAACCCGGAAGCTCGCGCGGAAAGGAGCCCATATCGCACGAGCCTTGGACATTATTCTGACCGCGGAGAGGATTCACGCCGACCCCGGGACGCCCGATATTTCCGGTCAGCATCGCAAGGTTGGCCATCCCCAGGACCATCGTGGTTCCCTGGCTGTGCTCGGTCACGCCGAGGCCGTAATAGATGGCGGCATTCGGGACCGAAGCATACAGGCGCGCGGCGGCGCGCAGCTCGGCTGCAGGGACGCCGGTTGTCGCCTCGACCGCTTCGGGCGAGTTGCGCGGCTCGAGGATGAAGCTGCGCCAGATCTCGAATTCCTTTTGATCGCATCGGTTGGCGACAAAATCCAAATCGGCAAGACCTTCGGAAATCACGACCTGTGCGAACGCATTGATGAGAGCGACGTTGGTGCCGGGCTTGACCTTCAGATGATACGCCGCGGCGACGTGCGGCAGCTTGACGATCTCGGTCTGGCGCGGATCGATCACGATCAGCTTTGCGCCTTCGCGAATCCGTCGTTTGAGCGCGGAGCCGAAGACCGGATGGCCCTCGGTGGGATTCGCGCCGATAATCATGATCACGTCAGCCTGGCGGACCGAATCGAAATCCTGGGTGGTCGCGCTGGTGCCGAAAGCGGTCTTGAGGCCGTAGCCGGTAGGCGAATGGCAGACGCGCGCGCAGGTATCGACGTTGTTATTGCCGAAGACGGCGCGCACCAATTTCTGCACGAGATAGGTTTCTTCGTTGGTGCATCGCGAGGAGGTGATCCCGCCGATCGCGTCGCGCCCGTAGCGGCTTTGGATGCGCCGCAACTCGCTCGCGGCGTATGCGATCGCCTCGTCCCACGAGACCTCGCGCCACGGGTCTTCGATTCGCGCCCGGATCATCGGATGCTTGACCCGGTCCGGATGGGTCGCGTAGCCCCACGCGAAGCGTCCTTTGACGCAGGCATGGCCGTGATTCGACGCGCCGTTCTGATTCGGCGTCATCCGCACTACCAAGTCACCTTTCATCTCCGCGGTGAAGGAGCATCCGACGCCGCAGTATCCGCAGGTGGTGACGACGCCGCGCTCTGCCTGACCCATCGCGATAATCGAATTCTCAGTCAGCGCCGCAGTCGGACAGGATTGCACGCATGCGCCGCACGACACGCATTCCGAGGCGCCAAAGGGTTCGTTCTCGCTGGCCGCGACGACCGAGCCGAAGCCGCGGCCGTCGATTGTCAGCGCAAAGGTGCCCTGCACTTCCTCGCACGCGCGAACGCATCGCGAGCAGACGATGCATCGTGCGGGATCGAAGGTGAAGTACGCGTCGGATTGATCTTTGAGAGCATCAAGATGGTTTTCGCCCTGGTAGCCGTAGCGGACTTCGCGCAGCCCGACCACGCCGGCCATCTCCTGCAACTCGCAGTTGCCGTTGGCCGGACAAGTCAGGCAATCGAGCGGATGGTCGGAGATGTACAGCTCCATCACGCCGCGGCGGAGCTTGGCGAGCGCTTCGGTCTCGGTCCGAATCGCCATCGCGTCGCGCACGGGAGTGGTGCACGAGGCCGGATATCCGCGCATCCCGTCAATCTCGACCAGGCAGAGCCGGCAGGAGCCGAAAGCCTCGAGCGAATCGGTCGCGCAGAGCTTCGGGATCTTGTGGCCCGCGAGGGCAGCCGCGCGCATCACGCTGGTCCCTGCGGGAACCGAGATCGGCGCACCGTTGATCGTCACGGTGACGAGCGTCGCACTCGCGCGGGACGGGGTGCCGAGATCAATGTCGCTGTGAGACCGCATCGCGTTTCAACCTTCTGCTGATCTTACTTTTATGATCTTGCGAGCTTCATTTGAAGTGCGCTGGTCCGAGCTCCCCGCCAGGCTGGTCGCACCAATCGCTTCGCGGAAATCCAGCAGCGGGTTCAGGACCTACAGCGCGTTCATGTCGTGGAGGGTCTTTTCCGCTTGCGACGAGACGCTGGGATTGGCGGTATCGGCGAGAGCCTGGCGCAGATATTTCACCGCGTCGTCATGATTACCGTTCTGCGCAAGTATCTGCCCGATTCGGAGCGCCGCGAAAGTGTTCTTGGGATCGACCTCGTACGCCTTGCGATAATACACCAGCGCGTCGCCCGTGCGCGGAGGCGAGAACGACATGTACGCCTCGCCGATATTCAGGTAGGCGCTGGTCTGACTCGGATTGTACTTGACCAGCTTCTGATAGACCTTCACCACGTTGGCGAAGTCGGAACGCGAGTTGTAATAGAGCCCGAGATAGACGTAGGAATCTTCGAGCGTCGGATCGATATCGGTCGCCTGCCACAGCAGCTTTACCGCTTCGTCGCTGTTGGTCATCTTGATCGCGGCATCGACCAGCGAGCGCGCCTTGGCCTGGTTGGACGAGGAATCCTGTGCGCGCGCGAAACCCGGTACCGCGAGCGCCAGCGCGAACATCGCAAGGGTCAGGAATTGCCGCAAGCCGAAGTCTCGCCGCATAGTCGGAAAGGGACGCATCAGGTGCCTGCTATGGATGGTGCCATGAACCGGGCGGGTTGCAAAGCCGCGTTTCTGCGGCCATTGATTATGCGGTGCCTGCCGCGCAGGCGGATGCAATAATATTTTTCGGGGAACGTGATGCAGGAGCGACGCTTCAAGGCCAACGGACTGGTTCTCAACTGCCTCGACTATGGCGGCGAGGGCAAACCGCCGATGCTGTTTCTGCACGGGGGTTCTGCGCATGCGCATTGGTGGGATTTCGTCGCGCCCGCCTTTATCGGCGACTTCCATGTCCTGGCGCTGGACCAGCGCGGCCACGGCCACAGCGAATGGCCGGAGAATTGGGAGTATGGCTCGGAGCATTACCGGTCCGACCTCGAACAGGTGATCGATTCGTGGGGACTCGGCGCGCCGATCCTGATCGGGCATTCGATGGGCGCGCATAACGTGCTGGTCTATGCCGCGCGCAACAGCGACAAGCTGCGCGCGATGGTCGCGATCGACACGCCGCCCGATTACACCGAACGCGCGGTCGCGTTTCTGCGCACCTATGCGGACAAGCCGCCGCGCCGGTTCGAGTCGCTGGAAGTCGCGGTCAAGAGCTTCAAGGTTCTGCCACGCGAGACGCGTGCGCGTCCGGAAATTCTGGAACATATCGCGCGCCATACCTACAAGCAGCTTCCCGACGGGGTCTGGACTCACAAGCTCGACCGCCGCACGCTGATTCGCGAGCCGCTGGCGGTGTGGGAATCGCTGGCGCAAATCCGATGCCCCGCGCTGATCGTCAAGGTGATCGACAGTCCGGTCTTAAGCGTCGAGATGGCGGAGAAGATGGTCGCGATCCTGCCGCGCGGCAAGCTCGCGCAGATACCTGATTCCTATCATCACGTGATGTTCGATAATCCGAATGCGTTGATCGCGGCGCTCAAGAGTTTCGTCGCGGAACTCGAATGAGCATGAGCGAGCCTCACAGCCATATCTTCGACGCCAAGCCGCGTCTGCATTATCTCGAATGGAATCCCGCCGGGCGCGTCACGGTGATTCTGCTGCATGGAAATTCGGCCAACGCATGGTGGTGGGAGCCGGTTGCGCGCCTGATGCCGCCGGAGTTGCGAATCCTTGCGCTCGATCAGCGCGGCCACGGCGACTCCGAATGGGTGCGCCCGGCGGCATACTCGCCGCTGGATAACGCGCGCGATATCGCGGCCTTCACCGCGCACGTATCGCATCCGGGAGAAAAGCCGATCATCGTTGGGCACAGCATGGGCGGACTGAGCGCGCTCGCCTTCGCGCGGCATCACGGCGAACTGGCGCGCGCGGTCGTGGCGATCGACGCGGCGCTCACTTCGAGCAAAGGGCGCGATCGCTACCTGCGGCGCCTGAAGGCGCTGCCGCTCGTGACGTATCCGGATCTCGAGACCGCGCAGGCGCGCTTCCGCCTGATGCCGGACGAGGGCGGGATCGCGCCGGAAATCCTGCGCGAGATCGCGCACAAGAGTCTCGCGCGCACCGACGACGGGCGCTGGACGCTCAAGTTCGATCGCGAGAGTTTTTTCGGCAGCGACGGAATCGACGCACTCGAAACGATCACGGAGATTACGATTCCGACTCTGCTGATTCGCGCCGAGTTGAGCCGCATCATGACGGCGGAGGCGGCGGCCGCGGCGCACGGCTCGAATCCGCAGGTAAGGGTGGCCGAGATTGCGGCGGCGCATCATCACGTGATCCTCGAAAACCCGCAGGCCGTCGCGAGCATCCTCGGCGAGTTCATCGCGCAGTTGCCTTAGAGTCCTTCCGATATGGAAACCGATGCGGGTTCGGCCGTGATCGCGATTGCGCGGAAGTTTCTGCGCGTCCAATACAATGGCGCATGCTTTCCGGGCGCACCAAATTTGGGCGGGCTGGCGCAGGGTGCCAATTGCCAGCACTTCGCATATGAGCTGTTGCGGCATTTCGGACGCGCGGTGCCTGATCTACGCTCGAGCGACTTGTGGAGTGACACGCGCTATACGCGCCGCGTCGTAAGACTTCGTCCGCTCGACCTGATGCTGTTCAACCGGACGCGTCGCGCGTGGGGCGCGCACGTCGCGGTGTATCTCGGAGGCGGCCGCGCGATTCATCTGAGCAAGCAGGTCGGAACGCCGATCGTCTGGACGCTCAAAGAGTTCGCCGAGCATGAGCGATACCGGGTTTACCTCGGCGCAAAGCGAGTTATCGCGCGTAAGGCAAACTCATCCTCGCGCGCGGAGTGACCGGCGGGACGCCGGTCCTCCTGACTCTCTTCTGTCAGTGGATGCCGACGGCCCGTCGGCCACGCGAAGCGTCATCTGTATCCGAAGAGAAGACGCAGAGCAGCACCCTCACCCGCGCGTCACGATGCTTGCGAAAAAGACCGCAAGCATCGCGCCGCACCGCCCTCTCCCGGCGGGAGAGGGTATCCAGATGCCAGCTCGGGAACACAGGCTAAAGCCTGTGCCACCTAGGACTCAATCATATTTCTTCAGGAGGGCCGCCGTTTCGGTGACCTCTTCGTTCAGACGACGCGGGAAACGCCGGGGATGCTGCGGATTGCGGCGCTCGCGCCCCAACTCAGGAGCAGCACGCCGATGAAGACCAGTACGCCTTCGCCGATTGCCGGCAGCGCGATTTGCAGTATCGCCAACTGCAGCCATGAGACGAACATGTAATGGATAATGTACATCCCGTATTCGTTGTCGCTCAGGCTGTCCCAAATCCATCGCTGGCGAGTGGCAAAGCGGATGAACAGCGCGAGGAAAGCGAACGAGAGCGCAGCGCACGTAATCTCGAAGACTACGCCACCGATCACGCCCAGAACGGCTGGAGCAATCCCCGCGTGATACAGCCGGGTCATTATGATTGCGACGAAAATGACGCTTGCGAAAAACGCGATCAGTCCGAACGCAACCCAGCGGCCCCAGCGACGAGCGAGGTGTCCGTCGCTCGCGAGCAGCCCGCGATCGATTCCGTACACTCCGACGCCGATTCCAGCGACTAGATAAACCGCGTAATGAAACAGGCGCGCGGTCTGGAACTGGAATGGTCCGATGCTGGTCCAGCGGGCCGGTCCGTAAATCACGACCATCGGAATAAAGACCGCAGCAGAAATTGCCGCGAACAGAATGAAGAACCGAAACGGGCGCGTGCGAGCGCCCGATGCGAGGCGCGCAACCATGGCGCCGAAGTCCGGCATCACCGCGAATATCGCGGCCGCGACCAGATCGAACGCGAGCAGCAGCCAGATGAACCATGCGGGTCCCGTCGGCCAATCGCCAAAGGACATCCACGTATGAACGTAACCGACTATGCCATTGCCGCCTGCCTGCAGATAGGTCGGGTAATAAGCGATGGGTGCGACGATCGCGGCGGCGACGATGAAGGGAATACCGAGACGGATCAATCGATCGCGGCTGAATTTTCCCGCGCCCTTGCGCCGCAGGCTCGACCATAGGAACAGGCCTGAGACGAAGAACATCAGCGACATGAAGAAGTCGTCGTTGAAGCCGACGAACAGGCTGAAGCCGGCCCAATGCGCATGCGGATCGACGATCGGGAATGCGCGCCACCACCTCACCGGATCGAGCAGCGACCGCGGCACAGGAGGTGACAAGTCGGTATACGCAAGCACCGAGTGATGCGCGAGGACCAACACCACGAGAAATCCCCGCAGGTAGCCGAGCGCGAGGTTATGCGTCGGGCGCGTGGAGGGTTCAGATTGAATCGGTTGATAAGCGCTCGCCATCGAAGTGCCTTCAGGGTGCTCGACCCTTATCGCATAGGCGGATATGAGGAAAACGACAGGCTAGGGCTCGGCGGATGAGGCCGCGGCACCTGGTTGGTCGGCGGGCGAGGCGAAGGCCTCTGGGGCGGCGCCACCGCGGTCGCGTAGCGAGGGCATCGCGAACTCGCGATCGAATTGCTGTTGTTGCTCGAGCGTCAGCGTCGCGCGAATCTGTGCGTAGGCCTGCATCAGCAGGGTGCGGCGCGCGCGCTGGAAATGGTTTCGCACCTGCTTCACACGCAGCCGCGTGTCTTGCATGATTCCGAGAATCTGCTCGCGCTGGCCCGGCGTCAGATGCAGATCGCGATTCATCCTCGCCACTGCGCCCTGCCCCGGCACACGCAGGTAGTGGTAACGATAGGCAAGCGTACTGATCGTGAATCCGATGAGCAGGCTCGCCGCTATCGCGAGTACAATCGGCCATGAGTTGAATTTGCCCGACAAGGAATTACCCGGCGAGGTCGTTGCTCAAGTCAGGCGTGTCGGATCCGAACAATTCCTGCATCGACGGTTCCTGCGGACTCGTCAGCGCTTCGCTGAGAGAAGCTGCGGGAAGAGTTACCGCGAGGTATGCGCCGGTCGCGGCGGCAATGAAGATCAGCGCCGACGCGCACATCGCAAGCCACCGGCGCGGCTCGCGATACTTCGTGCGCGGATTCGGCGCCGCCGCGCGCGTCGCCGGCTTGAGCATGAACTCGCGCGCCTGCGCGGTGTGTTCGGGTGGAGTCCGCTCGGAATGGAGGACCGGCGCGGTCATCGCAAAGGTGCGAAACGCGGCGTCGCACTTTGGGCATCGAGCAAGATGCTCATTCATCTCGGCCCGCCGATATTGCAACAGCTCGCGGCGCCAGAACGCTGGAAAATCCTGCCGCGCTTCGAAACAGTTCATGAGCTCGACCTGCGCGCCGCCGATTGCATCCGCTCCGACTCGCGCCGCAGCGCCTGGCGCGCGCGGAAAGCGCGAATCTTCACCTTCGCCGCGCTCCAGCCCATCGTCTGTGCAATCTGGCTGACGTTCATCCCTTCGCTGTCCTTCATGATCAGGACCGTACGATCCTCAGGTCTGAGCGTACCCAGCAGGCGATGCGCCAGATCGTGCGCGTGGCGGCGCTGCTCAGCGTCGGAGACGATCTGCTCGGGCGTGGCCTCGTTCACCAGATGCATCCACTGCGCCTCCATCGCGGTGAAGTCGCCGACCAGCTCTTCGGGACGGCGCCGCCTGCGGCGCAATTCGTCATAGCACAGGTTGGTGACGATCGCGCGCAGCCATCCGCCAAACGGCATCTCCTTGCGATAGCTCGCAAGCGCGGTGTAGGCGCGGATGAAGCATTCCTGGGTCAGGTCGCGGGCAATCTCCGGATCGGAGAAGAACCGCTGGCACAGCCGTTCGACGCGCAAGCGATGCCGCGTCGTCAGCTCTGAGAATGCCGACGACTCACCGCTGAGCGCGTCGGCAATCAACTCTTCGTCAGGCCCGGAGACCAATCTCCACCCGAACTTCCTGCTCGCGGCGAGGCCCAGCATAACTGACCTCTTAATACGACAGCTCCGCACAGCGGTTACAGAACGTTTAGTTTGCTCGAACCTCGCACCGCCTAATCCGCTCGCGCATCCGCCACAAGAACCCGGAAACGGGCGCTATCTGGGCGGAAGCGGGAGTCCGGCCCGGGCGAGGTCTTCTGGCGTATCGAGATCCAGCGCGACGCCCGGATCATCCACATCGCTATAGACGATCCGGGTGGGCGCGGCGTTTACCACCGCGCGTGCGCCCTCAGAGAGTGGAGCGGCGAGCAGTTCGGGGAAGATCGAACGATCGAATATGGCGGGATGACCGCGGCGGCCCGCGTGGCGCGCAATCACGATCGCGGCGCGGTTGTGGCGATAAGTCTCGGCAACCGCGAGATAAGTCGCGCCGGTGACGAGAGGATGGTCCGCGAGATGCACCATCGCAGCTTTTGCTTCGGGCGCGAGCGCGCCCAGACCAATCTTGAGCGATGAGAGCTGCCCCGCGGCATAGTTGGGATTCTCGACGATCAAGATTCGTGCGTCGGCGGGAATCGCAGCGCGGATCCTGCCGGCATGCGCGCCGAGCACGATCACGACGCGCTCGACCGCGGGCAGGATCAGCCGAAGCGTGCGCGCGATGAACGTGTCCTGATTGGGGCCGAGGCTGAGGAGCGGTTTGGGAAATCCCATGCGGCGCGATTCGCCGGCGGCAAGCACAATCGCATCGATACGAATTTCGCGATCTTTGGAGTTTTGGGAATCCTGGGCCACGTCAGCGGCGCGGTTGCAGACGGCCGGTCTTTACGCCCAGGTTCGCGTCATCGCGGACACCGCTGCGGCGCTCGCGAACGATCTCGGAAATAATCGACAACGCGATTTCCTCGGGCGTTTCGGCGGCGATATCGAGCCCCAGCGGCGCGTGGACCTGGTCGAGCAGTTCCGGCGCAACCCCCATCGCGCCGATTCGCTCGAGCGTCGCCTTGACCCGGCGGCGCGATCCGATCATCCCGATAAACGCGCCACGGCTTTTCCGAAGCGCGGTCAGGATAACGTCCTCGTCGAACGAATGGCCGCGGGTGACCGAGACCAGGTAGCAGTGGCGATCGAGACGCAGCGCTTCGACGGCGGGACCGAACGGGCGGACAACGATCTCGTCGGCGGCGGGAAAGCGCTCCCGATTTGCGAACGAGGCGCGGTCGTCGATCACCGTGACATGAAACCCCAGCATCGAACCGAGAGCGGCCAGCGGCTGCGCGATATGCCCCGCGCCGGCAATCACCAGGCGTTGCGCACCCGACACCGGATCGACGAACAGGCGCGGCGCGCCGGTAGCTTCGATCCGCGTGACTGGATTTGCGCCGCCGTTTTCGCTGACCTCGACCAGCACCGCGGTTCCGTCGGCCGCGCGGACTCCGAGCTGAGTAATCGCGCGCGGGGCGATCCCGATCGGCACCGAGGTGCTGCTCGCGGCAGGCTCGAGCACCGAGCGCGCGCCGATTTTCCCCGCGGGGACCGCATTTCCCGGATCGACCAGCGTGACCAGCGCGGCGGGACGGCTATGCGCTGCGGCGTCGTAGAGGCGGCGGGCAATTTCGAGGTCGAATCCGGGCTTCCAGATATCGACGAACACGTCCATGATTCCGCCGCAAGTTCCGATTTCCTTTTGATCGAAATCTCCGGTGAGATCGACTTCAGTCAGGCGCGCGCCCTGCCCTTCGTCGAGCAGGATCCTGGCTTTGCGGAACACCTCGGCCTCGCCGCATCCGCCGCCGATCGTGCCGAACTGGCCGTCGGTACGGACGATCATCTTTGCGCCAATCTCGCGCGGCGTGGAGCCGCGGACATTGATCACAGTTGCGAGGGCGAACATGGTGCCGGCTTCCAGTGTGCGAACTGCCTCGCCCCAAATTTGATCGGGTCCAATCATTGCTCTGCGTTAACGGTATCAAAAGCGGGCACGCCAAAAAATCCGAATGATCGCGGCGCACCGCGTGAGGAGCGGCTAATGTGCGAGCTCGGTCGCGAGCGCGTTGGCTTTTACCAGGTCGTCTTCGGCAGAGCGGAAGTCGCCAGTGCTGATTTCCTGCTCGGCCTTGGCGTCCAGATGCTCGGCGTCGTGCAGCTTCTGGCGCTGGCCGGGATCGGTGGGACCCTCGCCGCGAACATGAGCGATCTTGAGCGAGACCTCGCGCTCGAGATTGGCGAGATCGGCGGGAGGCTTGGGAGTATCAGGGCCGGCGACGGCCGGCGAGGCGCAGGCGAGGACCGCAATTAATGAGAGGACCGCAAGATTTGCTAAGGCGGGTGGCTTGATCATCCGGATCGCGATTGTGCGCGATCCAGAGAAAAAATTCCATCGTCGGCGCTGACCTGTGCCGATGCCAAGGGCGAGATTTTCTTCGACTCCGCTCAAGCCACGCTTTCGCGGTTCCTGGCCGCTTGGACCGGCAGTGCACGACGCGTACACGCATCGCCGGCGCGCGCTCAGAATGACACGGAATCCAGAGGAAGATCGAAGGAAGCCGGTTGGATCTTTTTTAAAGGATCGAATCGTTGCTGGCGCCTGGACCCCTGCCGTCGATGGGCTCGGGAGAGTGCGCTGAATCGGAGTGGGAGTTTTCGCCGATTCCATAACGCGCGAGCATCCGGTACAGCGTCGAACGCGAGACGCCGAGCAGGTCCGCCGCGCGGCGGCGATTTCCGTCGGTCTCTTCAAGCGAACGCATCAGGGTGCGCTTGATCACTTCGTCCAGAAGCAGCGGTCCAGGTCCACCGTTGGAGTTTCTGGGATGCGATTCACCCGCACCGTCGAGCGTCGGACCGGCGTGAGATTCCGCGCCGTCGGTTCCTGAGCTGCCGCCTGCGATCTCCAGAATATGCTCGGGCAGGTCCTCGGCGAGCAGGCAGTCGGTCTCGGCCAGAATAACCGCGCTCTCGATCGCGTGAGCCAGCTCGCGGACGTTGCCGGGCCATCCGTAGGCCAGCAGGTAGTCGAGTGCGTGCCGATCAACGAACAAAACTTCCTTGCCGAAGAGCCGATTGTAGTGCTCGATAAAATGCGCGACGAATGCGGAGATCGCCTCGCGCCGCTCGCGCAGTGGCGGCAGAAAAATCGCCGCGGTGTTGAGGCGATAATATAGATCGTCGCGAAACTGCCCCGCCTTGACCATCGCGCGCAAATCGCGATTCGTCGCCGCCACCAGCCGGATATCAATTTTGTGAGTATGCGACGATCCGACCGGCTGAATCTCGCAGGTCTCGACTGCGCGCAGGAGCTTGGGCTGCAGCTTGAGCGGCAGCTCGCCGATCTCATCGAGAAACAGCGTGCCGCCGTTGGCCGAGCGGAAGTAGCCGAACGAATCTTCGCGCGCGTCGGTAAAGGCGCCCTTCACATGACCAAAGAGTTGGGACTCCGCGAGCGATTCGACCAGATTTGCGCAATTGAAAGTGACGAATGGTCCGTTGGGAATCGGGCCGAGCGTGTGTAACGCGCGCGCGACCAGCTCTTTGCCGGTTCCCGATTCGCCGTAGATAAGGACGGTTGCCTTGTAGGGACTCAGCCGCGCTATGGTTTTCAGGACTTTGCGGACCTGCGCAGAACGGACGACCATCCCGCCGATCCGCTCCGAACCTTGCGCCAGACGGGCGAGCGACACGCGCGGCGACTGTTCCAATTCCGAAACGCCCAGATCGATTTCGGCGGGCGGAGTGGATCCGTTTCCGGCTTGCGCCAGTTCGAGCGCGGGAGCTGCAATGTCGCGATCCGTCACCACGAAGGGTGTGTAGCAATTGACAGGCCACATGATTCAAATTGCCACACCCCGACAATGCTCGATCGTGCGAAGGTTATGATCGAAATCCGCGCCGGGTTTTTGGCGATACGCCATCGCGATGCCGCCGTGCAGACTGACCTCTCCCTGGCCCTCTCGTTGGACAAGGAGAGGGAATCAGAGCCTCAGAGAGTTAGGCAGGTGTATTCGATGAAGAGCTTAAATACTCAGTCACTGGAAATGACTATCACTGCACTGGATATTTGACCTGTCAATGGCGTTGATTCGCACGAATCATACGTCCAGCAACTCGGCGAGTACTCGCGCAGGATGGTCGCGCGGGTCGACCTGATCGTAGACGCGCGCGATACGGCCGTCCTCGTCGATCAGAAAGCTCACTCGCTCGGGCGACTGCGCTTTGCGATCGGCGCATGCGCCGTACGCGAGCGCGGTGTCGCGCGCGATATCGCTCAAGAGCGGAAATCCGAAGCCGTTTTTTTGCGCGAAGGCCCCGTTCGCTTCGACGCTGTCGAAGCTGATTCCGAGGATCTGGATTCCGCCCTCGTCGTAGTAGCTCTGATGGTCGCGGAAGCCGCGTCCTTCGACGGTGCATCCGGGAGTGTTCGCGGCGGGGTAAAACCATAGAAGCACTTTGCGTCCGCGCAGGTCTGCGCTCGAAATACTCCTGCCGTCGTGAGCGGGAAGCGAGAATTCCGGCGCGCGATCGCCCACTTTGAGCATCGGTGATTCTCCCGCGCGCATCGGCCCGCGCAGATCAGTTCAACATCGAGCGCAGCCGCTTGAGCGTCGCGACGCAAGTCGGTTCATCGGGCTGGCATTTGAGCGCATGCTCGAATTCTTCGATCGCGCGCGCGATCATTCCCTTGGCCTCGTAAACGCGGCCGAGGTTCATGTGCGGAAAGTGGCGCGGCTCGTAGCGCGGCGCAAGCTTGGCGCGCTCGAGCCATTCGATCGCCTCGTCGAGCTCGCCCTTGGCGATCAGATAGGCGCCGATATCGTTGTAAGGATTGCCGAACGAGGGATCGACCGCGATCGCGCGCTTACATTCGGCGATCGCCTCGTCGATCCGGCCCTGGGTTTGATACGCCCATGCGCGAAAGGTGTGCGCCTCCGCGGTGGGAAAAGTTTCGATCGATTTGGAGTAGAGACGGATCGCGCCGTCCAAATCACGCAACTGGAAATGGCGCATGCCTTCGTTCCAGAGTTCGACGGCGCGGGTTTTTGATGCGGTATCGTCCATAGCGGCAACTTCGATCCATTGCAGACCGATAGTGCGCGCCGGTCAAGCCTCTTCATTTGGTCAGGGTCTGCATGATCTGAATCATAGCGGGCCCGACGATCACGCTCATCATGGCGGGGAGCACGAACAGCACCAGCGGAAACATGATCTTCACGGTGGTCTTCTGCGCGGCTTCTTCGGCGCGCATCTTGCGCGCGGAGCGCAGCGAATCCGAAATCGAGCGCAGCGCGGGTCCGATCTGCGCGCCGATCTGCTCGCTCTGAATCAGGGTCGCCGCCAGCGGCTTCACATCCGCGACCGCGGTCCGGTCGGCGAATTGTCTGAGCGCCTGGCCGAGGCTCGAGCCCGCGGCGAGTTCGCCCGAGACCAGCGCGAGTTCGGTTCCGATTGCCTGACCGTGATGTTCCGCTTCGGCGCCGACTACCTTGATCGCTTCTGATAATCCGAGCCCCGCCTCGACGCATACCACCAGCAGATCGAGCACGTCGGAGAGTTGGCTTGCGATTGCGCGCTGGCGTTTGCGCGCCTTGCGGCCGAGATAAAAGCTCGGGACGAATGCGCCGGTGCCGGCGCCGGCCGCCAGCGACATGATCACCATCATGCCCGACCGGTGCGCGGCGAGCGCCACCACCAGCGCGAGCATTGCACAGGCAGCGGTCGAGATAGTCCGCACCACCTGAAAAGTCCGTGCGGCGCGCGAGTGCTGAAAGCCGGCCTGCATGAGCTGATGCGCAAGCTTCTCCGCTTTCGGAGAATCGGCGGCGGGCGCGGGCAGGCGCTGCGCGACCCATCGGAACAGCGCGCGCGACAGCGAAGGATCAACCTCGCTCGGCAGGCCGCCGTCGCTCACGCTGACGCGCATCTTGACCCCCATGTCGGTAATGCGATCGTCAAGCACACGCGGGGTGCCGAAGAGCGCGGCATATGCCGCCACCATCGCGGCGCCCATCAGCAGGATGAAGGCGAGAGTGATGTACAATGCGGACATTTCAGAATTCCACCTTGAGCAGTTTCCGGATGGTCACGAAGGCCATGATATCGAGCACCGCGGCGACTTTGAGAATCATCTGTCCGGAAGGATCGTAAAATAACGTGTGCACATACGCGGGCTGGATGATGCTGAACGCGCCGAGCATCGCGATCGGCAGGCATCCGACCACCATCCCGCTCATCCGCGATTGCGCGGTCATCGCGCGGATCTGCTGCTGGATTTTCTGGCGCGTGCGGACGATTTCCGAGAGCCGTCCGACAATCTGCGCGAGCGAGCTGCCGACCTCGGATTGAACCCGCACCGCGACCACCAGCAGGCGCAGATCCTCGATCGGAACGCGCTCGAGCATGTCCTCGAGCGCGCGCGGAAGCGGCAATCCCAGGCGCGACTGCTCAATCACCGAGCGGAACTCGCTGCCGATCGGATCACCGAATTCCGCGACCACGACCTGGAAGCCGCGCAGCAGCGAATGGCCCGCCTCGATCGATGACTTGATCAGATCAAGCGCATACGGAAGCTGCGTCGCGAACGCTTTCAGGCGCCGCTGGCGGCGGATGCGGATATACATCAGCGGAAGAATGCCCATGCCGAAGCCGAGCCCGATCGAGAACAGCGGATTGCTGAAAACCGCACCGCCGCCGACAACTCCGGCGCCGGCGAGCAAAACGATCACCAGCAGAATGTCGGCCACGGGCTTGTAGATGCCGGCCTGCCACATCGTCTGCTCGAGCCGCTGGATCAGGTTGATGCGCATAAGCCGCGCGAGGATTCGGGTGGTGGCTTCCTGGTTGCGCCGATGCCCGGTGCGGAAAATCCCGTCGGCGGAAACAGTCTTGGCCGGCGCCATCCGGCGCATCACGTTGCGTCCAAGCCATGGCAAGCTCTT
The DNA here is from genome assembly GCA_049795175.1 of Binataceae bacterium (SeqCode). Taxonomy (GTDB): domain Bacteria; phylum Desulfobacterota; class Binatia; order Binatales; family Binataceae; genus JBARDN01. The sequence goes on along the minus strand of JBARDN010000082.1, from coordinate 20,481 downwards.
GTGCCGGGCGATAACAAATCCGCCGAGCACCAGCACCAGCGCAAATGCAGCCGTGGCGATTACCAGATCCATGTCTCTATGGCTGCGGCGCGGCCTTGAACAGACGCGCGTCGGGTTTGTAGCCGACAGCCTCGAGCCGCGGCGCATAGTGCGAGCGCACTCCGGTCGAGCGCAACTGGCCCGAGAGCCTTCCGTCCGGACGCGGATCGCCGCGGACGTATTCATAGAGGTCCTGCATCATGATCATGTCGCCTTCCATCCCGGTAATTTCCGAAACCTTCATCACTTTGCGGGTGCCGTCGGAGAGGCGGCTGACGTGCAGGATCATGTTGATCGCCGACGCGATCTGCTGGCGCATCGCACGCTGCGGAATCGAGACCCCCGATAGCAGCATCATCATCTCGAAGCGTCCCAGACACTCGCGGGTCGAGTTGGCGTGGACGGTCGCGATCGAGCCGTCATGTCCGGTGGACATCGCCTGCAGCATGTCCAGCACCTCGGCGCCGCGGACCTCGCCGACGACGATCCGGTCCGGCCGCATACGCAGGCAGTTGCGCACCAGGTCGCGTTGCGTGATCTCGCCTTTGCCTTCGAGATTCGCGGGCCGGGACTCCAGGCGCACCACGTGCGGCTGCTGGAGCGAGAGCTCGGCGGAATCCTCGATGGTGACGATACGTTCGTCTTCGGGCACGAACGCCGACAGGCAATTGAGCATCGTGGTCTTGCCCGAGCCGGTGCCTCCGGCGACGATCACGTTGAGCCGCGCGCGCACCACCGCGAGCAGAAACTCGACCACTTCCCAGGTGATGGATTCCTTTTCGACCAGGCCCGAGATGTCGTAGCGTTTGCGCCCGAAACGCCGGATCGACAGCGACGGACCGTCGAGCGCAAGCGGCGGAATGATCGCGTTGATACGCGAACCGTCGGGCAGACGCGCATCGACCATCGGCGAGGATTCATCGACCCGTCTGCCGACACGCGAAACGATTCGATCGATGATCAGCATCAGATGCTGATCGTCCTGGAAATGGACGTCGGCCGGGTGCAGCTTGCCGAAGCGTTCGACATAGACCTGGTCGTGGCCGTTGACCAGGATGTCGGTGACATCGTCGTCGCGCAGCAGCGGTTCGAGAGGACCCAATCCGAGCAGCTCGTTCTTGATCTCCTCGACCAGGCGGGTGCGGTCGGCGTCGGTCAGCAGGCGGCCCTCTTCGTTCAGGATCTCGCTAATCGCCGCGGTGACTTTCGCCGACATCGCGGTGGGTTCGAGCGACTCGAGCTTGGAGACGTCGATAGTCTCGAACAGGCGATTGTGAACTTTGATTTTTAGCCGCCGCGAGACGTCGACCTGCGGGTCTTTGCGCCGCTTGATGGTGCCCCCGATAAGCGAGCTTGGTGCGGCTGCGCTGTCGGCGGCGGCCGCTCCGGAGTTGGCGTGGTTGAGTCGCTGTGAAAGTCCCATGATGAAAACCTCAGGCGTGGGTGACGAAGGCGGATTTTAGCCGCGCGATAAAGCCGGGGTCGGGTTCGGCCGCGGGCAAAATAACAGTGGGTGCGATACGGCGCGCGAGATCCTCGAGCGAATGCGCCAGCGGCGAGGCCGGCGCTACTTGCCAGAGATCCTTGGCGGTGACTTCGGCGCGTTCCAGCGCGCGATCGTCAGCGGGAATTCGCGCGTAGAGCTCGCGTCCGAGCGTGGTTTCGATCTGCTTGTCGGTGATCGGATGCATCGGGCGATGGCGATTTAACAGAAAGCGCGGCGCCAGTGAGGTCAGCCCGAGCCGGTCGAACAGATCGATGAACCGCCACGCGCATCGCGCCGAGGTGATCGATTGCTCGAGGACGTAAAACAGATGCTCGGAGCGCTCCCACGCGGCGACCGCGTTCTCGTCGATATGATCGCCGCAATCGATGATCACGAAATCGAACAACTGCCGCATCAGGTCGATCACGATGCCCACCGTCACATCGCTGACCAGCTCGCCCTCCTCGATCCGCTTGGGCGCGGCCAGCAGGTAGAGGCCGGAGGGATGCTTGGTCAGTGCGGATTCGAGCTGAATCGAATCGAGCTTCCGGTCAAGGCGGATGAGCGGCAGGATCGTGACTTCGGGTTCCAGCCCGAGCACCACCGCGAGTCCTCCGGTCTGAAGATCGAGATCGATCAGCGCTACGCGCTTCTGGCTCTGGCACAGCGCAAGGCCCAGGTTAGCAACCAGGGTGGTGACGCCAACTCCGCCGACGATACTGGTGAACGAGCAGACCACGCCGCCGTCGCGCCGGTCCGAGCGCCAGCGCGCTTCGCTGATTTTCAAGAGCGCGCAAGTCGCGTCACCGGGATCGATTGGCACCAGCAGCAACTCGTCGGCGCCCGCGCGCAGCGCACGCTTCATCAAGCCGGGCGAGCGGGTCTGCAAGAGCGCAAAGATGGCGGGCCGCGGAATCTGTCCGGCCTGGGTTTGCAGGCAGCGCAGGCTCGCCTCTTCATTGCCCGCCAGCATCACCATCAGAACGTCGGGCGCGCCGGTGGTCGGCGAAGCGCCAAGGCCGGCCTCTTCGATCTGGAGCGGAGGATCGCCCAGCGCCAAAAGCGCGGTTTTCGCGATGCCGCGGACCTCGGCATTGTCGCCCATCAAGAACACGCGCAGGGTTCCGCGCCGGGTTTCGTTATTTGCTCCGAGCACTGACACGAGAGTCTCCTTGTGTGGCGGCTAGAACCGCGGCCTCGACGCGTCGGGCGGATTGATTTCGCGCGTCTTGATATCTTCCGGCGCGAGCCTGCTGCCGTGCGGCAGATCGACCTCCGCGCCAACCGGAAGCGGCCGGACAATCTGCGGCGTCACGCTCATCACCAGGTCGGTCTCCTGGGTCGTGTGCGAAGTGGTGCGGAACAGTCCGCCCAGATACGGCACGTCGCCGAGATAGGGAACCTTGTTAACCGTCGCCACCGGGTTGTGCAGGATCAAACCCGCGATGATGAGCGTTTGTCCGTCGCGCAGTGTGACCATGGTCTGCGCACGGCGAGTCACGAATGCCGGTACTGTAAAACCGAACATCGTAACGCCCTCGGCAAAGTTAGGTTGCGAAACCTCGGGCTTGACATACAGCTCGATGGTGTTGCGTCCGATGACGGTGGGCAGAAAATCGACCGAGGTGCCGAACTGTTTGAACACGATCGAGGTGTTGAGTGCCTGCGCGATCACGATCGGAATCTCGCCGCCGGACAGGAATTTGGCCTGCTCGCCGGAGTTGGCCAGCAGATGCGGTTCGGCCAGGATTTTCGCGAGATTGTGAGTCTCGAGAAATTGAAAGAAGCTTTGGGTCTGGATATTCGAATTCCCGGCCGCGATCCCATAGGTCAGCCCCGGCGATAGAACCAGCGGGATGAGCTGGCCGCCCGGGCCGAGAACTCCACCGGCTGCGGTGGTGGATGAAGATGACGACGCCAACTGCGACGCCGCAGTGTAGGGAGTCGCGACTGCGCCCGGCATCCCAAAGATCGAAAAGCCGTAGTTCGAGAGCGCGAGCGACAGATTGATGCCCTGGTTCTCGGCACTGGAGAGGTCCAACTCGGCAACGATGCAGTTGAGCATCACCTGCTGCCGGCCTCCGGCGTCGATGCGGATTTGACGCTCCTGGTAATCGCCGCGATCGTCCCAGACCGCCAGCGTTGTAAAACCGGGAGTGTGTGCGACCAGATTTATTTGCGACGGATTGATCACCTGGATGTCCGCGATCTTGGAATCGGCAATCGAGACGCGGACGAGGCGGCGGCGGAAATCGATCACGTGCGAAGTTCCCTGCATCAGGATGATCGAATCGTTGGACAGGTAGTTTGGCGCGCCCGGACCTCCGGAATCCGAAGGCGAGGTATCTGCGGCAGCGCCGACGGCAGGGTTGCTGCGCCACTTACCGACCGGAGTCTCGGCGCCCGGCGAAGTTGCCGCCGGAGTAGCTGCTGGCGCAAAGCCGAAGATCTGCGAATTCGCTGCCGGCACCCGCGCGATAGCGGCGTTCGTATTTGCGATCGGAACGATCTCGCCCGGCGGTGCGGAAACCGGCGGCGCGGCGGCCAATCCCATCGACGGTGCCGACGATGACGACTGAGCCGCACGCGAGCCGGCGAGCCCCTCAATAGTCGCGCTGGGACTCTCGCCCGGTTTGAGCGGATCACCGGGCGCTGCGACGCTGTTCACGATCACGTCATAAGCGGCTTGGTGGCCGTTTGCGCGGGTGACGACGACGATCCAGCGGCCGCGCTCGGCGCCGAGCAGAATAAGCTTGCCCGGCATCTCAGAGTGAATGACCAATGCGTGCGGATTTTCGATTACCTTAATCGCAGGCACGCTGCCCGGCGCCAGATTATCGACCGTGTAGGTTTCGCCGGCCGTGATCGTGAGCGGAACCTGTGCGATCGGTTTGTCGCCGTCGGCAAAAGAGGCACGGGCTCCGGCGATCGCGATCGCCCATGCAGAAGCAATCGCGACCGTCCAGAGTCCGAATCTTGTTCTGAATAATGTTTTAGACTGCATTGCTGTCACCTTTGATTTCGCTTGGTCACGGAATCGCAATCGTCTTGGGTGCGGGCACGTACCCGGTTGCATCCGGATTCGATACGGGCATGGCCGCGTCGTCGGATGGCGGTGCGGAATAATCAGCCGGGTCCGGTCCGAGAGCCTTCGCCAGCACCGACGGCGCCATGATCGAGGCGGAAGCCCGCGCGGAAGGAGCGGCCGCCTCTGCGGTAGGCCCGGGCACCACTGGGACCGCGGCTGGAGCAGGCAGCGCGCGCATCAGGCTCATGCTGTGAGCGCCGGGCGCGGATTTGATGAATGAGACCGATTCGGCGGATTTGCCGTCGCGCATGATTTGCACGTTCAGCGTGCGCACCGGCGCGCGCGGGCGGCTGGCCGGCGCAACCGCAGCCTGGTCGGAGATGTGGATGGCCGGCTGGACGAAGCTCTTCAGATCGCTCATTTCGGCGCCGCTGGTCGTGATGATCTTGCTGTCGGTGTAGTTGCGCATCGAGAGGCGCAGTTGACCCTCGTGGCTGGCGAGCGCGAGCTTCTCCGATTGCTCGGGGGTCACCAGCAGGGTCACGACTTTGACTTCCTCGGGCTCGTCGGTTTTCTTTTCGATTTCCTGTGCGACCGCCAGCACCTCGATATCCTGCAGGACCATCTTCGAGAACGACGGCTGGTCGCGGCCCGAACCCGAGACCGACACCAGCACGTCGACGTGCGCACGCGGCTGCACGAAGCCTGCGATGTCGCTGACTTCATCGACCTGCACCGCCATCGCGCGCATTCCGCTGGGAATCAGCAGCGGCATCACGCCGGCGGTTTTCTCGCCCATGAACAACTTGGCGGCGACGACCGGCTCGCTCGCGACGGTTTCGATTCGCACGAATGAATTGATCACCGCTTGAGGATCGGTGAAGGCGCCCGCCGGCACGCTGTCGCGTTGCCATCGCGCCAGCTTGATCGCGTTGGCGTCGATACGTTCTCCGAGATGCAGATCACGCGCAGCGACCACGATATCCACCGTGCTCGCCAACGCTTTTTGCACCTCTGCCTCGCGTCGCTTCAGCGCCGAAAATACAATTATCGCGGCCAGGACCGCGGCCATTCCTGCCAGAATTGCAAATATCAGTGGTCGTCTCATTTCTCCCCTCCGTTCCGCCCGCTCGCGCGGCCCGCTGGGATAAACTTCCTCTTAATGCGCCTGACTAATGGCTCATTACGATTTCGATCTGCTCAGTCCCGATCTTTTTCTTTCGTAGCGGCCAGACACCGATTTTGGCCGTTTCCGAAGGCACCGTTTTGTCAGTCAACTCGAAGTTCGCGTGCCGACAGCGGGGATGTTTTACCCGCCGCCGGCCGCGTTCTGGTGCGGCGCTGCGAAGATCTTTCGCGCACCGCGCGGCCCATTACGCGCCCTTCAAGGTGTTGGTCACGTTGGTGATGATCGTGTTGATTCCGCCTTCGAGGCCCTGGTATGCGACGTACCCGGCGACCGCTATTGCGGCTATGATCAGGACATACTCAGTCATCGTCTGACCCTTACCCTCATGAAGCCGCACGTACATTTTGGTGATCCAGTTCATCATGACTCTGTACTTACCCTCTTCAAGCGCTTTGCTCGCTTATTGATTTCGGACTTAAGTTCCGGTTTTCGACTTTCGACATGATGACAAGTGCAGAGGTCATGCCACGGCAAAATACCGCGCCACGGCGAGTGCCTTCGCGTTGAGACCACGTCGGGCAGCGCCACTGAGACACCAAACGTCCGGAATCGGGACGAAGCGGATCCGCTTCGCGCCGAATAGTGTTTCAGATTGAAGCGAATACTAATTTTGGAAAATGTAGTATCTGAATGATTTTGCGAGTCGTCGCTGAAGACGCGCCGCCGCAAGTTAACCCAGGTTTCAGATGCGCATCCCGGATCGCGGCCAGAAGCTCGCGACGCGATTCGGAGCAGCGCGCGGAACATCGGCTGCGACACCGCGCCTCTGGCCGACTTTTGTCACTCCCAATCGGCACGATTCGAGCGCTGAAAGATTGAGATTGCACTTGACCGCCCCTGCGGGTGCATAATCGAGAGGTGAAGAATCCGTGGCGAAATCGCGTGGTCGCGGGACTGGCGATCGCGAGCGCGCTTGCGATGCTTGCGGCCGCGGGGTGCGCTCCGAGTGCGCTGACTTCCGCGCGCGCTCGGATGAAGGCCGGCGATTACGCGCGCGCGCGTCCGGAACTGGTCGCGCTTTCGGCGCATCCGGAAAAGCTTTCCGCAGCCGAACTGCGCGAAGTCAAGGACGATTTGTGCGTCACCGACTTCACCATCGGCGCACCGTCGTTCCCGCTGGCCGAGCAGCAGCAAGCCTGCGCTACGGCCGCGGCCGCGCCGGACAGCACCAGCGGCCCGCTGCTGGATCGGATAAATTCAGCGATCGCGCAAAACGACGCCAATCGCGTCGAGCATGCGCTCAAGACCGGCGACCTGGCGGGTGCGGAGTCGGCTGCGGAGGACTATGAAGCAACGCCCGGCGCCAGCCGCGCCGAGGTCGCGCAGTGGTCGCAGCAGATGTGGAAGCTGGTGAACCTCCAGCGCGCGCATCCGACCCGCGCGACGAAGTCGGCCCTAAAGGGGGCGATCAGCGCGCTGCAGAAGGAAAACGCTCACGCCGGCCGGATGAGCGACGACAAATTCCGCAACTGGGTGATCGAGACTGCGACCGTGGCGGGAACGCCGATGGTCGAGGTTCCGAAGATCGGCGACAACGGCGTATTGCGGCTCGCGATTGCGGAAGGCTCGCTTCAAATTGCCGCGCTGCATCTGGACCGGTTCGCGGCCATCAACGACGGTCTTGCGGCGCGGTGCGGCTGCGACGCGCGAACTGATATCGGGCTCGGCCGCAGTGCGTTGCCCGCGTATGTCGCGCGGCTTGATCCCGAGAATCGGCGCTCTGAAGTATTGATCCTGATAAGCGGCGCGAGTATCGCCCCGCGAATTTCGAGCCGCTGAAACGGCGCGCCTTAAACGCCGGTATCAGCGGGCCGCGTATCGGCAGGCGCCGATCCCACGGACCCGGCTAACCGCCTCCACGCCGCCACCCATCCTACCCGAACCCGTTCGAGATAGAGAAAGACCACCGGCGTGGTAAACAGCGTCAACATTTGACTGACGATCAATCCGCCGACGATCGCGATTCCGAGCGGGCGGCGCAACTCCGAGCCGGTGCCGGTGCCGACGGCGAGCGGAAGTCCGCCGAGCAGCGCCGCCATCGTGGTCATCATGATTGGCCGAAAGCGCAGGATGCAGGCTTCATAGATTGCGTCGCGGGCCGCCTTACCCTCGCCGCGCTGCGCTTCGAGCGCAAAATCGATCATCATGATCGCATTCTTCTTGACGATCCCAATCAGCAGGATGATGCCGATAAGCGCGATGATCGAAAGATCGTTGTGAGTCATCTCGAGCGCGAGCAGCGCGCCGACTCCAGCCGACGGCAGCGTCGAAAGGATGGTGATCGGATGAATGTAGCTCTCATACAGGATGCCGAGCACGATATAGACCGCGAGCAGAGCCGCCGCGATCAACATCGGCTCGTTCGCAAGCGAAGCCTGAAAGGCCTGCGCCGTCCCCTGAAAATCTCCGCTGATGCTCGCCGGCATCTTGATTTGCGCCTGCGCGTCGTTGATCAACCCGACCGCATCGCCCAGCGAGACGCCGGGCGCAAGATTGAACGACATCGTGACCGAAGGGAATTGCCCCTGATGGTTCACGGCCAGCGCGGTGGTGCGGGGCTCGTAGTGGGTGAAAGTGCTGAGCGGTACTTCTTGTCCCGAACTGGTGCGCACATAGATTTCGGAAAGCGACTCGGGGTTTTGCCAGAACTTGGGTTCAACCTCCATCACGACAAAGTACTGGTTGAGCTGCGTGTACATCGTCGAGACTTCCCGCTGGCCAAACGCGTCGTAGAGGGTGTCGTCGATAAGTTGCGGCGTGATGCCGAGGCGCGAAGCGGTCTTGCGATCGATCACCAGGTTGGCGGCAAGGCCGCTGTTTTGCTGGTCGCTGCTGACGTCGGTCAACTGGTGTATCGTCTGCAGCTTGGCGAGCAACAACGGCGCGTAGTGGTTGAGCTGGTCAAGGTCGTCACCCTGCAGCGTGTATTGATATTCCGCGTTCGACCTTCTGCCGCCGATAGTCAGATCCTGCGACGCCTGCAGATACAGCGTCGCACCTGGAATTCGCGCGGTTTTTTTGCGCAGCCTGGTGATCACGTTCGTCACACCGGTGCGCTCGCTGAGCGGTTTGAGCGTGATGAACATGCGCGCGGTGTTCACCGGCGAGCCGGAATTTCCGCCCGCAAACGCAATCACGTGATCGATCGCCGGATCCTGGTTCAAGACCTTAACGAACTCGCCGAGCTTCTGCTGAATCGATTGAAATGAGGTGTCCTGATCGGCCAGCAGCATGCCCATCATGCGGCCGGTGTCCTGTTCCGGGAAAAACCCTTTGGGGATGACGTAGAACATATAGATGCTGAGCGCGAGGGTGGCGAAAAACACCGCGAGCGTGAATGGCTGATGATCGAGAACCCAACGCAGGCCCGATTCGTAGCCGCTCAGCAGCGCGTTAAATCCCTGTTCGAAGACGCGGTAGATCCGGCCATGGCGCTCGGCGTCATGCGCTCGCAAAAGCTTCGCGCACATCATCGGCGTAGTGGTGAGCGAGAGCACCAGCGACACGGCGATCGCGGCGGACAGCGTGACCGCGAACTCGCGGAACAGCCGCCCGACGATTCCGCCCATTACCAGGATCGGGATAAACACCGCGATAAGCGACACGCTCATCGAGATCACGGTAAAGCCGATCCCTTTGGCGCCGCGGACCGCGGCCTCGTACGGCGGCACGCCCTGCTCCAGAAATCGCGAGATATTCTCGACCACGACGATCGCGTCATCGACCACGAAACCGGTCGAGATCGTCAGCGCCATCAGCGACAGATTGTCCAGGCTGTAGCCGCACAGGTACATGATTCCGAAAGTGCCGAGCAGCGACAGCGGTACCACGACACCCGGGATCATCGTGGCGCGCAGATTGCGCAGAAACACGAACACCACCATGATCACCAGCGCGACCGAAAGCAGAAGCGTGAATTCGACGTCATCGACCGACGCTTTGATCGTAGTCGTTCGATCCATCACGACGGTGAGCTTGATCGCGGGCGAGATCGAAGCCTGCAGCGACGGCATCGAGTCCAATACGCGCTGGACCGTCTCAATAATATTCGCGGCAGGCTGGCGAAAAATGATTACCAGTACGGCGGGCTGGCTATCGACCACTCCGGCGTTGCGCACATCCTGGACCGAATCGGTTACCGCGCCCAAGTCGGAAAGATGCACCGCGGCGCCGTTCAGGTACGAAACGATCAGCGGGCTGTATTGGTTCGCGTGCAGCAACTGGTCGGTGTCGTTGATTCCATAGGTGGTCGTGCCGTTGGACAATTCGCCCTTGGGACTATTGACGTTTGCGCCCGCCAGCACTGCTCGGACCTGTTCGAGTCCGATGCCGTAGGCGTTAAGCTGCGTGGGATTCAGATCGACGCGCACCGCGGGCAGCGCGCTGCCGCCGACGATCACCTGTCCGACGCCGAAGACCTGGGAAAGCTTCTGCGCAAGGATCGAATAGGCAGCATCATACATCTGGCCGCGCGTCTGGCTGTCGGAGGTGAGCGCGATGATCAGGATCGGCGAGTCGGCCGGGTTGACCTTGCGATAGGTCGGATTGGCCGGCAGGTTGGTCGGAAGCTGGCTGCGGGCGGCGTTGATCGAGGCCTGTACGTCGCGCGCGGCGGCGTCGATATCGCGGTTCAGATCGAACTGCATAACGATCGAGACCGCGCCCAGCGAACTCGCCGAGGTCATCTGCGTCAGTCCCGCGATACGCCCGAACTGGCGCTCCAGCGGCGTCGCCACCGACGACGCCATCGTCTCCGGACTCGCGCCGGGAAGACTCGACTGCACCTGGATGGTCGGGAAATCGACCTGCGGCAGCGGCGACACCGGCAGCAGCCGGAACCCAATAATGCCAGCCAGCGCCAGCGCGATCGTCAGCAGCGTGGTCCCGACCGAATTGCGGATGAAGAGTTCGCTCACGAAGCCGGCGCTCCCACCGAGCCGGGCACCTCGTCCGTGGCCGGCGCGGGCGCGCCCGACAAGCGTTCCGCCAAGCGCTCGAAAGCGAGAAAAATAACCGGGGTGGTATAGAGCGTCAGGAGCTGGCTCAAGAGAAGACCGCCGACGATTGTAATTCCCAGCGGACGGCGCAGCTCCGATCCGGTGCCGGTTCCCAGTGCGAGCGGCAACCCGCCCAGCAGCGCCGCCATCGTGGTCATCATGATTGGCCGAAAGCGCAGCAGGCAGGCCTGGTAGATCGCCTCGCGCGGAGCCTTGCCTTCTTTGCGTTGCGCCTCGAGCGCGAAATCGATCATCATGATCGCATTTTTCTTGACGATACCGATGAGCAGAATGATCCCGATGAGCGCGATCACGTTGAGATCCTCGCCGCAGATCATAAGCGCGAGGATCGCGCCGACTCCGGCCGACGGCAGCGTCGAAAGAATAGTAATTGGATGGATGTAACTCTCGTACAAAACCCCGAGCACGATATAGACCGTGACCAGCGCCGCCAGGATCAGGATCGGCTCGCTGGCCAGCGATGCCTGGAACGCCTGCGCGGTTCCCTGGAAGGCGACCTGGACGCTCGCCGGCAGCGCGATATCCGACTCGGCCTGCTTGATCGCGTCAACCGCCTCGCCGAGCGAGTATCCCGCGCCCACGTCGAACGAGATCGTGACGGCCGGGAACTGGCCCTCGTGATTTATCACCAGCGGGGTCTGGGTTTTCGAAACCGTGGTGAAGGTGCTCAGCGGAACCTCGCCGCCGCCGGTCGAGGGGAAATAGAGATCGCCGAGCGCGGGCGTATCCTGCGAGAACTCGGGCGCGACGTCGAGTATCACATGGTATTGATTAAGCTGGGTGAAGATGGTCGAGACCTGGCGCTGGCCGTATGCGTCGTAGAGCGTGTTGTCGATCGATTGCAGTGGGATCCCAAGCCGCGAAGCGGTGCTGCGGTCGATCGTGAGGTCAGCTTCGAGCCCATGGTTCTGCTGGTCGGTCGCGAGGTTGCTCAACTGGGGCATGGTCTTGAGCTTCGTCATCAGGCGCGTGGTCCACAGGTTCAACTCGTCCGGATTCGGATCTTCGAGGCTGTACTGGTACTCGGTGCGGCTGATGCGATCTTCGACGGTCAAATCCTGCACCGGCTGCAGGTACAGGTCGATCCCCTGGATCTGCGAGGTCACTTTTTGCAGGCTCGCGATCACCTGGCTAATCGTTTCGGAGCGTTGGTCTTCCGGTTTGAGATTGATCAGGAAGCGGCCGCTGTTGATGGTGGTATTGGTTCCATCGATCCCGACGAACGAGGACAAGCTTTGCACCGACGGCTCCTGCAGAATCGCTTTGGCGAGGTCCTGCTGGCGCGAAGCCATCGCGGGAAACGAGATCGTCTGCGGCGCTTCGGAGATGCCCTCGATCACGCCGGTGTCCTGCACCGGGAAAAATCCCTTGGGCGCGATAATGTACAAAATGATCGTCAGCACCAGGGTCGCGATCGCCACCACCAGCGTCGCCTGCTCATGGCGCAGCACCCAGCGCAAAGTCTTGCCGTAGAATGCGATCGTGTCCTCGAAAATCTGCTCGGATTTGCGGTACAGCCGGTTCTGCTGGGTCCGTGGTTTGTGGTGCAGCAGACGCGAGCACATCATCGGCGTCAGCGTAAGCGAGACGATCGCCGAGACCAGGATTGTGACCGCCAGCGTGATCGCGAACTCGCGGAACAGGCGTCCTACGATATCGCCCATGAACAACAGCGGGATCAGCACCGCGATCAGTGATACGGTCAGCGACACGATCGTGAATCCGATCTGCGCCGAGCCGTTGAGCGCCGCCTGCATCGGCGACTGCCCCTCTTCGATATAGCGCGAGATATTTTCGATCATCACGATCGCGTCATCGACCACGAACCCGGTCGAGATCGTCAGCGCCATCAGCGTCAGATTATTGAGGCTGTAGCCGAGCAGGTACATCACGCCAAAGGTGCCGACGATCGAGAGCGGGACCGCGATACTCGGAATCACCGTGGCCGCGATATTGCGCAGGAACAGGAATATGACCATCACCACCAGCGCCACGGTCAGCATCAGCTCGAACTGCACGTCGGAAACCGACGCGCGGATGGTGATCGTCCGGTCGGTCAGAATCGAGATGTTGACCGAGGACGGGAGCCCGGCCTTTAGCTGCGGCATCAGCTTTTTGATTCGATCAACCACCTCGATGATGTTGGCGCCGGGCTGACGCTGAACGTTCATGATCACGGCCGGCGTCAGGTTCATCCACGCGGCCTCTTTGACGTTTTCCGCGCCGTCGCTAATTTTGGCGACATCCGAGAGCCGCACCGGCGCGCCGTTTTGGTACGCGACGATGAGCGGTCCGTAGTCCTTAGCGGTCAGGAGCTGATCGTTGGCGCCGATAGTGTACGCCTGGCCCGGACCGTCGAAGTTGCCCTTGGCCTCGTCAACGTTTGCCGCCGCGATAGCGGTGCGCAGGCTCTCGAGGTTGAGCCCGTATGCAGCAAGCGCGGTCGGGTTCGCGTCCACCCGCACCGCGGGCTTCTGCCCGCCGCTGATACTCACCATCCCGACGCCGGAGAGTTGCGAGATACGCTCGGCAAGGCGCGTATCGGCAAGATCTTCCACCTGGTCGAGCGGCAACTCGATCGAGGTCAGAGCCAAGGTCAGAATCGGCGCGTCAGCCGGATTGGTCTTGCTGTAGATCGGAGGATTCGGCAGGTCTTTGGGCAGATAGGTCGAGGCCGCATTGATCGCCGCCTGCACCTCCTGCTCGGCAACGTCGATATCCAGATCGAGCACGAACTGCAGCGTGATAACCGAACTCCCGAACGAACTGTTCGAGGTCATCTGGTTGAGTCCGGGCACCTGGCCGAACTGGCGCTCGAGCGGCGCCGTCACCGAAGAGGCCATCACGTCCGGGCTCGCGCCGGGATAGAAGGTCAGCACCTCGATCGTCGGATAATCGACCTCGGGCAGTGCGGAGACCGGCAACTGCTTGTAGGCAAACATGCCGGCCAGCATGATCCCTGCCATCAAGAGGGAAGTCGCGATCGGCCGCAGAATAAAGGGCCGCGACGGATTCATTGCTGGCCGCCGTCGCTGCTGGCATTGTTCGACGCCATTTGCACAGTGACCGGCGAACCCGAGCGCAGCTTGTCAACGCCGTCGGTCACGACCACGGCGCCGGCTTTGAGTCCGGTGCCGATCGCGACCGTGTCGCCCTGGGTCGCGCTTATCGTAACGACCTGCTTTTGCGCGGCCTTATTGGCCGCCACGACGAACACGTAAGATCCGCGCGCATTGCCGCGCTGCACTGCGGCGAGCGGAATCAAAATCGCATCTTTGGTGACCCCGACCAGCAGCCGCGCGTTCACGAATTGATTCGGAAACAGCATGTTGTCGGTGTTCGGGAACACCGCCTTCAACACGATCGTGCCGGTGGTCTGATCAATCTCGTTGCTCAGCGTCAAGAGCGTGCCGGTCGCGAGCTTGGTCTTGAAGTCGCGATCCCACGCCTCGACCGGCAGATTTGGATCGGTCTTCATGTCGCTGACCACCAGCGGCAGATTGTCTTCCGGAATACTGAAGCGCACCGAGATCGGCTGCACCTGCGTGATTACGATCAATCCCTGGCTGACGGTGACAACGTTGCCGGGATCGACCAGCCGGAGCCCGACCTTGCCGCTGATCGGCGCCGTGACCTGGCTGTAAGTAAGCTCGAGCTTCGCGCTGTCAACCGCGGCCTGGTCGCTGATAATCGAGCCCTCGAACTGCGCCACCAGCGCGCGCTGATTGTCCAGGTCCTGGCGCGCAATCACGCTCTCTTTGAACAGCTCTTCGTCGCGCGCGAGCAGAATTTTGTTGTCAGTCAGCGAAGCTTGGTCCTTGGCCAGCGTACCTTCGGCCTGCTCGAGCTGAACCTGGTACGGACGCGGATCGATCTGGGCCAATAATTCGCCGGCCTTCACGGTCTGCCCTTCCTTGAAAAAGACCTTCATGATTTGGCCCGGCACGCGCGACATCACGGTCACGGTATTGAATGGCGTAACCGAACCGATCGCGGTCAGGTAATGATTCAAGTCGCCGGTCTTCGCCGCAACCGCCGTGACCGGTACCGCTGGTATCGCGTGAGCCGCCTTTCCGCCCGCAGTTCCGGGCGCGGCCCCATTGGGCCGCGAGAGCATCAGATAGAGGACCAGCGCCAGAATCGAAAAGCCCGCCAGCCACATCCACCACTTGATCCCCATCCGCAGGTCGCGATTTCGGATCGAGGTGTCAGGAGCGAGCGCAGGGTTCTGTAGTTTGCTCGCAGGAGTATCGGTATCCATCGTTTTGCTACTCACACCTCTCCGGCAACTCCGGCGCGGGATTCGGCGTTGGCACCTGCGCCTGGCGCGCGCTGGATACGCGGATATCGCAATGCAAATCGCGTTAAACGCGACCCACGGCATCACGAGCAGGTCCCGCGCACGAAACATTGTTGCAATTTCGGACCTGCAAGTCCATATTTAATCTGGAAACCAATCGGCGCGGCGATGCGCGGCGCTTATACGACGGACGCACCACGGCGCAATCCGTTTCGCTGAGGGCGCCGCACGCGGCAGAAGAGCAGATCGCGCTTGGTTCAGGAACCGAACCCATGAAGCGTCGAACAATTTCGCAGCCTACTGCCCACGCGCCAACTCCACGAGCCGCAACCGCGCGCGCACGCCGCCCGCGCCGCGGCCGTCCGGCGACCCCGTTTCTGCGCGAACGAATCCTCGAGAGCGCCACCGTCCTCTTTTCCGAACAAGAATTCGATCGGGTGTTGATCGATCATGTTGCCGCCCGCGCGCGTGTCGGCAAGGGCAGCGTCTATCGCCGCTTCCGCAGCAAGGAAGAGCTCTACGCCGCGGTCGTGATCGCTGGTATCGACGAATTGCAGAAACAGATTCGCGCCGGACTGGCCGAGAGCTCTTCGAGCTACGAGCAGATTGCGACCTTCGTCCGCCTCGCGGTGGCTTTCTTTTGGAATCGGAGCCAGTTTTTCACCTTGTTGCACGATCCCAAGGCTCTCCCGCCCACGCAGGCCCGCGCATACCGCGAGCAGCGCGAGCGGCTGGCCCGGATGCTCTCCGAAATCCTGCGCGACGGGGTCGCGCGCGGCGCGATTCGAGCCGACCTTGATACTCGCCTTGCGGCCGAGTCGGTGCTCGGGATGGTGCGGGGCCTCAATCGCTACGGACGCGAGTTCGCAACCCCCGGCGTCGCGGTCGAGACGATCATCGCAATCTTTCTCGACGGATGCGCCCCCAAGACGCGCACCGATTACGCCGCCGTCGCGGGCCGCTGAGCCCGAGGGGCGCCAACGCTATCGATGCCGCAGCCTCAAGCTACCGCAAGTGACTATCTGGCCGCGGAGCGCACCTTTCTCGCCTGGATTCGGACCGGCCTTGCGCTTATGGGATTCGGTTTCGTGGTCGCGCGATTCGGCCTGTTCCTGCGCGCGATTGCGATGAACACGCACGCGCATCCGCTGGAGCCGACCGGGATGTCGCTGTGGGGCGGAATTGCGCTGCTGCTGGCGGGAGTGGCCGTCAATATCGCCGCAGCCGCGCATCATTGGCGGCTCATCAGGGAGCTAAATCGCGGCGAACAATTCGGGCGTCCATCCGCGCTCGGAATCGCCGTCGCTCTAATCCTGGCCGCGATGGGCCTGGCGCTGGCCGCCTATCTTCTCCTAATGCGGTAGACGCGCCGCCGCGCGGTCGATCCCGCGGTCAGCGGCGCTCGCCATGGTCTGCCACGATTCCTACATGCAGCTCCGCAAGCGCCGGCAGACGCCGCATTGCCTCACGCCTGAATCGCCCGGCGATCTCGACGCATTCGTCGACCGAGAGCGCCGCGTCCACCGCGATATCTGCCTCACCATGCAGCCGATGCCCCAGCCATCGCGCGCGAGGATCGAGCACGCCCCGAATTCCCGCTACCTGCTCGCCCGCATCACGCATCGTAGCGACGAGGTCCGGCTCGACGCCGTCGAGCATGCGCGTGAAGACTGCGGATGCGGATTGCCACACGATCCCGAGGATCGCAATGGCGATCGCAAGCCCAATGAACGGGTCGGCCCGCGCAAAGCCCATCTTCACCGCAATCGCTCCCGCCGTGACCGCGAGACTCGCCAGGCCATCGACCCGCGCATGGTAACCGTCGGCGACCAGAGCCGCGCTGTGAATCTCGCGTCCGGCTCTGATCCGCATAAATGCGGCGATCTCATTCGCAACGAAGCCAATCACGCCGGCAATCGCGACCGCGCCCAACGCTGCGATCGGCTGCGGCTCGATCAACCGGCGCGCCGCTTCGTACCCCGCGGCAATCGCGCTTGCGAGAATGATGACGACAATCGCGACTCCGGCAAGATCCTCGATCCGGCCGTATCCATAGGTAAACCGCGCGGTAGGTTTCCGGCGCATCAGCACAAACGCAATCCCCAGCGGAACCGCAGTGCAGGCGTCCGCGGCGTTGTGAATCGTGTCCGCCAGCACGGCCACGCTGCCCGAGAGCATCACCACCGCGAGCTGCGTCACCGCAGCGACGCCAAGTACTGCTACCGACCACTTGAGCGCCTCGAGCCCGCGCGCAGTACTCGCGTAAGCCGGATCAGCGACGCCATGGAGATGCGCATACTTCACGCCACTTCTATGCGCATGCTCGCCGTCCGGATGAAGATGTGGTTCGAGTGCCGGCTCGTCCATGGGCCTGCCCCTCAAGCAGACGCAGTCATCCGCTCAGAGATATTTGGTGATTTCCCTGAACTCCGAGAGTGACCCGCGCGCATCGCGCGGAATCGCGCCCACCGCTTGCTCGATACAGTTGTCGATATGGTCCTGGATATACACGCGCTTGGCGACTCCGAGCGCCTTCTCGACCGCGTGAAGCTGCTGAGCAACATCCAGGCACTCGCGCTTGGCTTCGATCATTTCGATGATGGTTCTTAGATGGCCATCGGCTCGTTTGAGACGGTTTACGATGTCGGGATGAGTCGCGTGAATCATGCGGTTAGACCTATCCCCCTGGATAGGATTATGTCAAGCGGCAGTACTTCGTGAACTTCCTGCCCCCGCAAAAGTTTTCTTAAGACAATTTCAGCGAACCAGCGCTACGATATGAAGGGAACTCCGATTCGTTGCCCGCCATGCCACCAATGAAAGAAACTGCCGCGCCGCCTTCGATTCCGCCTCCGTCGGGCGACGCAGCTGATTCCTTCTCTTCCGCGCCCGCTTCGCCGTCCTCTTCCTCGCTCGGAGCGGCAACGCCTTTGCTCGGCATTATTATAGCGACGGCAGTACTATACTTTGCCAAGGATGTACTGATGCCGCTGGCGATGGCCGGCGTGTTGTCGGTGATCTTCAGCCCGATTGCCACGCGCCTGGAGCGGTTCATCGGACGATTCGCCAGCTCTGCCCTGGTCGTTGCTACCGCCGTAATCGCGATCGCTATACTGGCGTATTTTCTGGCCGTTCAGCTAACCGCGGTTGCGGTGAACGTTACCGACCATTCGGAGAATATCGCCGCGAAGATCAACGCGCTTAAGGGTTCCACTCCGGATTGGCTCGCAAGCATCGAATTCGGCGTGAGCAACGTCGAGCGGCGTCTTCAGTGGGCGAAACCCGGCCCAAAACATCCTCAAACCGTCGTTCAGGTGCCCGCTGAATCTTCCGCCGCCAGGCAAATACTGAAACCTGTCCTGCCTTTGCTCTCGGGTCTGGCCCAGACCCTGCTGGTAATTGTACTATTCTTTTTTCTGCTTTACGGACGCGAGGATGTGCGCGACCGGCTGGTGCGCCTGACCGCCCGGATTCGAGTCACCCTCGCCGCGGAAGCAATAGCAACTGCGGGCAGCACGGTTTCTCAATACCTATTGCTCTTTTCGCTGGTCAATTTCGGATACGGCGTCTCGATAGCAATTGTGATGTGGCTCCTGGGGCTGCCGAATCCGGCGTTCTGGGGCGCACTGGCCTTTTTACTGCGGTTTATTCCGTATGTCGGCGCGCTGACCTCCGCGGTATTGCCTACTCTGGTCGCGTTCGCGGTCTTTCCGGCCTGGGCCAAATGCTTCGAGGTATTCGCCGCGTTTGTGATTCTCGATCAGGTCGCGTCCCAGTTCGTCGAGCCCTTCTTGATCGGACGTGGTATCGGGCTCTCGCCGCTGGCGCTGTTGGTCTCCGCGATGTTCTGGGCGTGGCTGTGGGGACTGCCAGGGCTCCTCCTGGCAACGCCTCTCACCTCCTGCCTGAAGGTGGCAGGTGACTATATTCCCGCATTGAGTTTTCTGAGCGTCCTGCTCGGCGCCGACCAAAAGCTCGAAGATTATCATGACTACTATCGCAAGCTACTCGAGATCGATCGCGACGGCGCGCACGCACTGGCGGTAGAATATTGCGACAAAAACGGCCTCGAACCGACGCTCAGCGACGTGATTCTTCCCGCGCTGGCCCTGATGGGCCAGGAACGTATCGACGATCATATCAGCCCGGAAAATCAGAAATTCATCGTCGATACCACCGAAGAGCTGGTAGGAGAGCTTGGCAGCCGGTTCAATCGCCCGCTTCTGATTCCACCGCTGCGGCTGGCCGGAGTATGCGCCCCCGGCGAGGTTCATACTCTCGGACTAAAAATACTATTGGAGCTGCTGCGCCAGGACGGAGTCGCCGCGACTTTTCTCGGCGACGGCAAGACCTCCGCCGAGATCGAGGAATTCGCCAAGCGTTTCTTTCCCAATATCATTTGTATCTCCTGCACCTGCACCGAATGTATTCCCGCGATGCTCGATCTGGTCCGTGCTATCAAGACCGCGTTGCCCAATCAGATAATCCTGGCCGGTGGTGACGCCGCCAATGCGCATATCGCCGAGCTGCTCGACGCCGGATGCTTCGAAGTCAGCGCAACCCGGGAACAGGCGCGCCGCACCGTCAGGCGCTACGCACTGCAACGCGCGAGGTCGCGCGTTGGCGTGCCGTCGAAGGGGCTGCCCGGATTCACACTTAAGCCTGCATCGCCAGATGTGCCGAACCCCAACCCAACCGAGCAGGTAGCAGTGGCTATTCTTCCCAAGGCTAATGAGTAAAGGCGGCTAATCACTCGATGGAAGGGATGCGAAAGCATTCGTTGATAGAAAGTTCTGCAAACGTGACTGAGTACTACAGGAGGATCTATGTCACCGTTACTATTAATTCTGATCTTGATTTTGATTTTTGGCGGCGGCGGCGGTTACTACGCATACGGACCGTATGGCGGATTCGGAATCGGCGGAATCGTGATCATTATTCTGATCATCCTGCTCCTGACCGGCCGCCTATAAGACGCGATCGCACGGCCGGCGGCCAGAGGCCAAAGAAGCCTTCGCCGCCGGCCGGACGAAATCCGCAATGCGCGCGGGGTCAGCACCGACCAGCAGGTCGAGCATCAAATGCTCGATTCTCTGCTCGCGCACGCGCACCTCACACCCCACCTAACGATGTCGCCGATCGCGTCACGGTCCTGTGACCGCTGACGCCTATCGATGCAATGGAACGTCCGAAGACGGCAATGGCGTGATGGGTTGTGGTGGCTGGTCAGGCTGGCCGCATGATTCAAAGCCCCTGTGGCACGGCGCGTTTCTACCTCCTGAGAGTGCCGGCGCGGCTTGGCATGGCAATAGCTAAGAAGCTGAGGAATCTCGATAAAGTGTGCGACCAGCTTCAACGAGAAACTGCAGCCACGCATTCCGGTGCGAGGTATTGAGGAAGAAGCGATCGCCGCGCTGATCA
>JBARDN010000081.1:0-8328 GCA_049795175.1 Binataceae bacterium (SeqCode) | reverse complement strand
ATCCCGACACTGCCGAGGCGATGTGGCCCGACTGGGGCGTATCGAAAGAATCGTGGAAGAAATTCGAGGCCCTGCGCACCGCGTGCCTGGTCGGTTCCGGAACGATGATACGTTTCAAGCTGCACGAAGGCCAGCAGATCATCCTGCGCGGCACGGTTTACCCGTTCAACGTAACGCTCGATATTGTGGGCGTGATGCATGGCGGCAACGCGCCGGCCAACTTCCTGATCTTCCGCCGCGATTATCTTGACGAAGCCGCGGGCCGTCCGGGCTTCGTCGATAACTATTGGGTGCGGGTCGATAAATCCGAGAACGTTCCGCAGGTGATTGCGGCGCTCGATGAAGGCTTCGCCAATTCCTCGGCGGAGACGCGCAGCGAGTCGGAAGCGGCTTTCATCGGCAGCTTCATGAATAACTTCCGGATGTTCTTTAAGCTGGCCGAGATCCTGGGATTTATCGTGGTCCTGACGATCGGGCTGGTCGCGGCGAATACCGCCGCGATGTCGATTCGCGAGCGGCGCGGCGAGATTGCGGTGATGCGCTCGATCGGTTTTCCCTCGGGCACCATTCTGGGCCTGCTGCTCTCCGAATCCTTGATCATCGGATTGCTCGGCGGAATCCTCGGGTGCGGTACCGCGTTTATCGTGCTCAAACTTTTCGCGGTCGGCAGCCCGGTGCTCGGACCGCTCAGCGAAATCAGGATGCCCCTGTCAATCCTGGTTGAGACGCTGATCGTCGCCGCGCTGATCGGACTTGTGAGTGCGTGGGTGCCGGCGCGCACCGCGGCGCGCCAGAATATCGTGGACGCGCTGCGGATGGTGGCCTGAGATGGCGATACCCCTAAAATACAACGTGCGCAGCCTCTTGGTACGCCGGGTCTCGACCGGGATGACCGCGGGTGGAATCGCGCTGGTGGTCGCAGTGTTCGTAGTCGTGATGGCTATGGTGGCGGGACTGGGCACGATGATCAGCGATACCGGCGAGCCCGACAACATGATCGTGCTGCGCAAGGGCGCGACCACGGAGACCTATTCCTCGATCAATCTGGATCAGTTCGATGCGATGAAATTTCTGCCGCAGATTCGCCGCGACCCCGCGGGCAACCCGATGATCTCGCCCGAGCTGCCGGTGCAGGTGCTGATGCAGCGCGAAAAGGGACCGAGCGACAATATCGTCGTGCGCGGCGTGCTGCCGGTGGCGCTCGAAGTGCATCAGAACGTGAAGCTCATCGAGGGCCGGATGTTCAAGCCTGCGATGGACGAGGTGATCGTCGGCAAGGGCCTGGCCGGGCGCTACGCCAACACCAAGGTCGGCTCGACGATGCAATTCGGGCGCGGAAAGTGGAAGGTGGTCGGAATTTTCACCGCCGGCGGAAGCTCGTTCGAGTCCGAGGTCTGGGCCGATATACATAACGTGCAGGACGATACCCAGCGCGGCGCCTACTACGCGACGGTGCGGCTCAAGATGGCTCCAGGAGCCGACTCGGAAGCGCTGATCAATCGAATCGCCGACGACCCGCGAATCAATCTCCAGGCCGAGACCGAGGCGCAGTACTACAAGGACCAGTCGGTCGTCGCCAGCCAGATGCGCGTGCTCGGCCTGATCGTCGCGATCATCATGGGCGTGGGCGCGGTGTTCGCCGCGATGAACACGATGTACGCCTCGGTTTCCGCGCGCACCTCCGAGATCGGCACGCTGCGCGCGCTCGGCTTCAGCCCGAACTCGGTCCTGCTGTGCTTCCTGATCGAATCGGTGCTGCTGGCGACGGCGGCGGGTGCGATCGGGATTCTGCTCGCGATGCCGATCGACGGATTCTCGACCACCTTCGGAAACTTTGTCACGTTCTCGACCATGGCGTTTAATTTCCGGGTGACGTTCGCGATCGTAATCGAGGCGCTGGTCTTCTCCGCTTTGATGGGTATGCTCGGCGGATGGCTGCCCGCGCGCCAGGCGATGCGGCTGGGCGTGGTCGATGCGCTCAGAAGGAGCTAACCGATGGCCGGGGAACAATCGCGACCACCAAATATCCGCGAACTCGAATCGCTGCGGATCAAGCGCAGCGCCGAACCGGAGCGCAAAAGCCTGCTGATCACGGTCGCGATCGTGCTGGGCGTGCTCGCGGTCCTCGCCGTCGCCGGCTATTACGGTTACGCCAACACGCTGGGACGGCCGCTCGAGGTGCAGACCGCGCTGGTTTCGATCAAGCAGGCCGGACAACCGGGAGCGCTCTTGACCGGCTCCGGCTATATCGTCACCAAAGACAAGTACATCACTATTGGAGCGCAGATTCTCGGACAGATCGTCTATGAACCGATCCAGGAAGGGCAGCACGTAAAGAAGGGAGACCTGCTCGCGAAGATCGACGATCGCGACTACCTCGCGCAACTCAATCAGGCTATCGCCGACCGCAACCTGGCCGCGGCCAACCTCGTGCTGGGGCGCGCGCAGGAAAAGCGTCAGCTCGAACTTTTCAAGAGCGGCGTCGAATCGCGCGATCAGTATGACGTAGCCAGTAATGCGCTGGCGGTGGACGAAGCCAATCTCAAAAAAGCCGAAGCCGAGATCGCGTTTGCCAAGTTCAATGTCAGCCAGTGCACGATTCGATCGCCGATCGACGGGCTCGTGCTCAAGAAATTTCGTGAAAACGGCTCGATGATCAGCTACGGCAACGCGGTTGCGTCGGACGAAGGCATGACCGATATCGCGCAGCTTGCCAACACTGACGACATGCGCGCCGAGGTTGATATCAACGAAAGTGACATCGCGAAAGTCGCGATCGGCAGCCCCGCCACCGTGCTGCTCGACGCTTATCCCGACCGCCCCTTCGACGCGCGCGTGGTCAAAATTTATCCCGAGGCTGATCGGCAAAAAGGAACCGTCAAGGTCGAGGTTCACATCCTTCATCCCGACCTCGAGGTGATCAAGCCGGAAATGAGCGCGAAGGTCACGTTTCTTGCGGCAGTGGCCGCAAAGCAGGAAGCCGCTCTCGTGCTGGTCCCGAAGAAGGCACTCGTCTCGGAAGGTTCGCGCAGTTACGTCTGGCTCGTGCGCGACGGCGCGGCGCATCGCACCGAGATTACGCTGGGCCGTGAATTTCAGGACGGATTACAGGTCACGCAGGGACTAACCGGCGGAGAGACGGTGATCGTCGTGCCATCGGCGAAACTTCGTGACGGTCAGCAGGTCACTCCGGTCGCATCATAATCGGCTCATTGAGCGGGCGCATTGCCCATCCCAAGGGCGAACATCCGCAGCAGTATCGCCTTCGAGCCTTGCTCTCGCTGCGCCTCGGACCGTGTAATAGTTGCCGCCTCGCCGGGACCGGGTGGAGCAGTCTCTACTGAGGTGGCCACGGGCTGACTGATGGAATAGTCGGATTCCTCCCATACGCTCCACACGCGAGGATTGACCAGCGCAGCCCATCGCCAGGTCACGATGACGAATAACAGGCTGAATATAACCGCTAACACGAAGTAGCCGGTTTGGGCTTCGAGTCCGCGATGCATTTGCATGGTTTGTTTCCCGTACATCATCCCCGCCTCCGTGCTGACTCCGTATTGGATAGACGCAACAATCAGTCCAATCGTTGCACCTGAACTGATGTTCATGATTAGTGACGGATCGTGGAGGATCGTCACGATGGCTGAGACATTCGTTCTCGTACATGGCGCATGGCACGGCGGGTGGTGTTGGGCAGCAGTTACCAATCAGCTCGAAAAGCTCGGCGACCGCGCGTTCGCAGTGGATCTGCCCGGTCATGGGCAAAATTACGCCGATCGCGCCAAAATAACGCTACAAAGTTACGTCGACAGCGTCGTGCGATATATCGAAGAGCGCGACCTCCGCCACATTGTGCTGGCCGGACACAGCCTCGGCGGGCTCACCATTTCGGGTGTCACCGCACGCATTCCGTCACGTATCAAACGTACGGTGTTCGTAAGCGCCATCGTGCCGCTCGACGGCGAGCGTCTGACCGATCCGGCAAATCCGGCTACCAAACCGATGTTTGACCTGGTCGCGTCGCGGCCCGACCGTTCGCTTCCGGTTGAGATGATGGGGCCGCAATTCTACGAAGGCCTGATGAACGACGTCCCGCCCGCGATGCGCCAATGGATCAACGCCTCGCTAAGCCCGCAGCCGTGGGGTCCGGCGAGCGATCCCGTCCCGATGAAAGCCTTCCACGATTCCGGCGTGCCGACCGGATACCTGGTATGCGAAAACGATCAGACGCCGGTCGCGGGCGCGCCCGGATGGCATCCGTTCTATTCGAGCCGTCTAAAGAATCCCGCGATCAAGATCGTGAAGTGCGGCCACGAGATCATGTTCACGCATCCGGAAGAATGCGCCCGCGCCCTGCACGAATTCGCGCTGATGTGATCACGCCGGATAACGTGCGATTAAGCCGCGGGCTATTACCAGCGCCTGGATTTCGTTGGTGCCTTCACCGATCATCATTAGCGGGGCGTCGCGATAGAAACGCTCGACCGGGAATTCCTGCATGAAGCCGTAGCCGCCGAGCACGCGCATCGCATCGAGCGAGATCTTTGCGCACGCCTCGGACGCGAACAGCTTCGCCATCCCGGCCTCGACGTCGCAGCGCTCGCCCGCGTCTTTTTTGCGCGCGGCATTGGCGACCAGCAGACGCGCAGCCTCGACCCGGGTGCCCATGTCGGCCAGCAGCAACTGTACCGCCTGATGCTCGCAGATTGGTTTGCCGAACGTCGTGCGCTGCTGCGCGTAGCGGATCGCGGTTTCGAACGCGGCCTGCCCTACTCCGACCGCGCGCGCCGCCACGTTGATGCGTCCGACTTCGAGCGCGCTCATCACCTGCTTGAAACCAAGGCCCTCGGCGCCGCCGATCAGACTCGACGCGGGCACTGGGAGATCATCGAAAGTCACTTCGCACGTATCGATTCCCTTGTAGCCGATCTTCTTGAGATTCGCGCTCACCGCTGGCCCCGCGTCGTTCTTCTCGACCGCGAACATGCTGATGCCCGCGTAGGCGGGTTTCGCGCGCGGGTCGGTCTTCGCCGCGACCGCCAGCATCGTGCCGTTGCGGGCGTTGGTGATGAACATCTTGCTGCCTTTGAGGATGTAGTCGTCGCCACGGCGCACCGCCATCGTGCGGATCGATTGCACGTCGCTGCCCGCGTGCGGCTCTGTCAGCGCCAGACCGCCGCGCTTCTCACCGCGCGCCATCGCGGGCAGGAAATACTTCTTCTGCGCGTCGGTGCCGTGATGCGTGATGATGAAAGCCATAATCAGATGGCTGTTGATCACGCCGGCGAGGCTCATCCATCCGCGCGACAGCTCTTCCATCACGCGAGCGTAGGTCGCGAACGCGAGGCCCAGGCCGCCGTGCTCAGCCGGAATAGTCGCGCCGAAGAGCCCGAGCTGCTTCATCGTCGCGACCATCGCATGCGGATATTCGTCGCGATGCTCGAGCTCGGAGGCGAATGGAATCACTTCGCGCTCGACGAAAGCGCGCACCGCGGCGATTATGTCGCTATCGTAAACTTCATCCATCACTTTAACTCCCTTGCAGCGGCGCCCGGAAGCGAACCGCCGGCGCCCGATATAAGTGCGTCTAGCAAATCGCGGCCCCTGCGCGCCATCAAATCGCTGCCGCCATCCGATGGAGCCGCGCGCGCGGCGTGCTAGTCTCGTCGCGATGCGGCTTCGGCTCGAGGATATTCAAGTCAGCGCGGGCGCGTTCCGCTTGGGCCCGCTCACGCTCGAAGCCGGAGACGGCGAGTATCTGATCATTCTGGGGCCGACCGGCGCGGGAAAGACCGTCACGCTCGAAACCATCGCGGGTTTGCGCAGACCGACGGCCGGGCGAATCCTGATGGACTCGCGCGAGGTCACGGCGAGCGCGCCCGAGTCGCGGCAAATCGGATTTCTCTATCAGGACAGCCTGCTCTTTCCGCATCTGAGCGTGCGCGCAAATCTCGCGTACGGAGCGCATCGGATTGCGCGGAGCGAGCGCGCGGCGGCGATTTCACGGCTGGCGCTGATGCTCGAAATCGAGCCGCTCTTAAACCGGATGCCGCGTGGGCTTTCCGGCGGCGAGCGGCAGCGGGTCGCGATTGCGCGCGCGCTCGCAACCAATCCCTTGCTGCTCCTGCTCGACGAGCCGATGGCCGCACTCGATCCAAATTCGCGTTACGCACTGCGCGAGCGTCTGCGCGCGGCGCATCGCGAGCTCGGCACCACCACGATTCACGTCACGCACAATTTTTCCGAGGCGCTCGCACTCGGCGATCGGGTCGCGATTCTGATCGACGGGGTGGTGATGCAATCCGGCGCGCCGCGAGAGGTTTTCGCCAAGCCGGCGTCGGCGATGATCGCGCGGTTTCTGAAGACCGCACGGGTGGCGGCCGATTCAAGTCCTCCCGATCCGGCTGAAATCAAGCTCGCGCTGCATGCCCGCGCGATGACACTAGCAGTCGATCCTGCCGGATCGGACGCTCCGACACTGATGGCCGACGGGGTCGAGATCAGCGAGGTTGGAGGAGCCCAGGTTGACGGCGAGGCGATCGCGGCGCGAATCGTCGCGGTCGAGAATGACGGCGACGCGCTCGTGCTGACGCTCAATGCGGGAATCGAGTTGCGCGCACGCGTTGCGGTCGGCGCGAACGCCGCCGCGCTAATCGAAGGCGCGTCGCTCTGGGTGCGTATCCCGCGCGAATGATTTTCCCGCTGCCGCTTTGCCCTTGCGCGGCGGACGACGCGGCAGTAGAGTAAGTGTCAAATTGACGCAAAGTAGAGAAGCGTGAGGATTCCGCGGTGAACCTATCAACTGAAACCCACGGCGCAACGGCGATTTCCGCCGAGGCGCTGTTCGCCAAGCTCGCCGTCCTGGGCGATGACAGCTACAGCGCCGAGGCCTGCGCCCGCATGGCCGGCACTATCGCCGAGATTGTCAGGCTCAAGCGCGAGCGCCGCGCTGTTATCCTGGCGCACAACTACCAGCGCCCCGAGATTTTCGAGGTCGCGGATTTTATCGGCGACTCGCTCGAGCTCGCCCGCAAGGCGCGCGAGGTTCGCGACGCCGACGTGATTGTCTTTTGCGGGGTGCACTTCATGGCGGAGACCGCCAAGGTCTTCAATCCGAACCGCAAGGTGCTGCTCCCCGACCTCCGCGCCGGATGCTCTCTGGCCGACGCGGTCACCGCCGACGCGTTGGCCGAGCGCAAAGCCGAGTTGCAGGCGATTTATCCGGACCTGAAGGTGGTGTCGTACGTGAACTGCACCGCCGACGTGAAGGCGCTGTCGGACGCGTGCTGCACCTCGGCCAACGCGGTCAAGATTGTCGAGCGAATCGATTCGGAAAATATCCTGTTCGTCCCCGACCAGAACCTCGCCAACTATGTGCAGAGCAATACCAGGAAGCGCGTGATCTCGTGGGACGGCAACTGCTACGTGCATCATCAGATCACTCCGGAAGAAGTGAACCGGGTGAAGAATTCGATTCCGGGAATCAAGGTGCTGGCGCATCCGGAGTGCCGCAAGGACGTGCTCGCGCTCGCCGACGCGGTGCTCTCGACCAGCGCGATGGTCGAGTACGCGCGCTCGAGCGACGCCGAGAAATTCCTGGTGGTGACCGAGTGCGGACTCTCCGACCGCCTGCTGATGGAGATTCCCGACAAGCATTTCTACAAGGCGTGCAAGCTATGCCGCTTCATGAAGATGATCACGCTCGAGGGCACGCTCGATTCGCTGCGGCATCTACGTTACGAGATCACGCTGAGCGACGAGGTGCGCGAGGGCGCAAAGCGCGCGCTTTTGCGGATGCTGGAGCTGAGCGCCTGAGCATCGCTTCGGCAATCTTAAGCTCCGGCCTCGAGCATCGCGAGCGGCGCGTCGCACGGCCGAAGGTCGCGGTCGATACGGTTCTATTCGCGATCCAGGAGCGCAAGCTCAAGACCTACCTGGTGCGGCTGCGGCGCGGGCCCGCACGCGGCAAGTGGGCGTTCCCCGGAGGCCTGGTGCGGATCGGCGAGCTGCTCGACGATGCCGCGCGGCGCGAGCTGCGCGCCTCGACCGGGCTTGGCGACGCATACCTGGAGCAACTCTTCACCTTCGGCGATCCCTCGCGCGACCCCCATTCGCACGTCGTATCGGCCGCTTATATGGCGCTTATCCCGGACGCGGGTGCCGTCACGGGGCCGTCGTCCAAATACGGCGAGCGCGGATGGTTCGAGGTAAGCGCGCTGCCGCCGCTGGCGTACGATCATTCGCTGATGGCGGCGTACGCGTTCAGGCGGCTGCGCTCGAAGCTCGAGTACAGCAATATCGCGTACGCGCTGCTGCCGCGCGTGTTCA
>JBARDN010000080.1:0-2853 GCA_049795175.1 Binataceae bacterium (SeqCode) | reverse complement strand
TGGAGCGGGTGATCGGTTTCGAACCGACGACCTTGTGCTTGGCAAGCACACGCTCTACCAACTGAGCTACACCCGCTCGCCGTTTTATCGAAGGCCGGATTTACTCGTTTATCGGGCGCGACGCGCCGTGTCAATCAACCCGCCGCACGCTTCGACATCGCCGCGATCACGCGCGGGCGCAGCGCTCGGAAAACCTTGAGGTAATAATCCGCCCCCGACCAGATGCTCACCACCAACGAGATCCACAGCACGAACATCCCGAACGCAAAGCAGTCCACGTGAAAGTAAGTGTAGTTGATCAGCAGGCCGTGAATCGCGATCGCCTGCAGCGACATCTTGTATTTCCCCAGCTCCTCGGCCGCCAGCACCATCCCTTCAACCGCCGCGACCGCGCGCAGTCCCGTCACCGCGAACTCGCGCGCTACCAGCACCGCGACGATCCATCCCGGCACATGCGGAATCCGCGGCATCGCGCACAGCATGATCAACACTGCGGTCACGACCAGCTTGTCGGCCATCGGATCAAGAAATTTACCGAGCGCGGTAACCGAGTTGTAGCTGCGCGCGAGATACCCGTCGAAGAAATCCGAGATGGTTGCGAGGAAGAACACTCCCGCCGCGATCGCGGAGGGCACCGGACCGGTAAACGTCAGCAGCCAAATCAGGACCGGAACGGTCGCGATTCGAAACAGAGTCAGCAGATTGGGAGTCGTGAGTTCCACGGCTTGGCCCGCGGCCTGCGCTAAGCAAGGCTTCTGTTTTGAGAATATGGCAATCCTCAAACCGGAGCAATTCGCTTTGTCGGAAACCGTATTGACTGCCAAAGCGCCCATAACGTAGCGTCGCATCATCGGCACGTAACGCGCGCACGTAGCGCGCGCCGCTCCGTTCGCGCCACAGAACCCTGATGCAACGTCAGTTCAGCACCGACTATCTCGTAATCGGCGGCGGAATCGCGGGCCTGATGTTCGCCCTTGCGGCCTCCGAATCCGGCTCGGTCACCGTTCTCACCAAGGCCGGCAGCACCGAGGCCAACACCAATTACGCTCAGGGCGGAATCGCCAGCGTGTGGAGCGTCGCTGACTCCTTCGAGTCGCACGTCGCCGACACCCTGCGCGCGGGCGCCGGGCTGTGCGATCCGGTTGCGGTCGAAAGTATCGTGCGCGACGGTCCCGAGGTCGTCCGCGACCTGATTCGCTTCGGCACCCGGTTCACTCGAATCGAGCACGGCGGCGAAGACGAGTACGATCTCGGACGCGAGGGCGGCCACAGCCATCGCCGGGTCCTGCACGCGCAAGACCTGACCGGCCAGGAGATCATGCGTGCGCTGACCGAGGCCGCGCGCGCGCGCGCCAATATCCGCACGCTCGAAAATCACGTCGCGATCAACCTGCTGGTCGAGGGTCGGTCGGGCGGACGCCCCGGATCATGCTGGGGTGTGTATGCGTACGACAGGACCAGCGGCACGATCAGGAAAATTCTCGCGCGCGCGACGCTTCTGGCCACCGGCGGCGCGGGCAAGGTCTATCTGTACACCACCAATCCCGATGTCGCTTCGGGCGACGGCGTTGCGATGGCTTATCGGGCGGGCGCGCCGGTCGCGAACCTCGAGTTCTACCAGTTTCATCCGACCTGCCTGTTTCATCCCGCGGCCAAATCGTTCCTCATCTCGGAAGCGCTGCGCGGCGAGGGTGCGATTCTGAAGCTCCCCGACGGCACGCCGTTCATGAAGAGCTACACCGCCGACGCGGAGCTTGCGCCGCGCGATATCGTGGCCCGCGCGATCGATTCCGAGATGAAACGCCACGGCCTCGATTGCGTTTACCTGGATCTGAGTCATCGCGACGCCGCGTTCATTCGCCAGCGCTTTCCGAATATCTATCAGCGATGCCTCAGTTACGGCTTCGACCTCACCAAGCAACCGATTCCCGTGGTTCCGGCCGCGCACTACATGTGCGGCGGCGTGATAACCGACCTCGAAGCCGCGACCGCGATTCCGCGTCTGTACGCGGCGGGTGAAGTCGCGATGACCGGTCTGCACGGCGCGAATCGGCTCGCCTCGAACTCGCTGCTCGAAGCGGCGGTGATGGGCCGGCGCGCCGCGGCCTCCGCACGGCGGATGCTCGAGAGCGCGGGCGGAGTGCCGCCGGAATTTCCCGAATGGGATCCCGGCCGCGCGATCCGCAGCGAGGAGCGCGTGCTGATCACGCAGAGCTGGGACGAGATCCGCCGTCTGATGTGGAACTACGTCGGGATCGTGCGCAGCGACCGGCGCCTGGAACGCGCGCTCAGGCGCATCGAGTTATTGAAAGAAGAGATTCACAGCTACTACTGGGATCACATTATCGATTCCGACCTGATCGAGCTGCGCAACCTGGTCACGATCGCGGAGTTGATCGTGCGCTCCGCGATGGCGCGCGCCGAATCGCGCGGCCTGCACTACAATACCGATCATCCCGAACTCGGCGGCCCCGAATGGCTGCATCCAACGATCATCGGCAGAAACGCTCATCCCCATAACGTGAAATAGATCGAAGACGGGCGCGTCCCGACGCGCCCTACGAATTGGATCTGACCGGTATGTTTTGGGGGCGCGGTCGGAGCCTCGGCTCTGATGTATCGGTTGATTCCGGTGTCACTCCCGCGGGTGGCTGCCTCTGTCACCGAAGAATTGTTGCGCCTTCGAGCGCTGCACAGGCTGCGGCCGGCTCCTGGAAGGATCGAGGTCATCCCGAACTCGCTCGCGGCGCCCGAGCCTGTCGCGAGGTTACGTGCCTAGAGCGACCATCGTCTTTCGCGAGGACGCTCTACCCGACCGGGGCGGGATGCTTGATCGGCAGATCGCTGTACTCG
>JBARDN010000079.1:0-7673 GCA_049795175.1 Binataceae bacterium (SeqCode) | reverse complement strand
ATAGCGGCAGGATGCCGTGGCTGCCGATCAGTCCTAACGCCTGCACGCCAAATGAAACAAAGGCGACGAAATAAATCAGTCCCATTGCTCGCAGAAACAGCCACGACACGAGATCGAAACGCGGCGGCGCATAATCGCGACCCCATAACCAAAGGCTCGACCGGTAAAGCGAGCCACGATTCGATGCGACGAGGGCATACGCGCCCTCGGTGATCGCCGCAAAACCGGGAAGATGCCGATAGAGCATCAGCCAGAAGCCTTTGCCGCTGGCGTGAGTTAAGGTCAGGAAACAGGCTTCGGCGCCGCTGGCGACTTTTCCATCCGGCGCAATGTATTGAACCGCACGCTGGAACGCGGCGACAGGAATCTCCGGATATTGCGCCGCAACTTCCTGGTACGGCGCGTATCTCACCTGATGACCGGTGAGTTTCTGCCAATAGCGCACCCAGAAGATGCAGAACCCGCAATCGCCGTCATAGATCAGAAGCGGCGCGCGCCGGACCGCGTCGGTGGTTTGCATGACGCCAGATTATGCCGCCCGGAATGGTAGGACGACTAGCCGCCGATCGCGAGTCGCCGAGAAAATCGCCCTTCGACCTGCGAGCGCTCTTCGTGGTAAATCCGCTCTGATAGAGCCACGCGCCCTGCCGCGCGATTGGAGGAAGGCACATGGACGGTCAATTCGATCGGGCCGCTGAAGATCTCGGCAACATTGTCGCGCTCGAGCATGTCAATGTCACTGCTCCTGATCAGCAGCTCGCCACCTTGTACTACATCGCCGGATTGGGGTTGACGCGCGACCCATATCTGATGACCAGCGTCAGCAATATGTGGGTCAACATCGGCCGCAGCCAATTTCATCTGCCGACCGGCCCGGCCCAGGTGCTGCGCGGCCACGTGGGTATCGTGCTGCCGGATCGCGAGGCGTTGGTGAAGCGCCTTACGCGCTTGCGCAAGCGGCTCGACGGCACGCATTTCGATTTCCACGAACACGAATCGTTCGTCGATACGATCTGTCCGTGGGGCAACCGTATCCGATGCCATTTCGCCGATTCGAATAACGGCGCGATGCGGCTCGGCATCGCTTACGTCGAGTTCACCGTTCCCGAGGGCACAGCCGACGGGATCGCGCGGTTTTATCGCCAGACCATGCGCGCCCCGGCGACGAGCGCGGAAGACCGCGGCGGGCGCTGTGCGCATGTGCCGGTCGGAATTGGGCAACAGTTCATCTTTCGCGAAACCGATCGGGAGATACCCGCTTACGACGGCCATCATGTGCAGGTTTACGTCGCCGATTTTTCCGGCCCGCATCGAGCACTCAAGGAGCACGGTCTTGTCAGCGAGGAGAGTGACCAGCATCAGTATCGATTCAAGGATATCACCGATCCGGAAACCGGTTCGGCGCTTTTCACGATCGAGCACGAGGTGCGCAGCATGCGCCATCCGTTGTTCATGCGCCCGCTCGTGAACCGCAATCCGTCGCAGAACAACATGAACTATATGCCCGGCCACGACGCGTGGTCCTGAGGCGACGCGATGAACCAGATCAATACCGAGCGCGAGCAGCGCTTCATCGATCTTGCCGCCGGCCTCGCCGACGATTTCGCCACCCGTGCGGCCGAGCACGATCGCGACGCGTCGTTCCCGCATGAGAACTACGCGCGGCTCAAGGACAGCGGCTACACGGTGCTCACGATTCCCGAAAAATTCGGCGGGATGGGCGCGACGCTGCTCGAGCGCATCAAGGCGCAGGAACGGCTGGCCCAGGGATGCGGCCCGACCGCGCTTGCGATCAACATGCACTTCAACACGGTCGGCCTGCTGTGCGACCTGTACCGCAAGTTCAAGGCTCCCAACGTCGAAGCGAAGCTTTACCGGATTGTAAACGAGCGCCTGATTTGCGCCGGCTCGGGCTCGGAACCGGACAACGCGGTGATCAATCTGCGTCCGCGCACCACCGCGCGCCGCGCCGAAGGCGGCTGGATCGTCAATGGACGCAAGATCTTCGGCACCCAGAGTATCGCCGCGGACCTGTTTTTCTTCGAGGCGGTTTGGGAAGACGCGCCCGAGCGCGCGAGCATCATCACCTGCTACATCGCTGCGCGCGAGACGCAGGGATTTTCGTTCAAGGATGATTGGGACGTGATGGGGATGCGATCGACCCAGTCGCGGAGCTCGGAACTGAACGACGCGTTTGTGCCGGAGTCGGCGGTGGTGTTGCAACGGCCGGTTTCGCGCAGCGGCCGTGTCACCAAGGTGTTCGCCAAGGCGCCGTTCGCGATCGGCGCTCCGTATATCGGAATCGCGCTCGCGGCGCGCAATTTCACGGTCGAGTTCATGCGCGATCGCAAACGCTATCCGCTGAAGCATCCGATGAGCCATCTGCCGAGCGTGTACAACAAGGTCGGCGAAATGGATCTTTTGATCGAAGGAGCGCGGGCCGCGATGTGGAAGGCGGCGGCTGAGGTCGATCGCGACGACCCGCTTAGCTGGTCGCGCAAGGCGGTGGCCGCCCGCATGATCGCGGTGGAAAATTCGGTACGGGTCGTGGATTTGGCTCTGCGCGCGGTGGGCGGCGCTTCGTATTTCAAGCGTCTGCCGCTCGAGCGATTGTTTCGCGACGTGCGCGCCGGACTTTATCATCCGCTCGACAGCGATGAGAGCCTCGAATTTCTCGGCCGCAGCGCCTTCGGATTGACCGAAGTAATGGGCTCCTCTGAATCGAGCTGAGCGGCGAGGCCAGGGGTATTTCGATGAAAGTGATTTTCGACAAAGACGGTCCGATCGCCCGAATCATCATCAATCGCCCGGAGCGGCTCAACGCGTGCGATTTTGAAACCTATAATCGACTGGCCGAAATCTGGACCGAGTTTCGCGACGATCCGAAACTGCTGGTCGCGATTTTGACCGGCGCGGGCGAGCGGGCATTTTGCGCCGGCAGCGACGTGAAATCGAACTATGTCGAAGGACGCGGCGCGCCCGCGGGAAAATCCCCCTTCCCGATAATGCTCGAACTGCACAAACCCATAATCGCGGCGATCAACGGCCACGCCAACGGCGGCGGCCTCGAGCAGGCCCTCGCATGCGATATTCGCGTCGCTGCGGAGCATGCGCAGTTCGGTTTCGGCGAAGTCCGCCTCGGATGGCTGCCCGGCGGCGGAGGCACCCAGCGGCTGCCTCGGCTGATTCCACTCGGACGCGCGCTGCAGATGTTGTACACCGGCAACCGAATCGGCGCCGCGGAAGCGCTGCGAATCGGCTTGGTCGATCACGTTGTCCCGATGAATCAGCTCATGCGCAAGTGCGACGAGATTGCAGGTGAGATCTGCAAATCGGCGCCGCTGGCAGTGCAACAGATCAAGCGAGTAGCGATGCGCGGTCTTGATGTTCCGCTGGCCGACGGATTGCGCCTCGAACACGAGGGCTACGAGCTGCTGCTAAAGACCGAAGACTCGCGCGAGGGTGGACTCGCATTCGCGCAGAAGCGTCCGCCGAATTGGAAAGGAAGATAAGCTTCCGAAAATCCTATTTCGGCGATTTGCGGATTGAGTCGATCGCGGCGGCGCAGAAGTCCGCGAGTGCGCGGATCCCATCCGTCTGCTCATGGTGTGCATTCTCCGCGGCGATTCTTTCGTATAGGCACGCCGCGCCTTCGTAAATCATCGCACCCTGATCGTTGCCGCCCAGAAATTCGGCGATCTCTTTCATCTCGGCGATCCAACGATGCGCCTTCGGAAACATCGCGGGAACCTGACGAGCGAGCCGGCTGAGTATCTGCGGCTGGCTGCGCGCGAGTTCGCTCCGGAGCGCGTCGGCGAGCCCATCGCGCGATGCGGCCGCGATCATCGCCGCACCCAGCGCGGTGATCCCTTTAGTCAGACCGGCATAGCTGAGCTTCAGACCGGAAGCGGCGCCGATCGGACTGTCGAGCACTGCGATGTCCAGGCCAAAAGTGGAGAGATGCGCGAAGTCGGCGGCATTTTCGCCCGACGCGTAGAACCGCGGGCCGGCGGCGCTCAAATCCTCAGGTGGTGGACCTCCGATTATTCCCGCATCGACGTAGCGGCACCTGCATCCCGCAAGGACCTCGCCGATACGGCGCGCGGTCGCCGGTGAAATCGCGTTGCAATCGACAAAGATCGGATGGTTCGCGGAAGCGTCGAGCGCGCTTCGATAGCGACGGGCGATTTCAACCGCAACTCCCGGCGGAACGATCGACAATACGAAATCCGCGTCACGGATGAGCGCCGCGTCGTCATCGATGACTTCGAGCTCGGCGCGGCGAACGCGCTGTTTGCTAGCGGGGCTACGCCCCTTAATAGAGATCAGAACGCGCGCGCCATTCAGCTTGAGTCGTCGTCCGACCGCCGCTCCCATTTCACCCGCACCGATCATTGCGACGACCGGCGGTTCGCTATGATCCATGCCTTACTCTCCTGGAACAAAGATCTCGTTATGCCACACTACGTCGCTGAGGCATTCACTCGTTACAATTCCCAGTGGAGTCTTGCTCCGAAGACTGATACCGGGCCTCGATCACGATTGAATGCCGGATTGCTGATGAACTGGTAATCCGCCGTGGCGTGAATAGTCTTCCGGATTTGAAAACTGTAATAGGGTTCAAAGACTTTTTCCCAGCCATAACTCAAGCTGCCATCGCCCGCCAAAATCCCCAAGCCGCCAGCCGCAAAAAATCTCTGTTCCGATTTGGAGATGCCGTTTACAGCCCCCGCCAGTCCGACCGTGTCTCCGGGCCGATGCCAGTATCCGCCCCTGATGCTCAAACCCAGTGAAACTGCGTAGTCCACGTCACTGAACATCCACGCTTCGTTTTTGCCGTCGTTCCAGCCCAAGCGGGAGAACAATCCAATGTCTTTCGCAATCTCTTGCTCAAGGTTCACACCGAAACCATAGGTTAACCGATATTTGCGTGTCGCAGTGATATCGGCAGGCCGGATTGGACTATCAACCGCTTCCTGGTAACTGCCCATATCGGCCCTATTGAGATAGGCAAGAAACCGAATCGCCCCCGGATGATTCTTTACTTGGTAGCGGCGCTCAAGCTCCGTCACCATTCCCCAACCCTGTAGAAACGGACCGTCTTGCGCTGAACTCTCGTACGGCCACTTGAGGATTTGATCTTCCGCGGTCAAACCATTCTGGAAACGCGGCACTTGAAAGAATCCATAACGCAAAGCCCATTTCCGCTGATTCAGTTCCACGGCAACACCGGTGGTGTATCCGAGGCTATCCGAAGGGAAGTCCCAGCCCTCGTTGTTAACAAACGCCCAGTTCATGAATTGGGTGCGAGGATCATTCGCGTAAGCGTTGTGGTCGAAAATATCCGCGGCCGACATCCGTCCGAGGGTGAACACGAGCCGCGAAATATCCTGTTTTCCAGCGAGCGTGAATTCGTCATCGGGCACATCCTCCTGCTCGCCGCCCAAGCCGATGGTTTGCCGAATGAACAGCCGCGAAAAGGTGCCGTTGGGAATCTTGGTGCCAAGACGGAAGGCCTCTCCGTTGGGAAAACCTTCTGCGCCTTCCGTATCGGCCAGGCCAAACCCCTGCCACATCAACCCATCGACATGCGCCTCGGCGCCCGACCACAGCCGCACGCCGGCCATCAAATCCAGCGAAACGGTTTCACGCGTCTGGCCGCCGCTGGGCAAGCTGTTTGGTCCGGAATACTTGACCGAAAAGTCAGGATAGCCCTGAGCGATGGCTGTGCTCTGAACATGCCAGTTCCAGGTCTGTTGCGGTGTATCGCGTGAGCTTGCGGACGGCGAAGGTTCCTCTGCCGCAACCGTGAGGTTGATCGCAAGGCAGAACAGGCATGTCAGGCCCATCGTCAATAGCAGGCGGCATCGGACCGAGCGCCCGTATATCACGCATTTTATCCTGGCCGCAGCCTAGTTCCGTCGCACGTTTCGGAACGGACCGGTGTCGGATCGCGGCTCCTTCGGTAGTCCGAGCACACGCTCCGCTATAATGTTGCGCTGAATCTCGTCGGTGCCTCCGGCGATAGATGTAGCGGGGACGGACACCAGAATCTCCGCGATGATTCCGTCACGCGGGCTCCCGGTTCCGGTGAGCATCGCCTCGGCCCCGGTGATCAATGTATGCACATGGGCGGCGGCGCGGGCCACATTGCTGGCGGCGAGCTTTCCGAGCGAGCCCTCGGGACCTTGCGGCCGCCCTTGTTGCTGGGCAGCGCGCGCGCGGCGCGCGGTCCACTCGGCGGACTTCGCCATGATCATCAGCTTGGCGATCTCCTGGCGCACCAGAGGATCCTTATTCGCGCCGGTCTCCTTGGCGCGCTCGATTACCAGATCCACGCGGCCCGCGCGCTGCGGATACCATTTGTACGGTTGATTGGCGATTTCGAGCTCGGCCCGCTCCTCGGCGTGGATTCGTCCGGTGCGCGCCCCGCGCCGTGCCGGTGCGTTCAGTCCATCGGCGCCGCGGCGCTCGTGGGCCAGCGTCGTCATCGCCACCTTCCAGCCATCGCCCACCCGCGCGACCAGGTTCTCGGCCGGGACCGTCGCGTCGGTGAAGAACACCTGGTTGAAGGACGCATGGCCGTTCATCTGCTTGAGCGGCTGAACGTCGACGCCGGGCTGTTTGATGTCGATCACAAAATACGACATCCCCTCGTGCTTGGGCGCATCCCAATCGGTCCGGGCGAGCAGCAGGCCGTGGTCGGCATGATGGGCACTCGTCGTCCACACCTTCTGTCCGTTGATGATCCAATGGTCGCCGACCAAATCCGCGCGGGTGGTGGCTCCGGCAAGGTCCGAGCCGATGCCCGGCTCGCTGAAAAGCTGGCACCAGTTGTCTTCACCCGTAAGGATGCGGCGCAGGAACTTGTTTTTTTGCAGATCCGATCCATGCTCGAGCAGCGTGGCGGCAGCGAGCAGCCGCACTCCCGATTTCGCGGCGCCCACTGCGCCGACTGCGGCGAATTCTTCATCCACCACGCGCGCGAGGCTCACCGGCAGACCGCGGCCGTACCATTGCTCGGGCCACTGCGGCATTCCCCAGCCGGAGTCGGCGAGCTGGTTGCGCCACGTCACCAGGGAAAGTTCCGGATCCCAGTTGGCCGCGAGCCACGCCCGGACCTCGGCACGCACTTCGGTTTCGCTGACCTTACTCATCATTCAAACTCCCCAACGCTGCATCAGGAGCTCCCGATGATAGTCTGGCTGGCCGAGAAACACCTCGGAGCTTTTCGCGCGCTTGAACCACAGATGCGTGTCGTTATCCCAGGTGAAGCCGATACCGCCGTGAATCTGAATGCATTCGGCCGCGGTGCGCAGGTAGGTTTCTGATGCCGCCGCTTTTGCCAGAGAAGCCATCGCGGGCCACTCCGGGTCATCGATCGCGGCGGCTTGCGCGGCGTAGTATGCGGCCGACTTGGCGAGCTCCACATCCAGCAGCAGGTCGGCGCACTTGTGTTTGATCGCTTGAAACGATCCGATTGTTCGTCCGAACTGTACCCGCAGCTTCGCGTAATCCACCGCAGAGGCGAGCATCGCTTGCGCGCCGCCAACCATTTCATTGGCCAGCGCGATGGCCGCCTGATCCAGCGTACGGATAAGCGGCTTTGCGCCGTCCAGGTTGCCGAGCAGGTCCGCATGCGCGCCGTGAAAATCGATACGCGCCAGCTTGCG
>JBARDN010000078.1:0-8514 GCA_049795175.1 Binataceae bacterium (SeqCode) | reverse complement strand
CCTACGAATTGAATCGGTCTTCGTAGGGGCGGCTCGCGAGCCGCCCGTCTCTCGCGCAGCCTCTATCAACCGGAACCCCTCGGCACTCGTCATGCCTGCCATGAAAAATGTGCAAGGCGATGAGTATTGTAACCTCAGCCAAGCCCGATGTTGCAGTCATCCTGAGACGCAGGCGAAGGATCTCCGCGAAGCGATTAGTGCAACCATCTACGGCTTTCCGATTTTCTCGCGAACCGAACATTGGAGGCAGCGCGCCCTGCCGCGCACTTGTCTCTCACAGAAAGAATCACCGGCTAAAGTCGGTGCCACCTTCGGAGGCTCCTTTTGCTGACGCGACGCCAGGATTGAGGTCGCGTCGCGATGAGGTCGTTTATTCCGAGCTCCTGAGAACGCTCTTCCAAGATGCGTCATCCCCCGGATGTGCGTTAGCGCTTGACGAGGCGAGACCTGAGCTGGAGCCTCGGCCGAGGCTATTCGTTGTAGCCGAGGCGGCGGGAGATTTCGCCGCCCGCTTCCAGAAGCGTCGGCGCGAGCTCGGCGGCGATTCGCTCGGGCGCCATCCGGTACGCGGGCCCCGCTATCGCGAGCGATCCGACCACCGAGCGCGTGTAGTCGCGAATCGGCACCGCGATCGAGTTTACTTCCTCGACGTATTCGCCGGCGTCGGTCGCATACCCGGTGCTCGAAACTCCGGTAAGCTGTTCGAGCAGCGCCGCGCGATCGATTATCGTGCGATCGGTGAAGCGCTTCAGATGCTCCGGCAGCGCCGCGCGAAGCTGCTCTTCGGTGTCGAAGGCCAGATGCGCCTTGCCGACCGCGGTGCAATGCAGCGGCAGCGTGTTGCCGATCGGCGGCATGATTCGCACCGCGCGATCCTCGGGCTCGGCCGCTTCGAGCGGCACCACGCCGTCGCGGCGCAGAATCGCGACGTAGGTGCTCTCGCGGCATTTGCGCGCAAGCTCGGCCAGCGTAGGCCGCGCCTGGCGCACGAGTCCCATGTGATGAATATAGCGCCGCCCGAGCAGCAGGCATTTGATCCCGAGCCGATAATTCTCGGTCGATTTGTTCTGCTCGATATAGCCGCGCGCTTCGAGCGTCGCGAGCAGGCGGAAGACGTTGTTCTTGTGCAGCTTGAGGCGCTTTGAGAGCTCGGTCACGCCGAGTTCGTCAACCTCGCCAAAAAATTGTTCGACCACGTCGAGCGAGTGCGCAACGGATTGTATAACGTAATTAGTTTTGTCGCGTCTGACCATCGAAGTTCCGCGCGCGACGCAGCCGACGGGACCAAGCCGAGGAAGCGCTTTGGAAAAGTGTTCTACTTTAGACGGTGTGTCGAAAGCATGTCAACAGCCTCCGGCAAAATGCCGCTTATCTGACATAACTGTCTGATTTGATTATATAATTTATCGATGCCTCTAACCATCAAGAGAGCTTAAACGACACCGGGCTCATTCCCGCTAGAATTTTCCGACTGAATCGATGACTCGGACGATGAGGTGTTTTACATCGCGCGGCTTGGCGACATCGGGGCGCCGCAAAAAAATCGGTAGCTTCTTTTCATTGCTGGGGCGCGTTCTCCTGACTGGCGAGAAGATTTCCCCTGGGAGCGCCAATCTCCCGATTGGCGTCTTCCCCGAATATTTCCAGTGGTCGCCGACGGCTCGTCGGCCGACGCGAAGCGTCCTCTGGGGTGAGGGCGGGTCGCGACGCGCCCGTACGAATTGAATCTCTCCGAATTCGCTTCGTAGCGGCGGCTCGCGAGCCGACCGTCTCTCGCGCAGCCTCAATCAAAGGTCGTCGAGCCGGTTCATGATCCTGCCATGAAAGTCGTTTTCGGCCTCATAGTTTAGGCGCGCTCGGTAGCCGAAGCGTTCAGGATGACAGACCAGAATTCGCCGAGTATCGGCACCTTCACTTGCGCAAGCAAGCACAGAGCAAGCGCGCGATGTGCACGAATCAAATTGACTGACCGCCGGAACAGCTCTTATTCGCCAGTAGCGGCCGACGGCTCGTTTGCCAACGCGCAGTGTCGTTTCGCGTGCGCCGAGCAGCATTCTCCCGATTGATTGTCTCCCTAACGAGCGTTCGGGTTTTTGCCAGATTTGTTCATGGCTGAACTGTTCAGCCTTATGCCCGATTGCACTTCATGCAAAAATGATCGGGTGGAAGCAACCCGCTCACAGTACCGCTTCGCTTTGGGCCTCGTTCCTCCGGAGGCAGAGCAGCACCTTCATCCGGCGCTGCGCGCCACCTTCTCCCGGAGGGAGAAGGATCAAAGATGCCCGAATGCCTTCTCCCTCCGGGAGAAGGTGCCCGAAGGGCGGATGAGGGTGCTGCTCTGCCAGCGGCGACTCAGCTTCATGAGTTGGCACTACCTCAAGCATGGATCGCCGCGTCAGGACCGTCCGAAAATCGATGACCGAAAAAGCTGCAGAATCGAACCCATTGGCGCGAAATCGGCAGCATTTTCAAGGAGTTTATTTTTTTAGCGACTAGAAAAGATACCAAACGAACCCACCGCAAAACGCCCGATAGCAAAATATCAAAGGCACCACCTTGCCCAAAAACTCTTGCGATACGCGCAAGGGCGCACGCCCTTCAGGACACAGGATCTGGCGGATGCTTGATACCGCGGCCGATCACTACGCGAGCTTGCGCGCGATTATCAGATCGTGCACCGAGAAGCGCGCGACCGGAGCGAGCGTCTCCACCTTGATGTTCGGATCGTGCAGCACGTCGCGGGCGCGCAGCCGCGTGGTCCATCCGAGAAGCTTGGTCAGCGGATTTATCAGCGTGTTGAGAAAATACAGAATCGGATTAGGACTGGCGAAATGATTGACCACCACGATCCGACCGCCGGGCTTACATACCCGCACCATCTCGTTCATCATCTTGATCGGATCGGGCACCACCGTGATTACGTGGAACGAAACCACGTCGTCGAAGCTGTTGTCGGGAAAATCCAGATTGAGCGCGTCGCCCTGCTTCACTTCGATATGACGCCATCCGTTCTCGCGGATTTTCTCGTGCGCATGCGCGAGCATCGCCGGCGACGGATCGATTCCGATCAACTGCACATAAGGCGGAAACGCGTCGAGCGACATTCCCGTGCCGACGCCCACTTCGAGCACGCGCTGGCCCGGCCGCAAGTTGAGCGATTCAACGACCTCGTGCTCGTGAACCAGGAAAGCGCGGACGAAAACCGCGTCGTAGAAACGGGCGAAGTCCGAATAGATGCGGCTTTCGTGCGGCTCAGCCATTGCCGAAACACCCCTGGTCAGGCCGAGGCGAAACGGATTCAAAAAATCCGGACGCGATGGCGTTGCTCTCGATCTTTTCGATCCGAGAATCGGCGCGCTTACGCGGCCGCGTTGACTCCCCGAAGCTGGCGCTTCACCGACGCGATATCACGACGGCGAAAACGCCACTGGCGCCCCTTCTTGAACGCCGGAATAATATTGCGGCGCGCAAATTCATTTACCGTATCCGGACTGAGGTCGAGCAGGAACGCGACCTCGCGCGAATTAAGTAGTATGTCGTCTTTATCGGCCATGTCAGTCCAACAAGACGCCTTTCATGATTAAGATTGGGAACGGGCCTTTGTAACCCAGCCCGGTTGATGAAGTCAAGCTTACGCTTCGCTTTCAGCCGCTGCGAGGGCTTGGCTAATACTTTTACAAATTGATAACTTTAGTGATGCTATCAGACGCTAATTGTATTTAATTTGCGTATTGATATCAGGTAGTCGTACCACGCGCGCGTCACCACGATACACGAAAACAGGCCGGTCAGAACGCCGACGCACAGTGTCACCGCGAATCCTTTGACCGGGCCGGTGCCGAACTGGAACAGGATTAATCCCGCGACAAAGGTCGAGATATTGGAATCGCGAATCGCCGACCACGCGCGTTGATAGCCGAGCTTGACCGCTTCACGCGTGGTCTTGCCGTTGCGAAGCTCCTCGCGCATTCGTTCATTGACCAGCACGTTCGCATCGACCGACATACCAAGTGTCAGCACGATTCCCGCGATTCCAGGAAGTGTCAGCGTCGCCTGCATCGCGGCCATCACGCAGACCAGCAGCAGGATATTTAACGAGAGCCCGAAGTCGGCCAGAATTCCCGCGCCGCTGTAATAGAACGCCATGAAGATCAGAACCGCGGCCGCGCCGATCACGAAGCTCATCTCGCCCTGCCTGATCGAGTCGCGGCCGAGCGACGGTCCTACTGTGCGCTCCTCCTGGATCTCGACTGGCGCGGGCAGCCGGCCGGATTTCAGCACGATTTCCAGGTCGTGCGCTTCCTCGAACGAGAAGCGGCCGGTGATCTGCACATGGCCGCCGGGAATTCGTTCTTTGATCACCGGAGCGGAATAGACCGTGCCGTCCAGGATGATCGCGAGTTCGCGGCCGACGTTCTCCGCGGTGATCGTGTCGAAGATTTGCGCGCCGCGCGCGTCGAGATCGACCGACACGTAGGGACCCTCGAGGCGTCCGCCCGGACGCACGCTCGCGTCGGTCACCACGTCACCGCTGACCAGCACGGGAGTCTCGACCAGGTACGGAGTCTTCCCGCCGCGATCGACTGGGCCGTATAAAATCTCGTCACCGGGCGGCGGTCCGTTCTGGATCGCGTCCTGCACGCTGTGGGTACTATCGACCAGCTTGAACTCGAGCACCGCGGTCTTGCCGATCAGCTCCTTGGCGCGTTCCGGATCCTGGATACCGGGAAGCTGGACCAGGATATCGTCCTCGCCCTCCTTCTGCACGGTGGTTTCGCGCACTCCCAATTGATCGATTCGATTGCGGATGGTTTCGAGCGCCTGGTCCATCGCATTGGACCTGACCTGCTGCAAATCGCGCGGCCGAAAAGCGACACTATAGGCCGGCCCGCTCGGGTCGGCGACGCTCGACACGATCAGGTCGGGGAACGATTTCGACATCAGGTCCAGGAATGCGCTGCGCTCGTCGCTGCTCTTGAGCTTCACCACCGGGTTGCCGCTCGCGTCCTGCGAGATACCGGTAAGGTCGAGCTTGTTGTCCTTGAGCTCGCGCTTGATATCGTCGGCACGGCGGCGGAGCTGGGTCTTGACCGCTTCGTCCAGCTTCACTTCCATCAGCAGATGAGTCCCGCCCTGCAGATCGAGTCCGAGCTGAATCTTGGTCCCGCCAATCCATCCGGTCCACCAATCGGGCAGCGAAACATTCAAGCTGGGCAGCATGATGACGACCGCCACGATGACCAGCAGTGCGGCCAGGTACATGCGCGTAAGACCGCTGCCGCCGGTGAAGTGGAGGTAGAGAAACGCGACGCTAATCGCGAGCAGAATC
This sequence comes from Binataceae bacterium (SeqCode), assembly GCA_049795175.1. Taxonomy (GTDB): domain Bacteria; phylum Desulfobacterota; class Binatia; order Binatales; family Binataceae; genus JBARDN01. The sequence continues at coordinate 3,185 of JBARDN010000078.1, read as the reverse complement.
AGGATGGGTGCGAAAGATTGTGCTTCCACGGAATTTAGTTATCACCTTGCGATGAAGCGCCGGCATGCGGCCGCGCGCTTCATTCAGTCTTTTTTTGCCGTCTTGCCGGTGGTCGAAAGCGACGCGATCTGCGGCCGCTCGACCCGCACGCGCACGTTGTTCGCGATCTCGAGGGTCACGACCTTGTCGCCGAGCTCGTGGATCCGTCCGATCAAGCCGCCGGTCGTCACCACTTCGTCGTTGCGTTTCAGGTCCTTGAGCATCCGGTCATGCTGCTTGGCCTTCTGCGTCTGCGGACGGATGAGCAGGAAGTAGAAAATTCCAAATAGCAGCGCGAGCGGGATGACGGTGGTCAGAAAGACCTGCTGGCTCGGATTGCCCGAGCCGGCCGCGGCGGTCTGTGCGTAAGCGATTCCCTCGAAAAACATCAATCCTCATCCATCGGCTTCGGGTGCGGCGTCGCCCGCGGCAAAGCCGGCATTCATTGAATTTGCATATGCAGCGAAGGTCCGAGATGCGATAGCAGCTTGGGCCCCCTGCATCAAGCGCGCGTAGAAGTGGAGATTATGCTCCGTTAGCGCGCGCGCCGCGAGTATCTCGCCGGATAAAAATAGATGACGCAGGTAGGCGCGCGAAAGCGTCCGGCACGGGCGGCATCCGCATCCCCCGTCGAGCGGACGCTGGTCGCGCGCGTAGGCGGCGCGCTTGATCGACACAGGCCCGGCGCTGGTGAAGGCCGACCCGTTGCGCGCATTGCGGGTGGGCAGCACGCAATCAAACATATCGAAGCCCATGCCGATTGCGGCGAGCAGATCGGCGGGCGTGCCGACTCCCATCAGGTAGCGCGGCCGGTCCGCCGGCAGCATCGAGGCGCTAAGCGCCGCCATCTCGTACATGGCATCCTTGGGCTCGCCGACCGACAACCCGCCCGCGGCATAGCCGTCGAACTCGAGCGCGGTAATCTGCGCGGCGCTGGTCCGCCGCAGATCGGCATAGATTCCTCCCTGCACGATTCCGAACAGCGCCTGGGTTGCGCTCCGGCGCGCGCGCAGCCCACGCTCAGCCCACCGGGCGGTGAGTTCGAGCGATCTGAGGGCGCGCTCGTGCGTGGCCGGGAACGGCGTGCATTCGTCGAGCGACATCATGATGTCCGAGCCGAGCGCCTCTTGCAGCGCGACCGCGCTCTCGGGCGTGAGCGTCACCGCCGCGCCGTCGAGATGCGACCGAAACCGGATTCCGTTTTCGTCGATCGAGTTGATCTTCGCAAGGCTCATCGCTTGAAAGCCGCCCGAGTCGGTCAGGATCGCGCCGGGAAATCCCATGAAGCGCGCCACGCCGCCGAGTTCATGGATCAACTCCGGTCCGGGCCGCACCAGCAGATGATAAGCGTTGGCGAGCACCAGCCTAAAGCCCATCCCCCACAACTCGTCGGGTGCCATCGCCTTGACCGCGGCGCGGGTGCCGACCGGCATGAATGCGGGCGTCGCAATCGCGCCGTGCGGGGTCACGATTTGCCCCGCGCGCGCAAGGCCGTCGGAAGCGGCCAGGTTGTACTGAATCGCGATCGTCATCAGAGGATCAGCATCGCGTCGCCGTAGCTTAGGAAGCGGTATTTGCGGCGAATCGCTTCGTCGTACGCATGCAGGATCGTCTCGCGGCCGGCCAGCGCCATCACCAGCGCCAGCACGGTGGTGCGCGGCATATGGAAATTGGTGATCATCGCGTCCACAATCTTGAAGCGAAACCCGGGAAAGATGAAGAGCCCGGTTGCGCCCTGCGCCTCTGCGGTGATCGCCCATGATTCGAGCGCGCGCACGCTCGAAGTCCCGACCGCGATGATTCTGCCGCCGATGCGCTTGGTGTGCTCGATCGCGTCTCGCGCCGCGGCGTCGATCGTGAACCATTCCGCTTCCATCGAATGGCTCTCGACCAACGCCCCGCGCACCGGAGCGAAAGTTCCAGGACCGATATGCAGCGTGATCCGCGCGACGCGAATTCCGGCCGTGGCCAGATCGGCGAACACGCGCTCGGTGAAATGCAGTCCCGCGGTCGGCGCCGCGATAGCACCCGGCGTGCGCGCATAGACGGTCTGGTAATCGTCGATGTCGGCGGCTCCGACCTCGCGCCGGATGTAATGCGGCAGCGCAAGCATCCCGGCCGTGTTCAGCACCTCCTCGAGCGGAGTGCCGTCGTCGCAGACGATGACCGGGCGATGGTCGGGCGAGATCGTGGCAACGCGGAGCGTGCGTCCGTCCGCGAGCATCAGGCGCGTGCCTGCAGAGAGGCTGTGATGCGCCCGGGCGAGCGCGAGCCATCCACCCTTGGGATTCTCGACCGGACGGACCAGCAGCAGCTCGACGCGTCCGCCCGATTCCTTGCGCGCGTAGAGGCGGGCCGGCAGCACGCGAGTATCGTTGAGGACGAGCAAGTCGCCCTCGCGCAAATGATCGGCAAGTTTGTAGAAGCGCGAATGCGCGAGCGTCGTCGCGCGCCGTTTGACCACCAGCATGCGCGCCTGGTCGCGGTCCGTCAGCGGATTCTGCGCGATCAGTTCGGGCGGAAGATCGTAGTCAAGTTCGGAAAGCTTCATCGCAAGCGATCTAGAAACACCACGCTAGCATCGAGCGTTTGCCGGCAACAGAGAGTGGGAATCACAGCGCGGACTATCGAGGATCACGTCAGCAGAATGGAAGAGGCCCCGCGCCGGTTGAGCGCGGGGCCTCTTTTGCCAGGTTTCGAAGTACCCGTCACCGGTTTAAGGGGGGCGTAATTTTTCCGATGACCAACATGGGATTCTCCCGAACCTGCACAAGATGAAAGTAATCTTGGCGCAATGTAGGGTCAAGGAATCGAGCGCAAAAAGCGGCGCGATTCGCTTGCGGGGACGTTCATTTCATACGCGATTGGCGCTTCGACGCGGACCAATGCCGGATCGACCTGCTCCTTCCGGCACGGCGGGCGCTGGACTCCTGAACCGGAGGAAGGACCGCGCGATCGAGGTCGGCCGACGGACTTGCCGGCTTGAGTTCCGAGACAGAACTTAGTGACAGAAATCAGCCACACGGGACAGAAATGCGGTTGCGTGTACGCAACAACCGATGCAAAAGAGCGCGAAGAAAAACCAGTTAGACGCACTCCTTCAACGTTTTAGGCAGTTTGCTGCGCGGCATGGCGATTGCTCTAGG
>JBARDN010000077.1:0-13134 GCA_049795175.1 Binataceae bacterium (SeqCode) | reverse complement strand
GGATAATCCTTCCGCCACTTCACTTTGCGCCACTTCAATTTGATGAATCTGGCGCGGCGCGCGCCGACGGGCTAGTCGAACTTCAGGGTTGGGTGGTTTTGCCGGAGTTGTTTCTGAGTGCCTTGCGAACTCGCGTGCGCAACGCGTCGTTACGCTCGATTTTGCCTTCGAGTACGCGGAACTGCGGGACTGTCAGCCCCTGCTGAGACGCGGCCTGCTCGACCGTAAGGCTGTGGTTGGCTTGCGTCGCCTTGTAGATCGCGATGTATTTCTCGACCTGCTCGGGAGGAACTTCCGACTGATCATCGGATGCAGAAGACTGCGCCAGATGGCGGAGATGAAGTTGCGGAGTGAAATCGGCCGCGAATGCGGCATGAGCCGGGGCCAGCGTCGCAGCGCCAAACCCGCCGCATAAACCGATTGCGAGCAGCGCGGAGCCGCGAGAAAATCTAAGCTGTCTGGAAAATTTAAGCTGCCTGGTTGATACTTTTGCCAACACCATGACCCTCCCAAAGATCATCCTTGCATGCCGGGCTGAGCACATAAAGAGAGATACTCTTGCATTGCGCGGGTGGCTGCTTAATTTTGTGATCGGCGCGTATTCGGCCCGCATGGGAAGCTCGCGGGAACGCGTTCCAAACTTACTACACGATGCACTTTTCGATGGAGAATAAATCTGATGCCAGCCAAAACGGTTGAGCTGCACGAACGAGCCCGCGCCGGAATCGTCGCCGGAGCCAATATTGTCGCCGACGCCGCGCGCGTCACGCTTGGACCCAAGGGGCGCAACGTGATGATCCAGCGCAGCTTCGGCGCGCCGATAGTCACCAAGGACGGCGTCTCGGTGGTCAAGGAAATCGAACTCGAAGATCGGTTCGAGAACATGGGCGCGAAGCTGATTCGCGAGGTCGCGCAAAAGACTTCCGACGTCGCCGGCGACGGCACCACCACCGCAACCGTGCTCGCGCGAGCGATGGTGCGCGAGGGCGTTGCGCTGCTCGCGGCGGGCTTTGCGCCGATCGATCTGAAACGCGGGATGGAAGCTGCGGCGGCAAAGGCGGTCGAGGCGATACGCGCCAGCTCGCGGCCGGTCAAGGATCACGCCACGATGCTGCAAGTCGCGACGGTTTCCGCCAACGGCGACGAAGAGCTCGGTAAAATCGTCGCCGACGCGATGGACAAAGTCGGCAAGGAAGGCGTGATCACGGTCGAAGAGTCGCGCGGCCTCGAGACGCTCCTCGAACATTCCGAAGGGATGCGCTTCGACCGCGGATACCTGTCGCCTTATTTCATCACCAATCCGGAGCGGCAGACCTGCGAGATCGAGGAGCCGCTCATCCTGCTGCACGACAAGAAGCTCTCGAACCTGCGCGAGATGCTGCCGCTGCTCGAAAGTATCGTGCAGGGCGGAAAACCGCTGTTGATTATCGCCGAGGATGTGGAAAACGAAGCGCTCGCGACGCTGGTGGTGAACAAGCTGCGCGGGACGCTCAAAGTCGCGGCGGTCAAGGCGCCCGGCTTCGGCGATCGGCGCAAGGAGATGCTCGAGGATATCGCGATTCTGACCGGCGGCACGGTTATCGCCGAAGAGCTGGGCCTGAAGATCGAGAATATCGACTCGAAGCTGCTCGGGCGATGCCGCCGCGTGATTATCGACAAGGATAACACCACGATTATCAGCGGCGCCGGCAAAAAATCCGATATCGAAGCGCGAGTCGCACAGATTCGCCGCCAGATCGAAGACACCACTTCGGATTACGATAAGGAAAAACTCCAGGAGCGATTGGCTAAGCTCGCCGGCGGCGTTGCCGTGATCAAGGTTGGCGCCGCGACCGAAGTCGAGCTCAAGGAGCGCAAGGCGCGCGTCGATGATGCCGTCCATGCCCTGCGCGCGGCCGTCGAAGAAGGAATAGTCGCGGGCGGCGGCGTTGCGCTGGTGCGAGCGATAAGCGCGGTCGAATCGCTGCGTCTGCCGGAAGAGCGCAAGCAGGGCGCCAAGCTGGTCGCAGCCGCGATGAGCGATCCTCTCCGCCAGATCGCGCGCAACGCAGGTCACGAGCCCAGCGTCGTGCTCAACAAGGTCAAGGAAGGCAAAGGCGACTTCGGATTCAACGCGCGCACCGAGGAATATGAGAACCTGGTCGCGAGCGGAGTTATCGATCCGGCCAAGGTCGTGCGCAGCGCGCTCGAGAACGCGGTCAGCGCCGCGTCGCTGATGCTGACGACTGAAGTTGCTATTGCAGAGGCGCCCTCGAAGCCCAAGCGCGCCCCCGCGATGCCCGGTGGTATGGGCGGCATGGGCGGAATGGGAGGCATGGGCGGGATGGGAGGTATGGGTGGAATGGGCGGCATGGGTGGAATGGGCGGAATGGACGATTTCGGCGGTGGCGATGACTTCTAGGCGCGCTCGATAATCGGGGGTTTACCGCCCGGCGATATTCGTTATAATAATTCAGCGAAGAAAAGTGGGGTTCTTTAGGGCACTTATCAAAGGAATATCGTTGCAGTGGCGTTAGTCCTTGGTGTAAAGTTGCTGGGAAGCTCCGGTTGAGTGAGAGAAATGAAAGGTCGTACGGCGGTTGTCTGATCCTGTGGACTTCGGGACGCCGCGCAATTTCCAGGAGGAAAAAATGGAAGGGTTAATGAGAAAATCTTCGAAACTGGTTGCTCTGGCCGGGGCTGCATTGGCCCTTGCGTTGGTGGCGGGCTGCTCGAACCAGCCGGATCCGGCGCAGCGCGCAGTCAACGCGGCGAACCGCGCTGACCAGGCCGCGTCACGCGCAGAAGCGGCGAGCCAGAAGGCTCAGCAGGCGTCGGCTTCGGCCCAGGCTGCTGCCAGCCGCGTCGAGCAGGCGGCCAGCGATGCTAAGGCGGCTGCGGATCGCGCAGAGGCGATCGCGGCAAAGACGATGTCCTCGGCGCCGCGTCATGAAGTGCGCCATTATCATCACCATCACCACGCGGCAGCAGCGTCCGACTCGGGCGCGGCAGCAGGCGGTGCGGATGCAGGCGCAGCCGCTCCTCCCGCAGCTCCAGACGCAGGCGCGTCGCCAGCCACTCCGTAATTTAGTTTAAACGGTTTGAAGCAAAGGGCGGATACGCAAGTATCCGTCCTTTTTCTTTGCTCTTTGCGCGAAGGGCTATTCGCCGAAGGTTACTATGACCTTGAGCGACTCGGGCCTCTGCGCGGCCGCGAATGCCTGCGTGATTTGCGCGAGCGCGAACCGATGCGTCACCAGTTGGGCGGCGTTGATCACGCCGCGCTCGACCAGCTTGAGAGCCGCGCGGGTTTCATCGGGTCCGCAGGAATAGCTCGGCACCAGCCGCGTCTCGTTGAAATATAGATCGTGCGGACGCACGAGCATCTCGTCTTCCGGCGGCGTCGCGGTGAACTGGACCACGGTGGCGCCCTTGCCCGCGCATGCGATTCCGGTGGCGATCGCCCTGCTGGTGCCGGGCCCGACGATCACCACGTCGGCCATCGCGCCGCCCGTGACCTCGCGCACCTGTTCGGCCAGGTTGTCGCCCACCACCATGATCCCGGCGTCGGCGCCGAGCTCTCGGGCGCGGATGGCGCGCCGCTCGAACAGGTCGGCGCCGATGATAAATCCCGCTCCCAGGTCGCGCGCGATCTTCACGTGCATCATACCCATGATTCCGAGCCCGATTATCAGGATCGATTCGCCGCGCTTGAGGCCCGAGCGCGCAAGCGACTTGACCACGCACGCGGCCGGCTCGATCAGCACGCCGTTAGCGTCGTCGATCTGGTCGGGAAGCTTCAGGGTGTCGCGCAGGTTGGGCGCCTCGACCAGGAAATATTCCGCCATCCCCCCCGGGCGCAGATTGGTCGCTCGCCAGGTGGGGCACTGCACGTACTCGCCGCGCCGGCATGCGGCGCATTGGAAGCAGGGCGCATGATGATGCGCGAAAACGCGGTCGCCCGGCTTGAAGCCGCGCACCGCCGCGCCTGCCGCCTCGACCACACCTACAGGTTCGTGTCCGAGCACCAGCGGCGCCTTGCGCCTGATGTACCAGGGCATGATATCGCCGGAGCAGATGCCGCAGGCGGTGGCGCGGACCACGATCTCATCGGGACCGGGTTCTGGGCGCTGGGCTTCTTCGACCCGGATATCGCCGAAATCGTAAAGACGTGCAACTCGCATGATGGAATCGAACTTTGTGTGCCGCGCCGATGCTTGTCAACCGCTCAGATGCGCGGCGCGGTCGCCTTTGCGCCAGTAGCAGCCGGCGTCTCGCCGGCTGACGCCAAGCGTCCATCCGTTTGCGCGGGCGGATCAGAGTAGAGCGCTCCTTCGCCTGCGGCTCAGGATGACACCATCGGGGGTACGAGAGAAAATCGGCCGCCTCGAGAGGGAATCAAATGCGCTCTCAATGCCCGAGTGATAAACTTCGGCTATGCCGCGTCCGCAGTGTCCACCGATTGCCGCCGATGTGATCGCCGAAATCGGTGACAAGATTGTGCTCATCGAGCGGCGCAATTTCCCGCTCGGATGGGCGATTCCCGGCGGCTTTGTCGATTTTGGCGAGACCGTCGAGCAGGCCGCGGTGCGCGAGGCGCGTGAGGAGATCTCGCTCGAGGTCGAGATTCGCGCGTTGCTGGGCGTCTATTCGCGTCCGGAACGCGATCCGCGCGGGCAGACAATCACGGTGGTGTACGTCGCGCGCGCAAGCGGCACGCCTCGCGGCGACGACGACGCAAAAAACGCCGCGCTATGCGACCCGCGCAATCCGCCCACGCCGCTCGCATTCGATCATGCGGAAATCCTGGCCGACTACGTGCGCTTCCTCGAACGCGCCGAATTTCCCGCACCCTGGCGCCGCTAGAGATGCCTGCGCGTGAGCAAACGGGCGCGCTGGGCAAAAGCGGCGACCCCCTATTGTTAACAATAAGCTGGATTGTCATACTTTAAGTTATGGCGACCTCGGGGGCGGAGCACCGGCCGCGATCGGCCGGTGGTGAAAGCGGGGCAGGGGGTGAGGCGGTTCGGCGCCGCGACGGCGACGATCTGATCGCCGCATACCTCGGGCTGGCAGTTCTGATCCTGATGGCCAGGCTGATGATCCTGGGCGGGCACCTTAAGCTTTTGTGGCTGCTGCCGATTATCAGTTACCAGGACTTGCTGTTTGTATCGCTGCTCGCGTGGGCGTTTGTCTTTTTCATTAGACGAGCCAGTACCGCGTGGGCGCGACGGACGGCAAGGATTGCAGGATGGTCGCTATGCCTGCTCGCCGCGGCGATCGCCGGCCTGCACGTCATCGTCTTTTCCTACATTCTCCAGCCCGTAACCGTGCAGTTAATCGAGATATCGGGCAACTTGGGCGGGGTTCAGGGCACGGTGTCGGAGGCGCTTTCGACGGCGGGCGCCGCAACGGTCATTTCGCTGCTGGTCGTTATCGTCCTGGCGCAGTGCTGGATACGGCTGGCGCCGCACCTGCTTGCCCGCATCAGCGACGCTTTCATGTCACGAACGGCCGTCGCGGTGATAGTGGTCTTCGCGATCGTTTCGCACATGTTCATCAGCTATCGCCTGGGTTCGATGGCCGTAGCGGCTTCGGCGAATCCTGAATGGGCGCTGGTATCTTCGATAGTGCGTGCGCGGCCGATCGCCGTCGATAAAACTCCCGCCGCTTTTCGAGCAGACTTTCTACCGTTCGGAGAGCGAGCTACCGCAAGCGGCGCTATCACGTCGGTCAAAGCCACCACGGCGAAACCGATGAACGTGTTGATGGTGATGATGGAGTCGGTCGGTGCGCAACGCCTGCAGCTCACCGGCGCTCCGTATGCCGACAGCCCTTACCTGATTCAACTTGCGCGCCACGGATTGCTGTTCAATCGCATGTACGTTTCGCAGGCGATGTCGTCGTCGGCGATGGCCGCATTGTTCTGTTCGATCTATCCGCAACATGATTTTTTCACGCTCACGCGCCGCAATCCCGACCTGACGCTGCCAAGCCTGCCCGCAATTCTTGACCAACACGGATACCGTAGCGCTTTCATCAGGCTGGGTGACCTTGAATACGACAACGACGCTGAGTTTCTGCGTCGGCGCGGTTTCCAGCAAATTATCGACGAGCCACGCACCTACGACCGTCCGATGGATGCCGAGTTGCTTCCAGCCGCGATGAAATGGATCAAAAAAGATCCTTCGCATCCGTTTTTTCTGACCCTATGGACGGTTGATACGCACAATCCGTACCCGGCCGCGGTTCGCCGTGATTTCCAAGTCAGCAACCGGCATCTCAATCGCTATCTGAACGGGATTCTTGCCGCGGACGATCTGATTGCGCAGCTCGCGGCGGCTCTGGAGCGAAACGGACTCGCCGACAATACGCTGCTGGTGATCGGCGGTGATCACGGGGAGGCTTTCGGCGAACATGGCCAGTTGGCGCATGGATTTTCAGTTTATGATGAAGAGGTGCACATCCCCCTGCTGATCGTTAACCGAAAAATGTTTCCGCAACCTCGCGTGGTGAACTCGCTAGCGCGCCAGATCGATATCGCGCCGACCCTGCTCGACTTACTTGGCATCGCGGAGCCGGCCCAATGGCAGGGTCAAAGCCTGCTCTCGGGACCGCCTCCGGCGCGCGCTTACATGTTCGCTTCCGATAGCGACTTCAGGTTCGGACTTATCGAGGGAAACGAGAAGTACATCTACAACTACGATTCGAATCGCAGCGAACTGTACGACCTCGCCACCGATCCCAAGGAGCGTCACGATTTGAGCCGCGATCCCGCCAATGCCGCCACGGTCGCGCAGGCGCATCTGCGGATCGAGGCGTGGTTGCAGTTTCAGAACCGATGGCTCGCGCAGTTCGTGCCCTCCGAGACTGCATCACGCTGAGATTTTGCGCGATCGCGGCGCTCGCAAATCAGACTCAGGGACGCGCTTCCAGCACCAGGTTGAATGGAGTTGCGGTGGCGCGGCGCACACTCGAGAATCCTCCGCTCTTTATTACTTCGCGCAGTCTGGTTTCACCGGCCTGAGTGCCGAGCGCCAGCCCGACTTCCTGCGACAATGACGCGGGTACGCAAATCTGCGTCGATGCCGAATAAAAGATTCGGCCGATCGGATTCATATTTTCCGCAATTCGATCGCTGGAAAAAGGCTCGACGATCATCCACGTCCCGCCCGATTTCAAAGTTGACTTGACGTGCGCGGCGACTCCGACCGGATCGCCCATGTCGTGCAGGCAATCGAAGAACGCAACCAAATCGTAGGAGCCGGAAAATTCCTTCGCCGACGCACGCTGGAAGGTGACCCGGTCGGCGACTCCGCCCTCGCGCGCCAACTCGCGCGCACGCACCAGCGAAGGTTCATGATAATCGAAGCCTGAGAATTTCGACTTCGGAAACGCCTGCGCCAGCAAAATGGTCGATGCACCATGACCGCATCCGGCGTCGGCGACCTGCGCGCCGCGTTCGAGCTTTTCCTTGACGCCGTCAAGTGCCGGAATCCATTCCGACACTAAATGCATCGCGTAGCCGGGACGGAAAAATCTCTCGGTGCCGCGAAACAGGCAGGCATCGTGCTCATGCCATCCAACTCCGCCACCGGTTTTGAACGCCACTTCGAGCTTGGGAAGGTCGCGCGCGGCGGCGGCGGCAATCTCGAACATCGCGGGGAAAAATGCGGGACCGTTCTCGTCGGCGAGGACCAGCGCCTGCTCAGGCGAGATTGAATATCGCTCCTTCGCGGCGTCGAAATTTATATAACCGCCCGCCGCCTGCGCCGCCGCCCACTCGCGCACGTAACGCGGCGCGGTGCCAGTACGCGATGCGAGCTCATCGGAGGTCAGCGGGCCGTTGGCCGCGAGCGCTTTGTACAATCCAAACTTGTCGCCCAGCAGGACCAGGCCGATAGCCATCGCGGCCCCAACCTCGCCGAGCATCTTGCCGAGCATTTGCTGAAGCTTTGCTTCATCGACAGGCATCGCATGCCTCCTTCATCTTCCTGGATTGAAATTCCAACCTCTCGACTCCTAGCCTCGCACTACATCCAGCGTCAACTCCTCGCGCTGTTTCGCGATCGAACAGAGCGACAGCTCTTATCCGTCATCCTGAGCCGTAGGCGAAGGATCTCCGCGAAGCGATTAGTGCGAACGCCATGCGTTTATCGACAGCCTCGCGAAGGCGGGCGGCTTCCGAGCCGTCCTACGAAATGCGTGAGCTTCGCGGCCGCGGGCGAACACCCCGTTGTGTTATCTGCCCTTGAACTTTGGGTCGCGGCGCTCGGCGAGGGCGCGGGCGCCTTCGCGGAAATCTTCGGTGGTCAGGAGCGAGCTCTGCGCCAGGACTTCGAGTTCCATGAAGGTCTGCTTGTCGAGGCTGTGGCCGCGATCGATGATGCGCTTGGCCAGACCCACCGCGACCGGCGCGTTGCGCGCGATCTCACGCGCGAGGTCCTCGGCGGCGGCCAGATGCTTTCCCGGCTCGACGACGCGATTTACCAGACCGATGCGCAAAGCTTCGTCGGCGTCGATCAGCCTTGCCGTCATGATCAGTTCCTTGGCGAGTGCATAGCCGACGGTGCGGGTGAGGCGCGTGGTGCCTCCGACGTCGGGGACAAGGCCGATGCGCGTTTCCGGCATCCCGAGGCGCGTGCCTTTGGCTGCTATTCGCGCGTCGCAGGCGAGCGCGATTTCGAGGCCGAGTCCGCCGGCATAACCATGCAGCGCGCCGATGACCGGCTTTTCGATCGATTCCATCCGTGACAGAGCGGCCTGCGACTCGCCGACGAAGTGGCGGAAACGGGCAAGGTCGGGACCGCCGCCGGAGCCGCCGCTTGCACCGGTATCGTTCGCGAGCGAAGTGAAATCGATTCCGGCGGAGAAGACCTGACCCTCGCCGTAGAGAATGATCGCGCGGACCTCGGGCCGATTGACTTCCTGCAGCGCGTGCGGCAACGCCTCGAGCATCGCGCCGCTGACTGCGTTGCGCTTGTCGGGACGGTTGAGCCCGAGATATGCGATTTCGCCTTCGACTTTTATCTTGATGAGTTCGTCCGCCATTGAATGCCTCGTAATTCCTGTGGTTTGAATTCTCTTTTGAGACGGCGCGCTAGGGTTTAATCAATATCTTGATCGCGCCTTCGGTGCGTGCGGCAAAAATCTGGTAGCCGCGCGGCGTTTCCTCGAGCTTCAGGGTGTGGCTGATGATTGGTCGCGGATCGATCCGGTGATGCTCGATCAGCGTTGCGAGCTGAGGGATGTGCGCGCGGATATTGGCGAGGCCGACGCGAAAGGTCAAGTCGCGCTGGAACGCCAGCATCATCGGGAAGTTGTAAGTCGGCTGGCCAAGTACGCCGATCATCGACACGGTGCCGCCGCCGCGCACGTTTTCAAACGCCGCGTCGAGCGCGCCCTGGTTTCCGACCGCCTCGATCGTGACGTCGGCGCCGCGGCCGTCGGTGCGGTCGAGAATCTTTTGCTTGGCCTCGGCGAGGGTGACGGGAGTCGCGCCGAGCTTGCGCGCAAGCTCGAGCCGATAGGGCACGCTGTCGACTGCGATTACTTCGGCCGGACCGAATAAGTGCGCGGCCAGGATCGCGCACAGCCCGACCGGGCCGCATCCGAAGATCGCGACCGTGTCGCCGGGGCGAATCTCGCCGTTGAGCGCGCCGAAGAATGCGGTCGGCAATATATCGGCCAGAAATACCGCGGCGTCGTCGTCAACTCCTTCCGGAAGCGGATAGCAGGTGTAATCAGCCAGCGGAACCTGGATTGCCTCTGACTGTTCGCCGCCCAGATGGCCGAGCTTGCCGGCCGCGTTCTTGCCGTAGCCGAAAACCGCGGAACCGGCCACAGCGCACTGCGAGGGCTGGCCGCGCCGACAATAGAAACAGTTGCCGCAGGCGACCAGTCCCGAGACCACGACACGCTGCCCCTTGTGAAGCTGGGTTACGCCTTTGCCGACTTCCTCGACCACGCCCACGCCCTCATGTCCCAGCACGAAGCCGGGCTCGACCGGCATCTGGCCGTGGTAGGCGTGGAGGTCGGAGCCGCAGATCGCGGCGCGCGTGATACGCACGATCGCGTCGGAGGGCGACTGGATTTCAGGATCGGCGACGCGCTCGACGCGCACGTCGCGGGGTCCGTGGAAAATGGTTGCCTGCATCAGAATTGACTCCCGGCCGCGCCGCTTGCGCGGGTTCTCGTGCCGCGATGATTGCACACAAGCGCAAGGGTTTGCAGCCCGCGCGAGAGCCGTGATAATTGCAAGGGTTCCGGAGGCAGCGATGATTCAAAACGTAAAGAAGGTGCTTGCACCGATCGATTTTTCGGAAAACTCGAAGGAAGCGATGCGCTCGGCGTGGGAACTCGCCAGCGAGCTCAATGCCGAGATGCATATCGTAAATGTAGTGGCGGTGCATCACAGCTTTCTCGAGCAGCGGTCCACCGAGATAACCCGCGAGGCCTCGATTGCCGAGGGAACCGAAGAAGAGCTCCTGCGGATCAGGAAGGACGACTTCGGCAATTCGCCCAAGATTGTCACGGCAGTGCTTACCGGCCCGCCGGTGGTCAGGCTGTGCGAGTATGCGGAGGAGAACCAGATCGATCTGATCATGCTGGCCACGCACGGACACACCGGCGCGGAGTTCCTGACAATCGGGTCAGTCGCCGAGAAGATCGCGCGCAACGCGCCGTGCTCGGTTCTGGTGTACCGCAAGGCGAAGCGCTAAGCGTCAAACCGGATCAGCACAGTTGGAGGCCGTCGATGGATTCAGCAGGACAGAAAGAGCGCGCACTGGCATTCCTCAAGGGTTTCGAGAAGCCCGATCCGAAAGATTTCGACAATATGATCACCGACGATTTCGAGTTCGAGATGATGAGTCGGTTGCCGGGCGTGAACGCGATTCGCGGCAAGGCGGCGTTCCTCAAGGCGATGCCGGCGACGCTCAAGGCGATGTTTCCCAATGGGCTCAACCTGAAGTTCCACACCACGATCTCCGAAGGGCCGCACGTCGCGATCCAGGCCGAGTCGGACACGGTCGCGGCCAACGGCAAGAAATATCAGAACCGGTACCATTTTTATTTTCGTTTCGAGGGCGACCGGATTGCATTGGCGCGCGAATACAACGACACCAATCACGTGCGCGAAGTTTTCATGAGCTGAGCGCTCTTTGGGAACGCGCGTGCTGAACGATCATTTGGCCGGTTCGAACGGCGGTTCAGAGCATTTGAAGAATTGAAATCCGGCGCGTGATCACACCCCGCGCCGGATTTATTTTGCAAAAAATAGGGCCAGACGAATTGCTCCGCCTGACCCGTAGCCAACCGGGAAAAGGGGGGCAAACCCCGGCCAGCAGCCACATTCTACGCGACTGGCGCGGTGTTGCAATGAAAAATAATGAAGGCATGGCAAGCTAAAGCTGTAACTTAGTTAGTCCTGACAGCGCTAATTGGCAGCTTGAGTGCATCGTGACCGCAAATGGTCCACTCCAGGCGACCCTCCGCACCGATCATCCCTGCGTCGCGGCTCGGCTAGCGCCGCCCCGAAGCTCACGCGCCTCCGCCGAGGGCCGGCAGAAAATGCACCTCGCTGTTTTCTCCGACCGGTTCGAGCACACCGCCCGGCACAATCTCACCGTCGATTGAAATTGCGATCGACGGTTTGATCTCGCCCGCGTCGAGCAGATGATCTGCAAGTCCGGGAAATTGCCGCTCGAGATCGGCGATTAGTTCGCGCACGTTGCGGCCCTTGACCGCCACTCGTTCACGGCCGGCGGTCAGCTTGCGCAGCAGTGCGGGAATTATCGCGGTGGGCATCGCAAAAAAAACGGAGCCGGACCGAATCGGCCCGGCCCCGTTCCAGAGCTTCAATCAGTTTCAATCAATCGGCGGCCGCGGATTGAGCGTTGTCCGCCGCGCGCTTTTTCAGAATTTCCTTCATCAGCTTCGGCGGCGACATCGGAGTCTCCGTCATCCTGACACCCACCGCGTCGAAGATCGCGTTGGCGACTGCGGCCGGCGGCGGCACAATCGAGACCTCGCCGACGCCGCGCACGCCCAGCGGATGGCCGGGGTTTGGAACCTCGACGATTATGGTTTCGATCATCGGCAGATCGAGGCAGGTCGGCATCCGGTAGTCGAGCAGACCCGTGTTCCGCAGGGTTCCCTTGTCGTCGTAAAAATATTCCTCGTTGAGCGCCCAGCCGAGTCCCTGCGCGGTGCCACCCTGCATCTGGCCTTCGACGTAGCTCGGATGAATCGCCCGGCCGGCATCCTGCGCGACAGTGCATCGCAGGAGCTTGACCTTCGCAGTGTCGGGATCGACTTCCACATCGACGCACAGCGCGGCGAACGCGGGTCCGACGCCGCGCGCATTGACGCTGGCGCGGCCCGTGATCGGTCCCCCGGTGCGCGCCAGGCGCTTGGCCAGTTCCTTGATCGCCATCGGAGGTTTGTCGCCGCCCTTGGAGTGGAACGCGCCGTCGCGAAATTCGATCTGGTCGGGTTTGATCTCCCAGACCTTCGCCGCGCGTTCCGTGAGCTGCTTGATCGCGTCCTGCGCGGCCTCATACACCGCCATCCCGGTTGCGAACGTCACCCGGCTGCCGCCGGTCACGTCGGTATGTCCGATCGAGTCGGTATCGGCGACGAGAGGGCGCACGTCGGTGATCGGTAGTGCCAGAACCTCCGCGGTGATCATCGCCATCGAAGCGCGCGAGCCGCCGATATCGACCGAGCCGGTGACGACGCTCGCAGTGCCATCAGTATGGATATTCACCGTCGCCGAGGATTGCATCCCGGCGTTGAACCAGAAGCCGGTGGCGACGCCGCGTCCGCGGTTCTTGCCGGTCAGCTTTGACTTGTAGTGATCGCTGTTCTTGATCGCTTCGCAGGTTTCGATAAATCCGATCCGCTTGAACGGAGGACCGACGACTTGCGCCGAGCCTTCCTTGACCCCATTCTTGATCCGGAAATCGATTGGATCGATTCCGCACTTATCGGCCAGCTCATCGATTATTGTTTCCGACGCGAACGCCGCGTTGGTCGCGCCCGGCGCGCGATAGGCCGCGGTCTTGGGCCGGTTGACGACCACGTCGTATCCGTCGATCTGCAAGTTTTCGATCGCGTACGGCGCGATCACGCACATCGCGCCCGCGCCGACCG